>CAYMLL010000073.1:0-27187 GCA_964390645.1 uncultured Planctomycetia bacterium | reverse complement strand
CCGCTGCATCGGTTGCCAGACCTGCACGATGTCGTGCAAGAGCACTTGGACCTTCTCGAAGGGCCAGGAGCTGACATGGTGGAATAACGTCGAGTCGAAGCCCTACGGCGGCTACCCGCAGAACTGGGACAGCAAGCTCCTGGGCATGCTCGAGAAGGCGAACCCCGAAGGCCAGGTCTGGGACGTCGAGGGGAAGGACCAGGAGACGAAGCCCTACGGTACCTTCGAGGGCATGACGATTTTCGAGGCGGCCGAGAAGAAGCCGGGGCCGCAGGGCCCGCAGCGCGCGCTCGGGTACCTCCCGGAGGACGACGAGTGGCGCTCCCCGAATCTCTACGAGGACACTCCCACCGGGAATCACTTCAAGCGCGACGGTCAATACGGGGGCTCGGTGGAGCTGCCCGAGCACAAGGTCTGGTTCTTCCACCTGGCGCGTGTCTGCAACCACTGCACGTACCCGGGCTGCCTGGGATCGTGTCCGCGCAACGCGATCTACAAGCGCCCTGAGGACGGCATCGTCCTCGTCGATCAGAAGCGCTGCCGCGGCTACCGCAAGTGCGTCGAGGGTTGTCCGTACAAGAAGGCGATGTACCGGCCGTCGACGCGCACGAGCGAGAAGTGCGTCGGCTGCTTTCCGCGTGTCGAGGGAAAGGACAAGAACATCAGTCCGACGGGCGCGCCCGGAGAGCCACGCTGCATGGCCGCGTGCGTCGGTAAGATCCGCCTGCAGGGTCTCGTCGAGCTCGACGAGAAGGGCGCGTGGGTGAAGCATCCCGACAACCCGCTCTACTACCTGATCCGCGAGCGCCAGATCGCGTTGCCGCTCTACCCGCAGTTCGGCACCGAGCCGAACGGGTTCTACATACCGCCGCGTTGGGTGCCGCGGGGATACCTCGAGCAGATGTTCGGTCCGGGCGTCGAGCACGCTATCGACCAGTACAGCTGTCCGGACCGCAAGCTGCTCGCCATCTTGCAGCTCTTCCGCTCGAGCCAGCAGATCATCTTCCGTTTCGCGATCGAGAAGGGGAAAAAGGTCGCCGAGGTCGAGGTGACGATGCCCGACGGGAAGACGAAGACGCAGGAGATCTTCAACGACACGATCGTCGGCTACAACAAGCTCGACGAGGAGGTCGCCCGGTTGACGATCGAAGAGCCGACGTTCGAGCGGCCGAGCTCGGCTCACGTGAATTCCATCTGATGCTCTTGTCCAGTGTGTGCGGAATCCGAGTGAGCGACGTTCGCTGATGTCTTCCAACGACAGCCAGAGTTTCGAGATCGAAGAAGCGTTGAAGGCCGCCCGGCAGGCGCTCTATCGCTTCGCGGCTCTGTGCCTCGCCGATCCGAGAACCGGCTCGTGGCGGGCGCTCGTGGAGCCGGGATCGCGACGGCTGATCGAGGAGGCTGTAGCCGTCGTCAGGGACGAGAAAGCGGCGCGTCCGAGAAGCCTCGGTCCGGGAGAACGCGGTCTCGAATCGCTCGAACCGGCGCCCGTGTTCGACCGGCTTCCCGCTTCCGAGGACGAGCTCCACGCTCTCTACGAGCGGTGCTTCGGTCTGGTCGTCTCGGGGGCTTGCCCGCCGCACGAGACCGACTACGTCGAGCAGAAGCTCGTCTTTCGGCGTTCGCACGAGCTCGCCGACGTCAGCGGATTCTATCGGGCGTTCGGTGTCGAGCCGTCGCGCTCCAACCCCGAGCGCTGTGATCACATCGTTCTCGAGCTCGAGTTTCTGGCGTTTCTTCTCAGCCAGGAGCGCCGGGCGGTCCTTTCGACAGAGGTCGGTGGCTCCGAGAAGGCGAACACCTGCCGCGACGCGCAGAAAAAGTTCCTCGAGGACCACCTCTCCTGGTGGGCGCCGGCATTCGCGCGGCTGCTCGAGCGAGAGGATCCGCGAGGGTTCTATGGGGCCACCGCCCAGTTTCTCTCCGCGCTGATACCGACGGAGCGAGCGTTTCTCGACGTGGAGGCGCACGGCTGCGCGCCGAGTCCGAGCTCGATCGAGCCACCTGAAGCCTGCGCCAGCTGTGCGCTCCAGCCCTGAGACTGTCCGAGTTCGCGGCTACTTCCGCGGGCGTGCTCGCTCGTCGTCGAAGGCCATCGCGGGGGTACCGAAGATGACGAATTCGAGAGTATCGCCGTCCGCCGCCTCGAGTGAGTGTCGGAGGCCTCGGGGGATCACCGTCGCCGTTCCGGGTCGCAGCGGGTGGGTCTCGGTCCCGAAGCTGATCGTGCCTCTGCCTGAGAGGACGTAGTACACCTCGTCGTACTCGGCGTGGTAGTGCTCGCTGCCCTTCGTCACGCGAACGACGTGGACGTTGGCGACGCCGCCGTCGCCCCCGGTGACGACGCGAGCGACGTCGCCGTAGGGACAGTCGATCAGGTCGGTCTCGTCGCGGTGACGAACGAGTAGCGTCTTGTCGGTCATCGGGTCTCTCAGGTGAACAGATCCGTCATGGCCTGGCCCTTGATCAGGTCGCAGGGTCGGTTCAGGTGATTGTACATCAGCGTGTCCGGTCGGATGGCGGATGAGTGAAGGATCGTCGCCAGGAGATCCCGCGGATTGGGGGCTCGAGCGGGACCAGGAGGGGCGCGTCCGACACGATCGCCGAGAGATCCGCGTCGAGCTTCGTTGCGTTCGTAGTCATCGTCGAGCTTGTACTGGCTGACCGCCTTGTCGATCGGGAGCCTCCTGTCATCTATGAGATCTCGATTGCGCGCAAGAAGAGGTGAAAGAGCGTGGCGCGCTTCCCCCGTGGTGTGTTGCGGTTGCACTCCTCGAGGAAAGTGAGCCCCGTGTCGACCTCGAGGTCGAGGTCGATGAGGGCCTCGCTGCAACACGGAGAGATGAACGGCAGGAACGACCGGAGGCGCGGGGCATCGCGAACCAGAGTGGCGTCGGCGCGTCGGCGAAGCATCGCGGGATCTTCTCGGGCGGGTACGAGAAACGATTGCGCCGCTCAGCAGATTGCGGTCGTCGGATACTCGCAGCTCTTTCGTCTTTGTTCATGTCGTCTCTGGCTCCGTCGCTTGACAGCCTCGACGACGCGTTCGACAATGAGAATGTGAACAAGCTGTCGCGAGAAGAGCTGACTCAATTCTTCGCCGAGGAAACCCTCTTTGCCACGGTCGGTGAGGCGGTGCGCGAACGGATCCTCGACGTTGCGCGCCAGACGGTTCTCGAAAAAGACGCGAAGCTTTTCACGATGGGGCAGCGGTGCGAATCGTTGCACTTCGTCGTTCTGGGCACGGGCGCTCTCGTGAAGAGCTCGCCCGAGGGGAGACAGCGAGTCCTCCATCGCGCTCTACCGGGGGAGATCGTTGCCGCGGTGCCCTTTTTCGACGGCAAGGGCTACCCCGCCACCTTCACCGCCGAGACCGACTGCCTGGTCGCGAGCTTGTCGCGGGACGAGCTTCTGTCGCTCCTTCGTTCGGATCCGCGGCTGGCGCTGGCGTTGGTCGGCGACGTCGTCGGACGCTTGCGGATGATGACGGAAATTGTCGAGCAGCTATCGTTCGAGGACACGACGCATCGGCTGTGGAGTTTTCTCGTCGACGGCTCGAAGGCGACCGGGGAAGACGAAGGTGAGTTTCCCCGGATCTTCGAATCGCTTCCGACCCGCGAGCGCATCGCCGACTCGATCGGATCGGTGCGCGAGGTCGTGTCTCGACGACTGTCGGCGCTCGCGAGCAGCGGCCACGTGCGGATCGAGCGACGTCAACTGACCCTCCTGAAGCCCCTCGATTGAAACGGCTGCGCTGTCGCCCAAGTCCCGTTCTCGCTTCCGGTTCACGGCGCCTGTTCAATGTGACCGAGGTCACGTCGGTGCGCGCGCCGCACGGCTACAGTGGGCTCGTCAGAAAAGAAGGACGAGTCGAGCACGAACCGACGAGAGGTGGAGGAAGATGTGATGCCTCCGAACGACAGTCGTCTCTACAGCTACGACGCGATTTTGCGAGAGCACGCCGAAATCGAGCGGGACGTGAGCAGGTTCGCGAAGATGCGAGCGGAGGAGGTCCGTGTTTGGCCCGGCGGGGTCCGCACTCTCGAGCAGAGACTCTTGCGGCTGCGCCGGCGTTTGGAGCGGCGTTTCGACTGCGAGGAGCGCGGCGGGCTCTTCGACGAGATTCTCGCCAGGACGCCGTGGGTCCAGTGCAGGGTGACGACGCTGAAGAACCAGCACGGGGACTTTCTGCGTTTGCTCGACCAAGTCGTCGAGGCGCTCCGTGGGCCGGAGTTCCCCGATCTCGATCAGATCGTCGTCCGGTTGCACCGATTCGTCTTCACGTACTTGCGACATGAGGAGACCGAGAACACTCTTCTGTTGAAATCCCACAACGATGAATTCGGCTCGCTGGACTGAGAGAGATGCCCTTTCGGACCAAGGACTACCGACTGACGAAGTTCGCATCCTGCGCCGGGTGAGCGGCCAAGCTGCCTGCGAGCGACCTGGTCCAGATCCTCGAAACTCTTCCGGCGACGACGCACCCGGATCTCATCGAGGGGTGCTCTCGCTTTGCGGATGCGGGGGTGTTCCGTCTGAGGCCCGACCTCGCGCTCGTGCAGACCGTCGACTTCTTCCCTCCCGTCGTCGACGACCCGCGCGAGTTCGGGCGGATCGCGGCCGCTAATGCGCTGAGCGACTGCTACGCGATGGGAGCGCTGCCGCGGACGGCGCTCAACGTCGTCGGTTTTCCGAGGGATAAGCTGCCGATCGAGGTTCTCGGGGAGATCCTCGCCGGCGGCGCGGAGAAGGTCGCAGAGGCGGGCGCCGTCGTGGTCGGCGGTCATACGGTTGAGGATCGCGAGGTCAAGTACGGCCTGGCGATCACGGGCACCATCGATCCGACCGTACTCGTCACAAACTCTGGCGCCACGCCAGGAGACGTCCTCGTACTGACGAAGCCCATCGGAACAGGCAGCGTGGCGACGGCGATCAAGAAGCGGAAGACCGGCGCCCAGGTCGCGTCTCGCGCTATCGCGGTCATGTCGACTCTGAATTGCGACGCAAGCTCCGCGATGGTTGACCTCGGCGCTCGAAGCGCGACGGACATCACCGGCTTCGGCCTCCTCGGCCACGCGATGCAGCTGGCGCGTTCGTCGGGCGTTACGCTGAAGATCTGCTCTCGCGACATCCCGTTGCTCCCGGGCGCCCTCGAGCTGGCGCAGCGCGGCGTCGTTTCCGGTGGAGTCGTGCGCAATCGAGAATACGTGGACGGCGCCGCGAGCTGGGACGGGGACCGCGATTCCGCGCTGACGAGTCTGCTCCTCGATTCGGAGACTTCGGGGGGACTCTTGATCGCTCTGGGGGCTGACGAGGCCGATCAGATCGTGCGGCGGCTGCGAGAAAAGGGGCACCCTTTTACGACGGTCGTCGGGGAGGTCGAGGCGGACAACGGCACGCCGCTCAGGATCGTGTAAACGACGCGGGCTGCTCGTTTGATCGCCCTCACTTGTGACCGCGCGACTTCGGTGCGACGCGCGGAAACGGACAGAATGGACGGCACCCTCGAGGACCGGAAATCGGATCTCGAGGTCCACTCCAGCGGCGGCGGGAGCTTGCGACAATCACGGTGAGGCGCCGGTCGTGCACGTGACCGGAGTCACGGACGAAACGGCCTGGCGGGGCGAACCTGAGAGCGTTTTCACTAACCGCGTCGACGAAAGGAGCGAAGCCGATGACCAAGCGTGACGGTGCCAAGAAGCCGGATGTTCTCGTCATCGGGGGTGGTCCGGCGGGCGCCGCGGTCGCGACGTTCTTGCAGCGACGGGGGCACGACTGCTTGATTCTCGAACGCGCGAGGTTCCCGCGCTACCACGTCGGCGAGTCGCTGATTCCAGCGACGTATGGTCCCCTCGATCGACTCGGGCTGCTCCCGAGTCTCCAAGCCTCGAGCTTTCCTTGGAAGTACAGCGTGCGCTTCGTGTCGCCGGACGGCAAGGAGTCGGATCCGTTCTACTTCTTCGAGACGATACCGGGCGACTCGGCGAGGACCTGGCAGGTGAACCGCGCCGATTTCGACAAGCTCTGCCTCGACAACGCGCGAAAGGCTGGAGTCGAGGTCCGCACGCGGGCGTCGGTCCTCAAGGTGCTCTTCGCCGGGGAGCGGGCGGTCGGGGCCGAGGTGCGGTCCCACGGCAGCGTCGAGAAGGTGCGGGCCCGGGTCGTCATCGACGCGTCGGGGCGGACAGCCGTCGTCGGGTCGCAGCTCGGATTGAAGGAGCAACCGGTCGAAGGGTTTCACAAGGCAGCGATTTGGTCGTACTACCGTGGGGGCAAGCGTGGAAAGGGCGTCGACGCCGGCGAGACGACGGTCTTCCGCCTGCGCGGCGGCAGCTGGTTCTGGTACATTCCTCTGCGCAACGATCTCGTCAGCGTCGGGCTCGTCGGGCCGACAGATGTGCTCTTTCCCGAGTCGTCAGCTCACGAGTCGGTCTTCATGCGTGAGGTAGACGGCTGCTCGGGGCTGCGTCAGAGGTTGAGCGCCGCGACGCGGGAGGGACGGGCGTTCGGCCTCCGCGAGCTGGCCTACCGCAACCGTCAGAACGTCGGTGACGGTTGGGTGATGGTGGGCGACGCCGCTGCCTTTCTCGACCCGGTATACTCGTCCGGGATTTTCCTCGCTCTCACATCCGCGGAGCTCGCCGCCGAGAGCGTCCACGACGCGCTCGAGAGCGACGACCTCTCCGCGGCCAGGATCGGCGCGTTCAAGACCGCTCTCGACCCGGCTTTCGAGACGATCCGGCGATTGATCCTGGCGTTCTACGATCCGTCATTCAGCTTTCACGACTTCGTCGACCGGTTTCCGGAGCATCGGCGGGACCTGATCGAGTGCCTGGTCGGCGACGTCATCGGGAAGGACATGTCGAGCTTCCTGAGTGCCCTGGAGCAGATGACTCCAGCGCTGCCGATCACGACGGCCCGCGGAGTGTCCCTTTCTCCGGCGGACTCGAGCGCGATCGAAGAGGAGCGCTGATCGTTCCTCAGACGATTCGCGAGTACACCGGTGACTCGCCGTCGTCCTGCGCCAGGTATTCGTCGAATACCATGCCGATCGAGCGCAGAAAGAGCCTGCCAGTCGGCGTGACCTCGAGCTCGCCGGCTCGCAGCTCGACGAGGCCATCGTCTCGAAATGCCGCGAGCCGCTCGATCTCCGTCTCGAAGTGCGTGCTGAAGTCGGTGCCGACGCGCATCTCGAAGTCGGCGTAGTCGACGCGCAGATTGCAGAGGAGTTCGTGGATGACGAAGCGTCGCGCTCGGTCCGTCTCGCTCGTGACCCACCCGCGCTCGATCGGAAGCTCGCTGCGGCATACTCGCTCGAAGTAGCGCGAGAGTTTCTTCTCGTTCTGAAAGTAGTTACCGGCCACCTCGCTGATCGAGCTGACGCCGAGACCGATGAGTGTCGCTCCCCGGAAGGGCGTGTATCCCATGAATCCTCTTCCGAGCGCGCGGATCTTCTGCGCACGCGCGAGCACGTCCTTCGGTCGGGCGAAGTGGTCGAGGCCGACGTGAACGTAGCCCGCCTCCTGCAGTCGTGCGTGGGCTTGCAGCAGCAGCTCCAGGCGATCCGTGGGTGACGGCAACGTGCGTTCGTCGATTTCCCGCTGGTTCGATCGCAGCCGCGGCAGATGGGCGTAGCCGAACACTGATACCCGATCCGGGTCGAGATCGACGACGCTGTCGAGCGTCTCGGCGAAGCGGTCGGCGGTCTGACAGGGCAGTCCGTAGACGAGATCGATGTTGATCGATTCGATGCAGGCGTCCCGGCATCGCCGAAAGCACCCGTCCGTCTGCTCGCGGGTTTGCCCGCGTCCGATCGCCGACTGCACCTCGTCCGAGAAGTCCTGCACGCCGAGACTGACGCGGTTGACGCCGACCGCGACCAGTGCGTCGATGTGCTCGCCCGTCGTCACGCGCGGGTCCAGCTCGATGGCGATCTCTTGAGCGCTGTCGAGCGAAAAAGACGAGCTGATTGCGGACACGAGACGCGTGAGCTGCCCCGGCGACAGAAACGTCGGCGTTCCCCCGCCAAAGTGGACGAACTCGAGCGAACGGGTCGATCTCAATCGACCGGCGATGAGCTCAGTCTCGAGCTCGAGGTGGTGCAGGTAGTCGTCGGCGACACTCCGGTTGCGAGTCGGCACGACGTGGCAACCGCAGTACGCGCAGCGATGCTCGCAGAACGGCACGTGGACGTAAACTCCGACGCGCTTCAGGGGGGCCTGCGTCCCGAGTGTCTGGGCGTAGAGTCTGTGATCGACGTCAACGTCGAATCGATTCGCGGGCGGGTAGCTCGTGTAGCGCGGCCCCGCTCCCCCGTATTTCTCGAGCAGCGGATGTACGTCGACGATGACTTGCGGGTCCATTCTCGAACTCGGAGAGTTCGGCAGTGGTGATTGCCTGCGGCAAGTACTCCTCATCCGGCTCGCAAACCGCGTTCCTTCGCGTGTCGACCGCACGACGTAGCGAGAGGGGAGGCGTGCTGAGGTGTTCGGGCCGCGGCAGGGCGTTTGCACCGCTCGAAACCGAGTTGCGAACGGACGTTACCGTGCCTTTTCGCCGTGGAATAAGTTGACGTCGCGGGGAATACTCCCCGGCGAATCGCGAAGGAGGCTGTCGTGAGCGTCGCTCGGATCTGTCAGGAGAGCGTCGACGTCGCGAGTCCACTGGAGACCGTGTAGGTCGCCGCGGAGCGCATGCGCCGGCGCTCCGTCGGAACGCTCGTGATCGTCGATGACGAGCGTACGCCACAGGGGCTCGTCGCGGACCGCGACCTCGCGTTTCGGGTCGTGTCCGTGCTGCGCCGTAGCTCGTCGTTGGTCGCGGCGTAGAGTCGGGGCTCTCGATCGGCCCTTGTGCGCCGCGCGCGGAGGCCGGTGCAGCAGGTCGCCCGTCTCGAGGCCCGGCAGCAGCGCCGATTACATCTCCATCGTCGTGACCAGGCCGCGAAGGCGCCCATCGGGCTCGAGCACGACGACCCGGTGAACATGGCGGTCGACCATGCAGCGAAGCGCACCCGCGAGAGAGTCTTTCTCTTCGACGCTAGCCAAATCGGGCGACATGAAACGCTCGACCGGCTGTTCGGCCGCGGCCACGATGCGTTCTCGGACCTGAGCGAGCTCTTGCTCGTACGCGCCCATCGGGAGGACCAGCCCCGAATTGAAGAAGCTCGAACTGGCGACCCGACCCTCTCCTTCTCGAGGATCTCCTCGGCGCCCACGACGTCGCTTGCGGACAGAACTCCGACGCAGGTCCCGACCTCGTCGACGACGGGCATTTCCGTGATGTTCTCGCCCGCCAGAATTGCGGCCGTGTCGGCGAGCATGTTACCAGGGCTTACGGACACCACGTTGCAAGTCATCACGCCGGCCACCGTCGTCTGGTTCATCCCGTCGATCAGTTCCATCGGCTTGCAATACTCTCGATCCGGTCGTCGAAATCCTGCGGGAAACGACTTTCCGTGGTTTCTCAATTGTGCAGACGCCTTGCCGGAGAGCTGCCTGTCACGTGCAGGAAGCTGATTGAACCAGCGTGGCGAGCACCTCACGACCGACGTGGAGGACGGTGAGAATGACGGAGCCGAGTCCGGCCAGCGGCAGTACGACCGATGCGTTCTTCGCCGAAGAGCTCAGGGAGAGCCATACGCACGAGGCCGTCAGAGAACGCCTCAGCGGAGCGCCGCGTGTCAGCTACCTCCGAGACCTTATCTACGGTGCCGTCGATGGCGCCGTGACCACGTTCGCCATCGTCGCTGGAGTCTCGGGCGCCAGCCTCTCGCTGTCGATCGTCATCGCCCTCGGCGCCGCCATCATCACGTCGGACGAGAATCTCTGGGTCGACCCGGTGCTTCAGGAGGAGCACGGCCTCACTCTGAGAGAACCGTCGGCGTGGAAGGCCGCGTTCGCGATCTTCGCCGCGTTCTTCGTGATCGGAGCGGTGCCGCTTCTGCCGTTCGTCGTCGACCTCTCGGTGGCAGCAGGCGAAACGTCGCCGTTTGTCTGGAGCGTGATCCTGACTGGGTCGGCGTTCTTCGCTGTCGGAGCGATGAAGAGCCGGTTCGACGATCAGAGTTCTATCAGCGTGGGGCTCGAGACGCTCGGGATCGGCGCAGAGGCGGCCGCTCTCGCGTTCGCCGTGGGGTTTCTGTTGCGCGGGCTCGTAGCCACGGATTCCATCCGTTGACTCGGTACGGGTCACGGCGTCGCTTCGGCAAGTCCCTCGCACTTCGCGGGGAGCCCGAGCGCGGTCTTCCATGGCCTCGGACTGCTCGAGAGCTCGATGAAAATGTCCGTCGCTCTCCTCTGACTCGGACTTCCGCTCTTGCGGCGGTTCATCGGTGTCGCCTCCAGCGTTCGCTTCAGAGCGTTTCCCGGCTCTCGGTAGTGCTCGCAATTGCTCAGCGCCGACTCGTAGGTCGCGTATCCTCGAGACGTCGCGAGCTTGTGAGGAAGGAGATCCGAATAGAGGGCCTGGATCAAATGTCCGGTGCAGTCGGGCTCCTCTTTCAGCGTCGCGGGCTCTGCCTCTGGGGCTTGAATGGCTCGAAAAAACGGCTCGGGAAGAGGACGGGAGATGTGGCCCTCTTCCCGAGCGCAGAAAGGAAGTGGAGAGATCCTTGCGCTTACGGCCAGGGGGAGCGTAAGCACGGCAGAGAGAATGATGTTGTTCGTTTGCGTAGCAAAGCGTGTGCCGAGGGCGAAGCCGGGCGTGCTGGTGAGTGACGGGGCGCGATTCTCCGCGAAAGTCCGCGCGTGGCGGGGATTCCTTCGCTGCGGTAACGATCGGCTCGCCGTGAACCTGCCTCGTTCCGCTGAACGTGCGAACGGACCGGCGACATGATCGCAGGGCTCTCTCGGTGGATGAAATGCGTTGGTTGCTGGACGCGACGAAGAAGGGGGTTTTCGCGTGCCGGGAGGACGTGGGCGATGAGCGGCCTGGAGCGGGCGATGCTCTATCGCCCAGCGATGGAGACGGGGTCGCGCGCTGGCGAACTCCGCTCCTTGACAGCTGGGTCGTTGGACTCACGTCGACGCCGCCGACCGCCACAGTCAAGGCGGCTTACTCGAAACGACGCAGAGAGAATTCGGTTCCTCTGCGGGACGACACGTCCGAAGCGCTGAAACCCTTTGTCGAAAGTCGACCTTCGAACAAGTCGGTGTTCAATATGTCCGGGACCGACTCAGTCGTGAAGTACCTCCTGGGTCCAGATCTCGAGCGAGCCCGAGACGCGTGGATCGCTGACGTTGGCACCGACGAGGCACGCAGGGGGCGCGCGGAGGCCGATTTCTTGAGGTACGAGGACTGCGAGGGGCGATTCGCGGACTTCCACTCGCCACGCCATTCGTTCGTCAGCCACCTCGGACGAAACACGGACTTCAAGACCGCTCAGGACCTCGCGCGCCATCGGGCGCCTTCACTGACCGCACGCCACGTCCACGGCTTCCGTGACGATCAGATCGCCGCGATCAACAGCCTGCCCCGACCTCACGGCCGTGGGACCGTGGCCGCGACCGGCCCCCACGAGAGCTGCCACCTTCTATCATAGTTTCAGGACCTCCCTGGTGGGACGACGAGGCGAAGAAGCTCGCAGACGACATCCGATGGGTTGTGAAGCAGGGGCACCTTGTGGCTGGAGGGTCCGGACGAGGCGAGGCGCGTTCGGAAGGGAATGACCGTCGTGCGACGTGTCACGATATTCTGGACTTTTCCGATGGCACTAGGGTGCTCCGCGTCATCGGTTCCGGGACTTTTCGGCACGGAAGTGACGACGCGGAGCAGGGTCGTTTCTCACGCTGGTCGAGAGAATCAGCTGTCCGACCTCCCGCCACAGCCGGTCGGTTTCAGGCGCACACCGACTCACACTCCGCGAGGACCATCACTCTCCTCGAGAGCCTGTGACCATCCGGACCCGCTGGCTGATCCGAGCTCAAATCGATGGCGATGCTCGTCGGGAGCGCCGCGGCTGGTAAACGAGGAGCCCGCCGAGGCACAGGATCGCGAAGGCGAGGGCCGCCAGCCCGAGCCCGTTGAGCGCCGGGACCTTCGGACCCACGATTTCAATCCCGTCGAATCGGACCTCGGAGAGCCCGACGTAGCCATCCTCCCCGTCGGAATGATTGTCCGAAATGACGAAACGAACGCGACGCACGCCGTCCGTCCCGGCCATACCGTCGATGTCGAGCGACTGGGCAGCTTCGGGATTCCCATCGGTGTTTGCCGACGCCAGCTCGAACGTGCCGACCGACGTGAACGGTCCCGTCTGGCTTGCGGAGACCTGCAGCTCGAACGTCTTGACCCCTCGTGCGACCAGCGGGCCGAAATCGGAGTTCTCGTTGTAGTTCCACACGATCGCCGAGCTCAGGTCGTACGTTCCGTCGAGCACGAACTCGACGATCTGCTCATCGACCGGGGCGGCCTCGAAGCCCGTCGGACAGTCGGCGGGTGTCCCCCCGTCGATGCCCGCGTCCTCGCAACCGCTGAGCCACATGTCCGAGTTCACGTTGCCGTGAAGCTGGTCCTCGACAGCTCCCGCGCCGTCGAGACCGGATCCGTTGATCAGGCCGTCGACCGTGATCACGCCCAGGCCGAACTGGCTCGTCGCCAGAGCGCCAGACGGAGTGACGATGTCCCCCACAGCGAGTGGAGCGAAGAAGAACGACAACACAACGGTAGCGGAAACCGCGACACGATTCTTCATGAGCTTTCCCCTCGAACCAGTTCGGTGGACCCGTGTAACCAACCTCTTGGATCTCCAGTAAAGTCCGTCCAGACCGGCCTTGCAAACAGTATTTGGGCCGTCGCGACTCGATTCCGTCGCGAGCAGCCTGTCGCGATCCCGCGCGCTGCGTCCGGACATCCTGGAAGCATCCCGAGCTCGATCGCGCCGGTCGCCGGTCGCCGCTCGGACGACCTCACTCTGTTCGGAAGGGACGGCGGTCTCGAAAGATCTCGAGTCGTTCCGCCATGCTCCCGGCAAGCTGCTCGTTCCCACCGCGCCGTGCCATGTCGAGCGCGCGCTCGGCAGCGGCCACCGCCTGATCGTACTGCCCCGCTTCAGCATACGCCGCCGCGAGCGTGCTCCACATCGAAGAGCTCGCGCCCCGGGTCGCTCGCATCGCGGCCTCGGCGAGCCGCACGGCCTCTCCGCCGTCGCGCAACCGGTCATCCGGGTGCGTCGCGAGAATCCAGGCCAGGTTGTTCTGGGCGTCGGCATACCCGGAGTCGAGAGCGAGAGCTTCGCGGTAGAGTGCCACGGCGGCCTTCGCCTCACCGCGTCCGAGTCGAGCGTTGCCGACGAGCACCGCGAGACCGGGAAACCGGGCGTGATGGGTCAGAAGGTCGCGATGAGACGCGACGTACTGGATCCCCTCTTCCGTGTAGCCTTTCTCCAGCAGGTCCCACGCGACACGAAACGGGCTGATGCGCGCCGGCGGGCGCAGCCAACGTCCTCCGAAAGGAGTCGACTCCCGCCGCCGGTCGTCCGTCTTCTTGGCGAGCTTCGCCACATCCCTGACGAGCTGATCGACGCTCACTCTTCCACGGTACAAGACGACGAGCTCGCCTCGAGCATCGATGAGAAAGCTCGTCGGGACGGGGAAGGGGCGATGAAGATCGAAGAGTCGGTCGTGAACGGTCTGCAGCTTCTCGATCGCCTGCTCGGACGCCAGTCCCGAAGCGAACGGAAGCTCCAGCTTGTCGACGATCCCCTGGAGCCTGGCGCGGGTCACGCTCGAGCTCTTGTCGAGAAGGTCCACCGAGAGGAGCACGACCTCGAGGCTCGATCCGTGTATCTCCTCGGACCGACTCGCCATCTCACGCAGCTCGAGCAGACAGGGCCTGCACCAGCTGGCCCAGAGGACCACGAGCGTCGGTGCCTTGCCGGAGGTGGCGCCGGTCGGACCGACGATGGGCAGACGACGGCCATCGAACGTCTCGTAGCCGATCGCGGGCACCGGCAAGCGCCCGGTCGAGACAGCCCGCAGCTGCTCGTCCGAGGCGGGCGGCGTCAATTCCGCAGGCTCGAGCTGAACGCTTCGCTTCGCTTGCGGCCACGTCTCCGCCTCCCCCCGGCCCTGCTCGATACGATAGCGGCCGTCGACTTCCACGCCACGAATACGCTCCACGTCGCCGCCGGGCCACCGCACCTCCAGCCGCTCGATACTCGTCGCCTCGCCGAGCCCGAAGTGCACCCACTTGCTCGACTGCGCGAGGAAACCGTCTCCGGCTCTGACCGTCTTGACGAGCTTGTGTTCGGAAGAGCCTTCGAGCACCAGCTCGACTCGAGCCCCGATCGCGTCCCGGTTGCAGTCCGTTCCGACGAGCCGTATCGACAGGTGGTGGTTTCCACCCGGCACGTCGTTGCGCAGGAAACGGACCTGAGGCCCGTTTCGATTGACCACCCAGAAGTCCAGGTCGCCGTCGTGATCCCAGTCCGTTCGGGCGACGGCCCGCCCGTCGTCCGGAAAATCGAATCCGCTCACCGAGGAGATGTTCGCGAACCGACGGCGGTCACTGTTACCCGTGTTCAGAAAGCAGCAGTTCCGTTCGCGTCCACTGAAGGAACGTCCCCGCCGCACGAACGTGTGCAGCATGGATCCGGCCGAATGCGCGCCTTCCGCGCCGGACGGCGTGTCGCTCACCGCCATGCGTCCCTGCGACACGACCTGTCGCCAGAAGAAGCTTCACAAGTCCCCGGTGTCTTCCGTCGTGATGTAGCCGTTCGCGACGAGCAGGTCCTCCCAGCCGTCGTTGTTCAGATCGGCGAATATCGAGCTCCAGGCCCAACGCCCCATCTCGACGGCCTCTTGCGCGCCGACCTCCTCGAACGATCCACCGCCCCGGTTCTCGAACAGCGAGTTCCCCTTGGCGAATCGACGGTAGATCGCTCGGGTGGCTTCGCCCTCCTCGCGTTTGAACCGGTCTTGCCGGGTGATTCGACTTCCCGCCGACGAGAACATGTTGCCGACGTAGAGGTCCATCCAGCCGTCGCGGTTGTAGTCTCCCCAGCTCGCGGACATACCCGAGCCGAAGTCGACGACACCCGCGGCGCTGGCCACATTGACGAAGTGGCCGCCGTCGTTGCGATAGAGGCAGTTCTGTCCGTAGTCGTTGGCGACGTAGAGATCCAGGTCGCCGTCGTTGTCGTAGTCTTCCCACGACGACGCGAGGCTGTGTCGCCGGTTGTCTCGATCGAGTCCGACCTCTCGTGTCACGACGGTGAATCGCCAGTCACGACCGAGGTCGTTCGAGGTGAGGTCGTTTCGATACAACACGTTGGCCCCGCCGTCGTTGGCGTCGTGATAGACGAAGGTGTCCGCCGCTCCGGTCCGTGCGGATGCCCGATCGGCAAAATCGACGCAGACGTAGAGATCCAGATCGCCGTCGTTGTCGTAGTCCGCCGCGCTGATCGAATGCACGTCGATGTCGTTCGTCGGCAGGACGGCCCGCCGCTCGAGCTTGCCGGTCGAGTCATTCTCCATGACGACGAGCCCGGGAAACGTCGCGGCGACGAGATCCTGGTCGCCGTCGTTGTCGAGGTCGAGCCAGAGAGCGCTGCTCGTGTGGTCGAGCCAGTCGACCCCGGCTCGCGCTGAAACGTCGTCGCACGTGCCGTCCGACAGCTGCACGTAGAGCCGATTCGGAAGACCTCCCGGTTGACAAACGTACACGTCGTCCAGACCGTCCCCGTTCACATCACCGATCGCGAGGCCATAGCGCGCGAAGATGTGCATGTTGTGAACCCGTTCGATCCGGGCGAGCCAGTGATTGAGTCCGGGGACGAGCTGCTTCCGAAAGGAGAGGTTCCGGTCGAGGACGCTCGTCGTGCAGTCCGCGAGCCAGCGCGGCCCGCGCGCCTCGACCTCCTCGTAGTCACTCGCCTCGATCGATGTCAGCTGCAGCTGCCCTCCCTCGCCTCGCGTCCAGCGGCAACTCCAGGTCGCGTGTTGCTGTAGCGTGACGCTCGCGCCCCGGCTCTCCGCCTCGAAGTAGGCCGTCGTCTTGACGGTCGCGCCCGCGAGGCGCACGCGAACGACCTTCACGTGGACGTCGGCATCGGATGCGCTCGCGAACGGACGGGCCAGTCGAGTCAAGGATTCCGCCAGTCCTTGGCGGCCGCGAGAGGCGATCGGCCGCTTCCCGGGCGGCTCGGCTCGACGCCGCCGGACGACGATGGACTTGTCACGGAACGCGTCGGCGAGAGGCGACGGACGCAAGGCACCGACCGAGACATCGACCGAAGCGATCTCCCCGAGGTCGTCGGGGTCGACTGTATCCCCCTCCGTGAGCAGGTCGGCCATCCGCTCCAGCAAGATCCTCGCCTGCTCCGCGACGTCCTCCGACTCCCAGCCATCCTCGTGCGGGTCCAGCATCGTCTCGTCCGCGGCTTCCCGTGATCGAAGTCTTTGCGTGGAGAGTCTCGCGACCTCGCCTTCCCCCGGAAGGGTGGCCGTTCGGACGGGCGGGATGGATCCGCGCTCCACGACATCCTCCACTCGCTTCAATCGCTGCGCCTCGTGGATGTGCGCGTAGGCCTCGTCGAGCTTTCCCGTGTTCTTGAGGGCGACCGCCAGGTTGTTGTGAGCCTTCGCCAGGCCGGGAGCGAGTACCGTGGCCTTGCGAAGATGCGGAACGGCCTCGTCGAACCTCGACTCGAGAGCCAGCGCGTTGCCGAGACTCAGGTAGCCTTGCGGGTCGTCCGGTCGGATTCGAACGACCTCTCGAAAGTGCCGGATGGCATCCTCGCCTCGCCCGAGCGTCGACAGAGCCACGCCCAACCGGAAGTGCAGCGCTGCATCGTTCGGTCGCTCGGCCGACGTCGGGCCGAATCGCGCCACGAACTCGCGCGCGCCGGCAGGATCGAGCAGCGCGCTCGAGCCCGCCGCGCTCTCTCGAGGCCGATCCGGTCGTTCCGAGTCCGCTGTCGTATCCGACGCCGTCGTGCTGTCGCCGTCGTCCGCGGATCGAGGCAGCAGGAAGTAGCCGGCGGCCCCGAGGGCTGCCACCGCGAGCAGCGTGAGGACCGGGAGACGCGATGCTCCGCGGTCGCGCGAACCTTCGCGGCGGCCGCATCGGGATGGCCTGGAGTCGCGTCGCAACATGTCGCCTGTTGGCTTTGTTGGTTATCGACGTCGTCGACCGCCGACATTTCGTCCGACGTCGAGTACAGTGTGGCTTCGTCGATCCGACCGGCGGACGAGACTCGACCGGACGAAGCCTCCAGGATACTCCCTCGGGGACGACAGTCGACGCAAACCTGTGTGCCGGACGGCGTCCCCCGCACGATCCACCCTTCCACGCTCCATCGTCCAGGATCCATGAAGCTACGAGGACCTCTCTTCGCCATCGCGGTCCTGACGGCGGCGAGCTGCCGGCAGCCTCGCGACGCGTCACCTGCCCCGGATACGCACGAGGTCTCCGCGGTCGACGTCACGTCCAGTCCTCCCCTGGTCTCGGGAGGGAAGTTCCGGCGCGCTTTCGAGAGCATCGCGCAGCACTTCCGGGACGAGTCCCGGCGAGACGCGAGCCGTGCGGCCGCTCACGCAGGGCTCTCGGAAGCGTGCTCGACGCTGTGGTGCTTCGGTTATCGTTCGCGATCCGAGGCGCTCCCGGAGGCTCGGGCCGCGGCGGCGCGCGCGGTCGCACTCGACGATGAGCTCCCGGCCGCGCACACTTCGGTCGGCATCGTGAAGCTCTGCGACTGGGACTGGACGGGAGCCGAGCACGCGTTCCGACGCGCCATCCAGCTCGATTCCGACGACGCGAAGGCCCATCACTGGTTGGCCCTCTACCTCTCGGCGATGGGCCGACACGAGGAGGCCTTCGCTGAATCCACGCGAGCCGAGCAGCTGGAGCCCCTTTCGCCCGGCTTCAGGACGGGCAAGGGCGCGGTCCTGTACTTCGCGCACCGGTTCGAGGAGATGCGAAAGCAGATGCTCGGCGTCGTCTCGCGCGCCCCCGACTTTCCTTGGGGACACGACTGGCTCGGCATGGCGCTCGTGCAGCTGGGGCGGTTCGACCGGGCCATCGACACCTACGAGACGGCCGTCAAGCTGTCTGACCGGACCGCCGAGGTGTTGGCCGGGCTCGGTCATGCCTGCGGAGTGGCGGGCAGAGCCTCCTTCGCGCGCGAGATCCTCGAAGAGCTCGAGCGAGACGCCGAGAACGGGTACGTGCCGCCCGTTCAGAGAGCTTACGTGTGCCTCTCGCTCGGTGATGAGGATCGTGCCTTCGAGCTGCTCGAAGAGGCCTACGCCGACCGCTCCTGGGAGCTCGTCTTCCTGAGGGAAGAACCCTGGTTCGACACGGTGCGTTCCGATCCGCGATTCGTGCGTCTGCAACAGCGGATGCGCTTTCCGAGGCCGCCGGACTAGCTCACAGGTCTCACCGCTCTCTACTGTGAAACCGGTGAAAAATCCGGACCGGAGAGCGGCTCCCGTCACTCGCAGGGCGGAAAGGAATCGCACCCGAGATCGTCGTCGGAGCCATCCGTGCCGCACTCGGAGAAAGGCGGTGGCGGCGGCGGCCCGCCGATGAACAGGTGGTTCAGGAGGTAGATCGAGTCGGTCAGATCCAGCACGCCACTGTCGTTGGAGTCCGCGGCCTTCAAGCACGTCGACCCCGGTCCTCCCAGGAAGAGGTGGTTCAACAAGAAGATTCCGTCGCTCAGGTCGGCACGGTCGTCGCTGTTGGCGTCACCTCGCTTGAACACGAGGGAGTCCTCCGGAACGACGGCGAAGACCTGCACCTCGGCGAGCGACAGGAAGAGCTGCCCCGGATCGAAGCCCGGGTGCGTGTCCTGAAGCTGCACCTGCACGATCCGCCCCTCGTCACCTTCCGTCGGGATCTCGAATCCCTCCGCCGTGGTGTCGGGGAATTCGTTGCCGTCCGTGAAGAACTCGTCGCGGCGGACCTCCTGGCGCTTCTCATCGAGGATCGACACCGTGAAGTTCGTCAGTCGCTCGGAGCAGCAGTCGGTGCGATTCCACAGCACGATCGTCTCGATCTCGTAGTCGCGATCCAGCTCCACTTCCCACGTCGGCGACGCGTCGTCGAATCCGGTGTGCGTCAGGGAGTTGTGTCCGATGTCTCCATCCGTATCGCCGTCGATGGCCAACCCGGGGCCGAAGAGGAACGTGGAAGATTGAGTCGCGAATCCCCGAATCGCCACGTTGCAGAGCTCGCCTCCGGCGCAAGTCGGATCGGTAACCTCGATCACGGTGCTACAGAACGCATCTGCCGCCTCGTCGGCGCACTGCGCGTGGTCGTCGACGAATACGGAGACGTCCCACGTGCCGAAGGTCAGAGGCAGAAAGGCCCATTCGACCTCGAAGGTCCCCCTTATGAGCGTGGTGCCGAACTGTCGGTGCACGGCGAAGAATGCGTACTGAACCGGGTCGCCGCTGTCGTCCGAGGCATTCGCTCGAATCAGATAGTCACCGATGCCACCGCCATCGGGAGACTCCACGGTCAAGCCGTCACAGTGAGTGTCGGCGTAGCCCCCTTCTCCTTCGACCGGACACACCGGCTCCGGTGCGTCGACACACGGCTCGCTCCCTGACACCTCGACCTCCGCGAGCGCGAGAAATCGACCGGAGCCCGTCACGCTCACGTCCTCGCCCTTTTCGATACGAATGATCCGGCCCTCGACACCGACGCCGTCGATCACGAAGGCCCCGTCGGCCGGGTCGGGAAAGGCCGGAAAAGCGCCCTCGGGAAAGAACTCGTCGCTCCACACCTCTTCTCGCGCCGCGTCGAGGACGAAGACCGTGAAGTTGGAGAGCCGCTCCGGAAGCTCCGTTCGGTTCCACAGGACGATGGTCTCGATCTCGGCGTCCCGAGACAGACGCAACTCGAACCAGGGCAGCGGATCGCCGTCCGCCGTCTGCGAAGCGGAGGCCGCGCTCCCCGACGTGTTCCCGTCGATGGCGTTCGCCGCGTCGCCGCCAAGGGCGGTGGTCGACTGGGTCGCGGTACCGCATCTCGCCACGTTCGGACGCGTCACGGTCAGCGTCGCGACGTCGCTGACGGCAAAGTCGAAATCGTTGCTCGCGACGACCGAGTAGTCGCCGGCGTCGCCGGATTCGAGGGCCTCGAAAGCCAGCGTGCTCTCCGTGGCGCCGTCGATGGGCACCCCGTCCTTCTCCCAGCGAAGACTCAGCGGCCTCGACCCGGTCACCTCGACGTTGAACGTGAACGAGGAGCCGACCTGGACCCGGCCGCCCTGCGGCTGCCTCCGGATGGTCGGGACCCTGTCGGCCAGAGTCAGCGTGCTCGCGCCGGTGATGGGCAGATCCTCGCCGCCGTCGAACGAGAATGTCCCTTCGAGGGTGGCGTCGTCGACCGCGCCATCCGCCGGCGTCGCCGTGTAGGTCAACGTGTCGCTCTCGGACACGACGCCCAGGCTCCAGCTCACCTCGCCGTTCGCAAAGGTGCCTTCACCGCTGATGTCGCTGGCGGTCCATCCCGTCGGCAGAATTTCAGTGATACTCAGATCGAAGGGACCCGTTCCTGCATCAAGAACGACGTCGAGTGTCACCTCGAGCGGTGTCGTGGAGTCCGTGAAGTACTCGGTCGAGAGAGTCCGGGAGACCGTCGGATCGAGAGGGCCCTCGACCACGGTCCCGTCGAACCGGACCTCGGACAGTCCGACGTACTCGTCGGGATTCCCGCTGTGCGCCTCCAGGATCCGGAACTGAACGCGTCTCGCCGTCGGAGCCCCTTCGAGCACGAGAGACTGCGCGGCTTCAGAGAACACTCCGATCTCGAGGTCCGGGGCGGCGATCTCCAGCTCGTAGGTGCCGATCAACGCGAACGGGTCCTCCAATCCGGGAGACACCAGAATCTCGAGGCTCTTGACGCCGCGGCCGGGGAAAGGGCCCGCGCCGGGGTTGAGCTCGTTGTACTGCCACACGATAGCCGTGCTCAGAGCGTAGGTCGTGTCGAGTTCGAACTCGACAATCTGCTCCACGACGGGCGCTACCGCGAACGCGTTGCTGCACCCGCCCTCAGGCGTCCCGCCGGGAAGCCCCGCGTCCCCACAGCCGCTGAACCACATGCCCTCGGGGATGTTGTCGTGGAGCTGATCCTCGATGGATCCTTCGCCGTCGAGACCGGATCCGTCGATCAGGTTGTCGACGAAAATTCCCAGCCCGAACTGGCTCGTCGCACGCACATCACTCGGCGTGACGATGTCCGCCGGAAGCCGCTCTACCGGAAGGAGCACGAACGCGGCTCCAAACAGGACTGAAGTCAGAACCCGCATGGCTGTCTCTCGCGAAGTGAATGGACCCGACGTCGATCGCCTCGCCGCGACCCGGAATCACCCTCCGGGGTCTGCCGGCACTGCCATCATCAACGCTGGACTCTGACGATGGCCAGCAAATCTCTGCGGAGCGGCCCCCCGGTGAGAATCTCCCTTCGAAACACGGCGAGCGACCGTTACCCTCGTTCACGTGGGACCCACGAAACAAACTCCCGTTACTCCGGGTCTCCGGGAGGCGATCGTCGCCCCTGCGGGTTGCGCCCGTTCTGCGCCGCGTCGAATCCACGAGGTCCTGATCGTCGGCGCTCTTCTGCTCGCGTCGGTGGCGGGTCATGCACAGGATCTCTCGATCAGCGAGCTCGTCGCCACCAACGCCAGGAGCGCGGAAGACGACGTCGGCGACAGCCCCGACTGGATAGAGATCCACAACGCGGGCGCGTCGCCGCAGGATCTCACCGGCTGGTTTCTGACGGACGACATCGAGGAGCTCCGGAAGTGGCCCTTCCCGGGGCTCGAGATCGGCCCCGGCGAGTTCGCGATCGTCTTAGCGTCGGGCGCCGCTCGCGCGCCTCCCGGCAGCCCACCCCACACGAGTTTCCGGCTGAGCACGGACGGCGAGTACCTGGCGCTCGTCAGACCGGATGGCTCGGTGGCTCACGAGTACTCGCCCGTGTACCCGCCGCAGCGCGAGGATGTCTCCTACGGTCTGTCGCAGGACGTCATCGTCACGAGCTTGATCCCCGCGGGTGCCACCGCTCGAGTGCTCGTTCCCACCGACGACTCTCTCGAGAATGCGCTCGAGCGTCGCTGGACGGAGGTCGATTTTGATGACGCGACCTGGACGGCCGCGGAGTCGGGTGTCGGCTACGACACGGGCGGCGACGCGGAGCCCCCGCAAGAACCGGCGGCGCACCTCGCGCCGGGCGGATCCGCGCGCCAATCGTCGACCTTCGGGGATGGAGAGGCGTCTCGCGCGGTCGACGGCGACACGAGCGGCGACTACTCGAACGGCTCGGTGACTCACACGGTCAATGAGCCTGGCGCCTGGTGGCAGGTCGACCTCGGGGAAGATCACCCGCTTGATCGAGTCGTGCTGTGGAATCGTACGGACTGTTGCATGGATCGCCTCAGCAACTTCCGCCTGATCGTCCGGAACGACGCGGACGAGCTCGAGCACTCCAGCGACCACTTCGTCGACGGGAGCTTTCCTTCCCGCCCGGACCACGAAATCGTCCTGGAGCCCGGGACGCGCGGTCGAACGGTACGCATCAGCAGACTTGGCCCAGATCGCGATGGGGACCACTGGCTCTCCCTCGCGGAGGTGGAGGTCCTCGAAGCGGCCTCCGGACTCCGTCCGTTCATCGGGACCGATCTTCAGGGCGATCTCTTCGAGCAGAACTCGACCGCGTACCTTCGCATCCCGTTCCGGATCGACGATCTGGACTCGGTCGAGTTCCTCGAGCTGCGAATGAGGTACGACGACGGCTTCGTGGCGTACTTGAACGGCAGGGAAGTCGCGCGGCGCAACGCGCCGGAGTCGCTGGGATGGGACGCTGCCGCGACCACCGCGCAGCCGGCCGAGGGAACCTTCGCCTTCGACTCGACGAACCTCACGGTTCATCGCGACGTGCTTCGATCCGGCGACAACGTGCTCGCGGTTCACGGCTTGAACGTGAGTCCGGAAGACCCGGACTTCCTGGTTCTTCCCGAGCTGCGAGGCTGGTCGATCGAGAGCGGTCCGACTCGGTTCTTTCCGGAGCCTACACCCGGCGGCCCCAACGACACACCGGGCGTTGTCGGTTTCGTGGCGGACACCGGATTCAGCCGTGACCGCGGCTTTTACGACGCGCCGTTCGAGGTGACGATCACGACCGAGACGCCGGGTGCGACGATCCGCTACACGATCGATGGAAGCGCGCCTGCCCTCGACAACGGTCGCCCCTACACCGGGCCGGTTCAAGTCGAGTCCACCACCACCCTGCGTGCCGCGGCGTTCAAGGAGGCTCACGGGCCGACGAACGTGGACACCCACACGGACATCCCCTCGGACGTGGTGCGACAGACGGGCCCTGGATTTCCGACCTCGTGGGGAGGCGCGGCGGCGGACTACGAGATGGACCCTGACGTCGTCGACGATCCGGCGTACCGCGACACCATCGAGGATGACATCGTCACGACGATCCCGACGCTCTCCATCGTCATGGATGGGGACGACCTCTTCGGTCCTTTCGGGATCTACTCGAACACGGCGCAGCGTGGCCAGAACTGGGAGCGGCCGTGCTCCATCGAGATGATCTTTCCCGACGATCGCGCGGCGGGAGACGATCAAGACAGCGAGCAGCTCGACTGTGGCATCCGCATTTTCGGCTTCGGGTCTCGCCCACACTTCGCGACGCTGAAGCATTCGATGAGACTCCTCTTCAAACGACGTTACGGCGCCAGCCGGCTACGCTTCGAGTTCTTCCCGGGGTTCGAGGTCGAGAGTCTCGACGAGGTCGTCTTGCGCGCCCAGAACAGTCGCGGCTGGAACGACTCCACCGCAGAGATCCTGCGTACGCAGTACATTCGCGACGCCTGGTCTCGGTACACGGCTCGCGACATGGGGAAGCTCACGACATCTTCCACCTACGTGAACCTGTATCTCAACGGTCTCTACTGGGGTCTCTACAATCCGGTCGAGCGACCGACCGCGGCGTTCCTGGAGGCGCACCTCGGCGGTGACGAGGACGACTACGACGCGCTGAACGCCCGGGTCGGGCAGATCGAGGTGCTCGACGGCAGCCGGGAAGCCTGGGACGCGCTCGTCGCGAGAGCGCGGGAGGGCCCCACGACCCTGGCGGACTACGAGGCCATCGCGGAGAGCCTGGACGTCCCGGACCTCGCCGACTACATGCTGATCAACTTCTACACCGGCAACCGCGACTGGACCGGCGTCAACGGAAACAACATGCGCGTCGTCGGGGAGCCCGGAGCGCCGGTCGGCGGCTTCAAGTCCTTCTGCTGGGACATGGAGTACTCGATCTGGAACGTGACCGACAACGTCCTCTCGGTGCTGACGCAGCACGACACGCCTGCGACCGTGCACGCGTTTCTGACAAGCAACGAAGAGTACCGTCTGGCCTTCGCCGATCGCGCTCACAAGCACCTCCGCGGCGGCGGCGCGCTCACGCCGCTCGAGGCGGCGAATCGCTGGATGGATCGGTCCCTCGAGATCAACGGGGCCGTCGTCGGAGAGTCCGCGCGATGGGGAGACCGCCGACGCGAGCGACCGTACACGCGAGACATCGAGTGGAGCGCCGAGCGGGACCGATTGATGACGGCTTACTTCCCGCAGCGCGCCGACATCCTCGTCGACCAGCTGCGGCAGGCACGCCTGTACACGGATCTGGAGCCACCGACGTTCAACCGCAACGGTGGACACATCGATCCTGGATTCGTTCTCGACATGACCGCGCCAGCCGGACGACTGCTTTTCACCACGGATGGCAGCGACCCACGTTTGCCTGGCGGTGAGGTGGCTCCACAGTCCCGCGAGTTCGGCGTCGGCGAGAGGACCATACTCCTCCCGGCGCGCGCGGCGGCTCGCTGGCTCGTTCCGCAGGACGAATCGCTTGGACTGGAGTGGACCTCGACCGACTTCGACGATGGGAATTGGGCCGAGGGAGCGACGGGAGTCGGGTTCGACCGAGGCGACGACTACGCGGACCTGATCTCGACCGACATCCGCGAGGAGATGTTCCAGGTGAACGCATCCGTGTACATTCGCTTGCCCTTCGATGTGGAAGATCCATCGATCAGCGGCTTGCTGCTGCGCATGAAGTACGACGACGGATTCGCGGCGTACTTGAACGGCGCCCGGGTGGCGGGCAGCAACACACCCCGGGACTTGACCTGGAACTCGACGGCGACGTCGAGCCACGCCGACACGCTCGCGGTTCGCTTCGACGACTTCGACCTCTCCGCGGATGCCGGAGCCTTGCGAGCCGGCCGCAATCTCCTGGCGATTCACGGCCTGAACCGCAGCAGAACGAACAACGACGCGCTCTTCTTGCCCCAGCTGGAGGCTGTCGAGCCGCCCGGCAAGGACGGTGCGCTCATCATCGACGGGACCGCTCGCGTCCGATCTCGCGCATGGCGAGACGGCGAATGGAGCGCGCTCAACGAAGCCGTGTTCATCACGCCCGGACTGCGGATTACCGAGATCATGTTCCATCCGGAAGATCCCGGCGAAGGAAGCGTGTTCGATGCCGGGGACTTCGAGTTCCTCGAGCTGAAGAACGTCAGCGACCGCCCTCTCGATCTCGGCGGCATACGCCTGACGGGCGGCGTGCGGTTCTCGTTCGCCGACGCCACGGCGGGAGCTCTCGCCCCCGGGGGTGTCGTGGTGGTGGTGAACGACCTCCCGGCCTTCGGGTCCCGGTACGACGTGAACGAGATCATCGTCGCCGGCGAGTTCGCGGGCAACCTGAGCAACGGCGGGGAGGAGATCATCCTGGAAGGAGTACTCGGTGAACGCATCTCGAGGTTCACGTTCGAGGATTCGTGGCATCCGGAGGCCGACGGCGGCGGCTACTCCCTGGTGGTCAACAACGCGACCGGCGACCCGACAGCCTGGGGAGACGAGACCCACTGGAGAAGAAGCCGTGACGTCGGTGGCTCGCCCGGCGTTCATGAGGACGGCACGGCCGGCTGGCAGCTCGTCGGGGACCTGAACCAGGACGGGACCGTGGACATCTCGGATCCGGTGTCGCTACTGGGGCTCCTCTTCCTGGCTGGTGACACGCCGCTGCCGTGCGGTGCCGGCAACCCGGAGGATCGGGGAAACGTGGTCCTGCTGGATCTGAACGCGGATCATGCCGTCAACCTGAGCGACGCGATCCACGTCCTGAGCTACCTGTTTCGCCGTGGTCCTCCGCCGGTGCTCGGAGTCGATTGCCAGCGCGTGACCGAGTGCCCGGACGCTTGCGCACCGTAGTCGCCCGCCGGGTCGGCCAGTCGCGCTCGCTGAGCCGGAAGGGGAGCGCTGTTGCACGATTCCTCGGGACGTGATGACCCTGTCCGATACTCGCTCGGTCGAGGACGGCTTCGGATCGTGCGGCTCCGAGTTCGAGCATCCGGTTCAGCACGTTGATGGCGAGTCCGACTTCTGTCGCCTGCGCCGCGTCGATTCTTCTTCTCGGTCGGCCGCCGATCATCTTCTCGTGTCGGTAGAAGGCGCTCTCGACTCGTTCTTGCTGGTGATAGCCGGATCGTTTCTTCCATTCCCTCATGCCGATTTTCCGGACGGCCTCTACTGTCTCGTTTCTCGCGCGTGCTGCGCTCGTGTTCTTCTCTGAGATAAGGGCCTTACCTGTCGGTGGCACGACAATCTCCGCCCCCTTTCGACAGGCGATTCGTAGAGCGCTGTCTTGTCGTACGCTCCATCCGCAGTGAAGCGCTCGATCTCGTTGCTGACCTGGATTGGCAACCCGGGTACGGAGCTCGCGTCATCAGCTCGACTCCCGGTCACGCAGCGCGCGATGATGAAACCTCGTCCATGGACCGCGACGTGCAGTTTTCGCCGACCTCGCGCGTGTTTCTTCCCGCGATCGGCTGCGGTCCACAGGGCTTCTCCAGCGATCTGCAAGCCGGTGCTGTCGACGATCAGCTGGATCGATTCTCGATGTCGAGTCGCTTCCGGGGCGACGTCGAGCGACGGAGATCGCCTCGACAGGGTGCCGTGATCCGGAACGGGCAAGTGATCGAGACCCGGCATGCCGAGCAGTGATCCGACGAAGGCTTCAGTTTGTCGAAGCGGCCGCCCGAAGACGGTCCTCAGCGTGATCGACGTCTCGATCGCGACAGTCGAGCAGAGTCGTGGTCCGCCTGGCGCTCCGGTTGGTCCCGCGATACAGTTAGCGGTCGCCGCCGCCCGGCACCGGATCGTCG
>CAYMLL010000072.1:26543-27256 GCA_964390645.1 uncultured Planctomycetia bacterium | reverse complement strand
GTTGTCGTAGTCCGCATGGCTCAGGTTGAGGCCGCCGACGAGCCCCTCGAGCCCCGCCTCCTTCGTGCGGTCGATGAACCGACCACTCTCCTCCTGTCGGAAGTAGCGCAGCTGATCACGCGGTCCCCAGGACGACGCGAAGATGTCGAGGTCACCGTCGCCGTCGAAGTCGTCGACGCAGCAGCCACCGGCCAGCCCGACCGCATCGACTCCGCGCGCCGATGCGACGTCGACGAAGCGACCGGGGTCGTGTTCGGAGGCAAAGGTCTTCGGCGCGACGAGAAAGGCTGCCGGAACGCCTTGGGGGTAGTCGCCCATCGTCATGTACGCGAGGTTGAGGAGCCACCGGGCCTCCAGGTTACCGGGATCGAGGCTCAACGACTCCCGGAGCACCTCGACGGCTCGCCTCGAGGCGGACGGATCCTGGTGAACACCGCCACCACGCAGCGGGAAGAGGCACGAGTCGGGATTGTGCCGGGCGACGCAGTTCCGCTGCTCGCCCATGCGCAGGAGCGCGATCGTCACCCGGGAGCGTAGGTCTGCGAGGATCTTCCTCTTCGCCGGTTCGGGGGTACCGGACGCCGAGATTGCCTGATAGAGCCGGTTCAGGGTCTCGAGCGCCTCCTGGTTCCTTCCCGACTGCAGCAGCTCCTGAGCCAGCATCGAGTGGAGCTTGAGTCCTTCGCTTCCACTTGTCGAGGACGACGCGCGCT
>CAYMLL010000072.1:14120-26517 GCA_964390645.1 uncultured Planctomycetia bacterium | reverse complement strand
CCACCCGGGCGGGTGGGCGCGGAAGGTGCGCGCCGGGCTGCTGGAGAAGGGCTGGCTTTCCCAGGCGTGCGCGACCGCGTCGAGTCGCTTCGCCATCGCTCGCGTGCCGGCGGTCCGCGGATCGCCGTCCAGGGCCGCAGGCTCGTCGGTCGGGGGAGGCCGGAGGTCGTTGACCCACACGACCACGCCACCGACGATCGCGATCAGGCTGACGGAAACAAGGGCGATCTTGCGCTTCGACATCTCGTCTCTGTTCTCGTCGGAATCGTTATCGACGCTGCCTTGGATTCAGCTCGGGACGTTTGCGTCGGCGCTGGATGCTCCTCGTCGTGTTGCCCGTCCAGGCGGCGCTTCTCGGGGTCGTCGCAGTGCTCCGTGGTGAACGCGGTGCCGGTACGCCTCCTCGGGCCACGCCCCAGGCTCGTCGAAGTCGGGGTTCGTGAACAGACGAAGGGCACGGTCCCTGTCGCAGTGATGAGCCCGGAGAGTCTGGCGTCTGCACCGGCTCGGGTTGGTTGAGGACCGCGCGGGGCGGCACATCGGTCGACGACCGACCGCCGAGGACGTTCGCCGGTTCGAGGTCGGGCCTCTTCTCTCGGTTGGTCTCGATGCGGTCGGGAGCCAGGAAGCCCCGGCTCTTGCTACCCTCGCGGACCCGTCGCAGCGGACGGTATCGGCGCTGGCGAAATAGACCTCGGAAGGGCATGGAGTATCAGTATCCGCCGGTGGACGCCGAGGGTCAATTCTCGCCGCAGCTCGATTGCCGCTCTGTGGCGGATCCCGTACAATGCGCCGCCTGTCCGTCCGACCGTTCCTTTTTCCAGCTGTTCTTCGACAATTGCCGGTGTTCCCGGCTAGACAGGGCTCGTCCGGAATGACAGTTCCTCCACTCGCTCGAGAGCTCAACGACACGTTGCAAGTCGAGGCCCCATCGGTTCTCGACGTGTTGTCGGACCTGGGAAAGCGGCTGTATTTTCCCCGGGGCATCATCAGTCAAAGCCAGGAGGCGAAGAAGAAAGGGAGTCGTTTCAACGCGACGATCGGCATCGCCACCGAAGACGGCATTCCGATGCACCTGAAGAGCGTGCGTGCGCTCTTCAACATGGAGCCCCAGGAGGTCTTTCCGTACGCGCCGACCGCGGGGCGGCCCGATCTTCGCCGGCTGTGGCGTGAGAAGCAGCTCGAGGAGAATCCCTCGATGCGGGGAAAGAGCCTCGGCTCGCCGATCGTCACGAGCGCCTTGACTCACGGGCTCGCTGTCGCCGGCGAGCTCTTCGTCGATCCTGGTGACCTCATCGTTCTGCCCGCGCATTACTGGGGCAACTACAACCTGACCTTCAAGGTGCGACTCGGTGCCGAGGTCGAGACCTTCCCGCTCTTCGACGGCGACGAGTTCAACTCCGCCGGCTTTGCGGCGAAGCTCGAGGAGGTTGCCGGTAAGCGTGAGAAGGCGGTCATCATTCTCAACTTCCCGAACAATCCGACCGGCTATACCCCGACGGCGGAGCACGCGGAGAGGATCTGCGAGGCCGTCGTCGCGGCCGCCGAGAAGGGTCTGAAGCAGGTCATCGTCTGTGACGATGCCTACTTCGGTCTCTTTTACGACGACGATTGCCTGCAGGAGTCCATCTTCGGGTATCTGGCCGGCAGTCACGAGAACGTGCTGGCCATGAAGCTCGACGGTGCCACGAAGGAGGTCTTCTCCTGGGGGTTTCGCGTCGGCTTCCTGTCCTTTGGCGCCGGGGGAGGAGGCGACCTCGGCGCGGTGCATGCCGCGCTCGAGAAGAAGGTGATGGGCTCGATTCGCGGTGGCATCTCGAACTCGCCCAATCCGACACAGTCCGCGGTGGCACGGCTGCTCGAGGCGGAGAGCACGGCCGTTGAGCGCAAGGAGAAGCGAGAGATTCTTTGCGCGCGCGCGAAGCGTACGAACGAGATCGCGCGTCGTCCTCAGTATGCCGAGGCCTGGGATGTCTACCCCTTCAACTCGGGCTACTTCATGTGTGTGAAGCTCAAGGGTGGGGTCGACGCGGAGGCTCTCCGGGTCCATCTGCTCGAGAAGTATCAGGGGGGGGTCATCTCCAGCGGCTCCACCGATGTGCGGGTGGCGTTTTCCTGTCTCGAGGAGACGCAGATCGAGGAGGTCTTCGACTCTCTTCACAAAGCGTGGAATGATCTCAGCTAGCCGACGACTTCGAAGAGGACGGGCCGGGCAGTTGCACCGGTCGAGATAGCGCGTTCGGCGCCGAGGTGGTTTTGCAGCCCCGCGTGGGTGCTGCGGCGCCCCGTGACCCGGGCGTCGCGACGTGGTTCGCCAGAATCCGAGTGACTGGAGTTCTTCGATGGAGACGCTCTACACGATCTGCGCGGTGGCAGGGGGGACTTTCCTGGGCTTGCAGCTCTTGCTCCTGATCATCGGTTTCGGAGGAGGGGGCGAGGCCGATTTCGATGTCGGTGATCCGGGGGACATCGGCGATGCCGGCGACTTCGACGTCGATTCGGGCGAGGGTGCGAGCGGCGCCGAGACCGCACACGCGTTCCAGGTGATCTCCACGAAGACACTGACGGCGTTCTTCACGTTCTTCGGCCTCGGCGGCATGCTTGGAGATGACGTCGAGCTGACGTTTGTTCCGGGGCTCGCGATGGCGATCGGGTGTGGACTCATCGCCGTCTTCATCGTCGCGTATCTGTGGTCGATGTTGTATCGCCTGCAGTCGCACGGCAACGTGGACGTTCGCAAGGCCGTGGGCACGGTCGGACGTGTCTATCTTCGCGTTCCGGGCGAAGGCGCGGGACACGGCAAGGTGACCGTTGCGGTTCAAGGTCGAACGGTCGAGCTCTCGGCGAGCACGACGGAAGAGGAGATTCCCACCGGAACCGAGGTGAAGATCATCGCGTTCATCGGGAAGGAGACCGTTCAGGTCGTCCGAGCCGAGAGCGTATAGTCAGGGGACGGAAGGAGGATAGCCGATGCACGCATTTCCGATATTTCTCGCCGAGTTCGGCGGCACGACGATCGCCATCGTCGTGGCCATCGTCGTCGTCTTTTTCATCGCTCTGATGGCGCTCGCCAAGCAGTACAAGCGATGTCCCTCCAACCGTATTCTCGTCGTCTATGGAAAGGTCGCGTCCGGCCGCGCATCGAAGTCCCTTCACGGAGGAGGCTCGTTCGTCTGGCCGCTGATCCAGAACTATGCGTATCTCTCGCTTGACCCGATGCAGATCGAGATTCCGCTCACCGGGGCGCTGTCGTCGGAGAATATCCGCGTCAACGTGCCCAGTGTGTTCACGGTCGCCATCGGCACGACGTCCGAGATCATGAACAATGCGGCGATTCGTTTGCTGGGCCTCTCGGTCAAGGAGATCCAGCAGCAGGCGGGGGACATCATCTTCGGACAGCTACGTCAGGTTATCGCGTCGATGCCCATCGAGGACATCAACCGGGATCGGGACAAGTTCCTCGAGAGCATCCAGTCGTCGCTCGAGCCGGAGCTCAAGAAAATCGGCCTCGTGCTGATCAACGTCAACATCACCGATATCACGGACGAGTCCGGCTACATCGAGGCTATCGGGCGTAAGGCCGCATCGGAGGCCGTGCAGCAGGCCGCGATCGACGTCGCCGAGCAGGAGAAGCGGGGCGCCATCGGGGTCGCCGAGGCAGAACGTGAGCAGATGGTTCAGGTCGCGGTGGCCAACAAGACCCGTGATATCGGCACGCGCGAGGCCGAGCGCGATCGTGCGATAAAGATCGCCGACCTGCAGAAGGAGCAGGATATCGGTGAGGAGTCGGCGGGGTTCCAGAAGGAGTCGCAGGTCAAGAACGCCGAGCGACAGATGCGTATCAATATCGCCGACGCAAACGCCAAGGCGGTCGTCGGCGAGAACGAATCGAAGGCGGAGGTCGCCGGCTCGAACGCCGGGCTGCAGGTGAAGGAGGCCGAGGCCTACCTCGTGGGAGAGGCGAAGAAACGCGAGGCGGCCGCGGAAGTCGAGGCGCGCCAGTTCCTGGCCCAGGCGAAGGCCATGGAGGCGCAGGGCGCGAAGATCGAAGCTCAACAGCGCGCTCAGCTCGAGGCGCCGGCGCGCGCGCAGAAGGCGCAGACAATCGTCGACGCCGAGGCCGAGGCCGAGAAGCGGCGTATCGAGGCCGAGGGTGTCGCGAACCAGACGCGCATCGTGGCTGACGGCGAGGCACACGCGATGTACGCGAAGCTCGAGGCCGAGGCGCGCGGACAGTACGAGGTCCTGTCGCGCAAGGCAGAAGGTCTGAAGGAGATCGTTGCCGGCTGTGGCGACGTGCAGGCGGCTTTCCAGATGCTGATGCTGGAGCACTTTGATCACCTTGCCGACACCTCGGCGAAGGCGCTGTCGAACATCAAGTTCGACAAGATCACCGTCTGGGACGGCGGCGGGGGAGACAAGGGGCAGAGCTCGACGTCCTCGTTCCTGCGCAGCCTCGGCAACTCGCTGCCGCCGCTGCTCGACATCATGAAGAACCTCGGCGGCGTCGAGATGCCGAAGTTCTTCGGCAAGCTGGCGGAGCAGCAGGGTGCTGACGGGGCTGCTCGGGCCGTCGATGCGGCGGCGAGTCCGGTGATCGCCAGGGCGCCGGAGCCGGATGACGGAGGTGGTGTGGGAGCGCCACCGAAGTCGCCGAGGCCGCCGAAGAAGAGCAGCTGATCGGGGACCTGTCCCGTTTCCGTTCGCGTTCCGATTGGGGGTTCGCGGACGGAGGCGGGGGCGGGCACCGGACTCCGGGAACTGTGCTGTCCTCGAAGGGTCGGCAGCACTCTCGCCACCGCCGGCGAAGACCGGACGTGTCGAGACGCCCGGGGCCGGTGCGATGGTCCACGCGCCGGCCGCCCCCGCCATGTCCCGGAAAATGGCGAGATTCGAGGCTGACCCGCCGATTCAGCCCGCCGCGCTAACCCGCTGCCAGGTCCAGCGGAATTCGTGTCACCGCGATGCGGCCGCCGAAGCAGACGTCCACATCTCGGCCCGGAATCCGGGGGCGTCCGTGGTAGTCGCCCGCCCAGACGTAGCCCTCCTCGGTGCTTTCGAAGCGCACCGCCATGGGCGAGGAGTCGAGATCGCAGCGGACGACTTCCGGGTCGGCGTCGCTCGCTCCCGTGTCGGGCAGGTTGATGCTCCAGTAGTGCGCGCGATCCACCGGTGAGGCGATGATCTCGCGGATGACCCGCGCCGCACGCCGCGTGGCGAGGGTCCAGTCCGGCTTGCGGCCCAGGCCGATGTACTGCGAGACGGCGATCGCAGGCTTGCCGAGAAGGGCCGCTTCACGAACCGCCGCGATGGTGCCGGACAGGTAGGCGTCGGTGCCGAGGTTGGCGCCCTGATTGATACCCGCCAGGACCCAGTCCGCGTCGGGGACGATCTCGGCGAGTGCGAGGCGCGTGCAGTCCGCTGGAGTTCCGCAGACGCGGTGACGGCCGTCGTCTTCCACCCGCACCGGGATCGGGAAGTGTGTTGTCACGCGATGACTGACACCCGAGAGCGGATCGTTCGGCGCCACCGTCACCGTCTCGCCGAGTCCTTCGCACGCCCGTCGCAGCGCATCGATGCCGGGAGCGTCGATGCCGTCGTCGTTCGTCAGTACGAGCTTCATGCTGTCTCCTGAGCGCCAGATTGTACCGACGACGTGGCCCTTTTCCACCCGACGGCTTTCTGTTACTTTACGGCGCTCCTTCCACCGGGCCTCCTGTCGCGGGACACGCGCGAATGAACCTCATCGCGGATCAGACGCTCTTCGACGAATTGATTTTCCGATGTCGACAGGAGCGTCTGGTCGCTTTTGATACCGAGTTCATCCGCGAGCGTCGCTATCGCCCGCTCCTCTGTGTCCTGCAGATCGGGCTCGCGGAAGAAGCGGTCGCTGTCGACGCTCTCTCGATCGACGACTTCTCGGGGCTCAGCCGTCTGCTCGCCGATCCGGACGTCTGCAAGATCGTCCACGCCGGGCAGCAGGACATGGAGATCTTCTTCGGGGACGGCCAGAGCGTTCCACGCAACGTCTTCGACACGCAGATTGCTGCCGCGCTGCTCGGTCATGGAGATGCGTGCGGATACTCGCGGCTCGTGCTCAAGCTGGTGGACGTGCGGCTGTCGAAGAGCAAGACCCTCACCAACTGGGAGCGACGTCCCCTCCGGAATCAGGAAATTCGTTACGCGCTCGACGATGTTGTGCACCTGCATCGGATGCGAGAGCTGCTCGTCAAGGATCTCGAGGCGCGCGGTCGGATGTCCTGGGTCGAGGAGGAGCTGAGAGTCTACGAGGATCCGACGTTTTACCGGCCTGATCCGTCGCTGCTCTACCGGCGGGTCAAGGGGGCCGCGAAGCTCGGCCGCAGGGAGCTGGCGATGCTGCAGGCGCTCGCAGCCTGGCGTGACCGGGAGGCGTCGAATCGCGACCGACCACGCAGCCACATCATCAGCGACGACTTTCTCGTCGAACTCGTCAGGGCCAAGCCGACCAGGGAGGATGACCTGCGCTCGTTTCGAGGGGTTCACCCCGAGCTGGCACGACGCTGCGGCAAGGAGATCATCGAGCACGTGCGTCGGGCTCTCGACCTTCCGCAGACCGAGTGGCCTCCGGTGCTCGACAGACCCGCGAAGGACTCGTCCGTGGCGATTCTGGTCGACCTGCTGGAGACCTTCTTGAAGGCGCGATCCGGGGAGCTACATGTGAGCCCTGGCTACTTCGCGACCCGCTCCGAGCTTCGCGAGCTCGTGCGGCAGAAGCGAGCCGGCGCGCTCGACGACAGCTCGCTTCGCGTTCTGTCGGGATGGCGGCACGACATGATCGGTGCGGACCTCGTCGGCCTGCTCGACGGACGCCACAACCTCGCGGTCGATCCGAGCACCGGCGAAGTGGTCATCGGCTCGCGTCGGGACTGATCTCGTGACCGATCAGCCGTAGAACTGCTCGATGGCCGGCTTCGATGACGACGAGACTCGCTCGAGCTCTTTTCGGATGTGGCGGATTTCCTGCTTGCTGAGCACGCCGCGAATGTACTGGAGGACCTCCTCGACTCCGACACCCATCTCCTGCATTTCGATGACGACGTCGCAGTTGCAGTCGTAGGCGGATTCCTGCATCTCGATACCCCTGTCAGAATTCGGGAACACCCTCTCAACCGTCTTATCGGCGAACTCGGAAGTCGACTGCAGGGGCAACGTGGGAGGCTTGTGCTTCCCGGAACGTGCCGGTAGCATGAACCATGTCGCGATATGCTCTTGTTCGGTGAGCTTGCAGCCAAGGAGAACCCGTCATGACCCTCGATCTGGAGAACCGGGCTTCGACAGTCGCGTGTGGGTGGGTGTTCGTGATCGCGACGATCGCGCTTTTCGCGTCCAGCGGTGCGGCAGCGAAGGACCGGGACTCGAAGAAGACGAAGAAGGCGGGCAGCAGGGACGAGATCTGGGTCCTGCCGCCGGGGGACTATCACCAGCTTCTCGAGACGGTCGACCCGCAGGACGAGGTCTCCGGGGAGCTGAGGGTTCGTGTCAGGTCGGTTCCGAACGCGCTTCACTACTTCATGTCGCGCGAGTGCGAGGAGCTGGACAGGGCCGGCTACGATGACAAGACGCTCGGGAAGAAGCTCGTCGCTGCCTACAAGAAGTACAAGTACCACAAGGACAAGGCGCTCTTCATCGTCACGGTCTCGGGCTCGAGTGGCAAGTCACGACCCTTCTACATCTCCAAGCCGACCAGGCACTTCGACGTGAAGACCAAGGGGAGGAAGGCGGCGATGCACATCGTCGAGGAGAAGCGCAAGCCTCGCAGCAAGATCTGGGAGGTGTATCAGTATGTTCCCAACGCTCCCAGGAAGGTCGGCAAGAAGAAGCTCGCGCTGGCCGACCGTCACACCTTCTCGTTCTCCTCGCGTCATGTGTCGGCAGACCACAAGGATCCGATCGTGCTCACCGTGTCGGGCATGCTGGGCGTGCGTTCCGTCAAGGGGGGAGCTGGAGACGAAGGTCTGGGCGTCAATGAGCGATACAACCAGATCTCGATGTTTCGCTGGCGAGATCAGATCATGGCGCCACTGCGGATTCGCATCTTTCCGGGACGCTGGCGGGTGCCGGAGCCGCCACGGGAGTTGGTCGAGCTGATCGATCGCCTCGGCCGTTAACAGTCCGTTGAGAAGATGTTCTCGAGCGGAGGTCGAGGGATTCTGTTCGAGATCAAGAAGCTGAAACGCAAGCGAGGTGGCTCCTCGTTGAGTTTCAGCGCCGCAGGAATCGGGTAGAATTGCCGGCATTCGGCCGGAATTGTCCTTTCAACGGGCTATCCGGGGGCCGGAACCTGGTTGAGAGAATTCACTCGGCGTCCAAGCAGCGCCCATTTCGCCGCGGCTCTTCGTCACTGGGATCACGTATCGCCGGAGCTCGACGATGCAGCGCATCGCCTGCGGTCTGGCGGCTCGGTCCCCGCCCGATGACTCTCGGGTTCGTGCATCAGGCGCCTCCTGGACGGACTGCCGGCTCGAATCTCGCCGTCTTGCCCGGGCCGGGCGGTCGGTTCGAGGAGGTGGTCAGAGCTCGGCAGCCGCGATCGTCCGGCCGGAGGCGACCAGAACCGGGATGAACATCGAGATTCTCGACTACACCGAGTCCTCGATCGGGGCTCTTTGCCTTCGACGACGAGAGCTCCTTTCGCAGCCGGGCACCTTCGTCACCGAGGTGACGGTGAACCACGAGTTCCTGATGTCGAGCCACAACACGCTGTCCGAGCGTGAGCTTTCGCGTCGTGCCCTGGCGTTTCATGGTGGTCGAGAGCTGTCGGTTCTCGTCGGGGGACTCGGTCTGGGCTACACGGCGCACGAGGCCGTTGCGTCGCCGACGGTGGCCCGCGTGGACGTCGTGGAGCTGCTTCCACAGGTGATCTCCTGGCTCGACCGGGGGCTCCATCCACTCGCGGACACGCTGAGCGGCGACGATCGCGTTCGCGTGATCCAGGACGATGTGTTCCGGCGTCTCACCAGTGAGCCGGCGGAATCCTACGACGTGGTTCTCCTCGACGTGGATCATTCGCCGGACGAGCTTCTCGACCCGCGCAACGGCATGTTCTACGGCGCCGACGGACTCGCAGTGGCGCGGCGTCATCTCGCCGATCGAGGCGTGCTGGCGGTCTGGTCGAGCGCCGGGAGCGAGGCGTTTCTCCGCGCGCTGCGTAGCGTCTTCTCGGAGGCTTGCGCCGAGTCGGTGACGTGGGAGAACGAGCTCATCGACGAGAAGCAGGACGACGTCGTGTTCCTCGCCCGTCGTTGACGGGAGGCCTCGTTTCGGCGGGTCGATTGCGCATGATGATGGCGAACACGCGCCACCGGGTGGGGGCGCCATACGAGGGACAGACCGGACATGAACGAATCCACTAACGGTGTACCCGGCCGTCGACGGGGTGTTCCGAGCAGCGCGCTCCTTGCGGCGATGGTCTGGCTGAACTGCGCCGGAGGCTCGGTCGGGATCTGCACTGCGGAGCCGGCCGCGAGCGTCGGACGCGTGTCCTTCCTGTCCGCCCCGATCGCGGCGATCGTCACCGAGTATCGTCCGGGGTCGCACGCCGACGTGATCCTCGGGCGCCTCATTCAGGGGTGGTCGCTCGATGTCTACCCGCAGCGGTCCGGGGTGCGCGTGCGGTCGATGTACGTCGACCAGACTGCGCGGGGCGATCTCAGTGGACCGCTCGGGCGCCAGTACGGCATTCCGATCGCAGGGTCGATTCGTGAGGCGATTCTCGACGAGAACGGTAAGCTCGCGGTCGACGGCGTGGTCCTGATCGGCGAGCACGGCAGCTATCCGCTCAACGAGCGCGGGCAGCGTCTCTACCCGCGTCGGCGCTTCTTCGATGAGACCGTCGCGGCTTTCAAGGAGGCTGGCAAGGTCGTCCCGATTTTCAACGACAAGCATCTTGCGGCCGATTGGAAGGACGCGAAGCACATGTACGAGACCGCAAGGAGGCTGCGGATCCCGTTCATGGCGGGTTCGTCACTGCCGCTCGCATGGCGGCGTCCGTGGCTCGATGTCCAGAAGGGGCTTCCTGTCGAGGAGGCGCTGGCGGTCGGCTACGGCGGCATCGAGGCCTACGGTTTTCACGCGCTCGAGACGCTTCAGTGCATGGTCGAGCGGCGTCGCGGTGGTGAGACCGGCGTGCGTGCGGTGCAAGCGCTTCGCGGCGACGCGGTATGGGAGGCGATGGAGGCGGGGCGCTTCTCGAAGGAGTTGCTCGAGTCGGCTCTGACCCGCCATGACCCTCCGCTCGACAAGAGGTACCGGGAACTTCCGCGCGAGCCCGTCGTCTTTCTCGTCGAGTACCGCGACGGCCTGCGCGCCTCCGTCGTCATGTTACCGGACGCGGACGACTTTCTCTTCGCCGCTCGTTTCAAGGGCTTCGCGACCCCGTTGTCGACCCGGTTCTGGCTCCAGGAGCCGACCTGGGGGCACTTCTCCTACCTGGCGAACGCGATCAGTGAGCTCGTGATTCGCGGCGAGCCGGTCTATCCCGTCGAGCGAACGGTGCTCACGACCGGAGTGCTGGACGCGTCGATGCGCTCACTCTTCGAGAAGGGGCGGCGCATCGAGACCCCGGATCTGACGCTGACCTACGAGCCGCTCGATCTACCCCTGGCTGCCTTCGAGCACCCGGAGGCATCGAACGCTCGCGACGGCGGCTGGATCGAGCTCTTCGACGGCAAGACCCTCGATGGGTGGCTCGTGCACGAGTGGACGGGAAAGCCGCGCTGGGGGGTGAAGGACGGTGTGCTGCGGGGGACCGGCGGCAAGGGATACCTCTCGACGACCGAGACCTTCGACGACTTCGAGCTCTTCGCGGAGGTCCGCATCGGCGATCCGAAGACCGGGCGTGGCAACAGCGGCATCTACTTCCGCTGCGGACCCCACGTCGATCAGGAGACCGAGTTTCCTCCAGGCTACGAGGCTCAGTGTGACAACGGTGACCGGAACAACCCGACGGGTAGCATCTACAGCCTCGGGGTTCCGGGTGCGCGAGCAGAGGATCCCGGCGTGAAGGACGGCGAGTGGTTCACGGTGCGCATCCGCGCCCAAGGCGATCACCTTCGCACCTGGGTCAACGGTGATCCCGCCGCAGACTGCCGCGACCCGGAGAATCGCTACCGGGTCGGGGCGATCCTCCTGCAGCTTCACCACGCGACGGCGATCGTGGAGTTCCGACAGGTGAGGATCCGCCGGCTCGGTCGCTAGGTCTGTTTCACGGCTACCCGCCGCCCGGAGCGTCGAAGAGCTCGAGCTGCGTGAGGTCCCGCTCCGTCAGCTCCGGAACCTCACCTTCGTCGAGGTTGGCGGCGATGAGCTCGACTCCGCAGAGCACCGGCTCGCCGGTCCTCGGGACCAGCCGCACCTCGAATGTTCCTCCCGGGATACTCGCCCGATACTCCTCGACGAGCGAGCGGCGCACACCACCCGCCGCACGAAGGACGTCCAGGGCACGGACGACGGGCTCTCCCTGGATCTCCACATCGAAGGACCGGCGGGTGCTCCTCGTCGTTCGGGGCTCCGAGAAATAGAGGCGTACCGCGTAGTCGCCGGGCTGGAGCCCGCGGATCTCCAGGCGCCGGAGCCCCTCGGCGCCCGACGCGGAGACCCAGGGCCAGCCGCGGCCGCCGCGCGTCCACATCGAGTGCCGGTAGAACCACGACGGGTTCGCCGGCTCCACCTCGACCTCGACTCTGGGAGACGGCCCGCCGACGCTCGGTGAGTCGAGCCACAGCGTGCCCCCGGGAGCCATGCGATCTCCCGGCGCGCCGAGGTTGATGCCGACGCGACGGATGCCCTCCAGAGCGTTCTCGACGCCTCTCTCCCCGCCCCAGGACGTCCACTGCTCGTGGGTCGGCGGCATGTGGACGAGCGCGAGACCGCACGGAAGCGGGTAGCTGCAGGTGCAGCCCTCGTAGAAGTAGGGCACGTTGAGGAGGCCGCCTGCGGGGATGACGCTGTTCGTGCATCCTGAACGCGGCCCGCTGATGTGGAAGGTGCCGCTCTCGTTGCGCTTGTCGTACACCGCGGCCGTGGCCGAGCGCATCGTGAACACGTTGCCGTAGTCCACGCCGCCGTCGCAGCCGTAGCTCTTGGGAAAGGAGCGCGTCTCCTCGCGAAGCGTCAACGGGTGGATGCGTCGTCCCGGTCGTGGGGGCTCCGGCTTCCACGCGTTCTTCTGGGTCGGTGGCCGGTACTGTGAGGGCTGATCGCCATCCTCGCTCAGATGACCGAGTGCCGGTCCGAGGGTCGCGCTCTCCGACTCGGTGAGGACCCGTCCGGTGTACATGTCGGAGTAGATCGCGGGCAGCAGCTTGTAGCCGACAATCAGCGAGCGTTGACGTTTACCCTGCCGCCACTCCTTTGG
>CAYMLL010000072.1:4521-14110 GCA_964390645.1 uncultured Planctomycetia bacterium | reverse complement strand
TCATGATGCCGTCGACGAACCTCGGCTGCGGTGAGCGTTTGAAGTGTCCGAGCGTGTCGTCGAACCAGACGACACCGAATGGTGAGCGGACCAGTTCGTCCGCGCTCTTCGCCCAGCCGCCGGCGTAGTTCGTCGTGCCGGGCAGCGCTCCGCGGCGAAAGAGGAACGTCAGCTCTCCGTCGCGGCGGATCTCATCGGAGTCGACTCCGTCCAGGACTGTTCCGGCGGTCTCGTCGAGACGAAGGACGGCGACTCCGCCGAAGGGGCGCAGCAGGCGACGGATCTCCGCGAGGTCAACGGCTGAGCGCAGTCGCGACGCGGACTCCGACGTCACGAGGGTCGCGAAGTACGGCGGCAGGCCGTGGTTCTTCTCGCTTTCGACGAAGAGACTCACACGCTTGCCGTGGAGCCCGGCTCGGTCGAAGCGACGGCGCAGCCTCTCGACGAGATCGCGGTCGTCGTCGAAAGCGACGACATCGAGTCGTGAGCGCAGCGCGAGCTCCTCGACGATGCGTCCGGTCTCGAGCCCGAGGACCACCGCGTAGCCGTCCCGCGCCGTCGAGCCGGCCAGCATCCGGCCCACGAGCCTGGCGGGCTCGTCGTCCGTCCTCCGGGCTCTGTCGACGGCGACGGGGTGGATGAGCGGCGTGCGTGGTTCTTCGCCGAAGCAGTGGAGGTCGCCTCTGCGGGTGACCACGAAGAGGCGACCGGCGGCCACGAGCATCGAGTGGACGGTGCCGTCGACTCCGGGGAGGCTCTCCTGGAAGGACAGCTTCTTGCCTGCCAGCTCGATCGTCGAGCGGATGCCGGCAGACCCGATGCCGGTGCGCGGGTTGTCCTCGTGGGTCTCGCGGTTGACGGAGGTGTCATGTTTCACCCGGCCGCGGCGCAGGTCGCGACCGGCCTTACGGTCGACGGCGGCGAACCAGCCGCCCGGCAGACGCGACCGGCGCGGCAGCGCGAAGTCGACCAGCTTGCCGGTCGCCAGATCGAAGCGCGCCGGATACGCGGCTCCACAGGGGACGACGAGGTGATCCTCGTCCACGAGCAGGTAGCCCTGCGGCGTCAGGCCGCCGAAGCCCTGCGCGTTGTGAGGCTGCTGCCCGTAGATGAACCCGGCGCGGTCGTTCACCCAGATCTGCGCCCCGGTCGTGGCATCGAGGCAGTAGACGAAGGCGCCCTCGAAGGGCCAGACCCCGGCCGCGAAGAGAATCCTGCCGTCATGGAGGAGGGGGCCGCCGCGCACCGGCCACGTCGAGATCAGCCGGCTGTTGCCGAGGACCTTGCGGGTCGAGGGGGCGGCGCGAAAGCGCCACAGCGCGCCGCCGCTGCCGGCGTCGAGGCACCACAGGGAGCCGCCGTCGGAGCCGAACCAGACGCGGCCTTCGCCCGCCACGGGTGCGAAGCGGATCGGTCCGTCGGCATGAAAGCGCCAGCGCTCGTGGCCGCTCTCGACATCGATCGCGGTCAGGGCGTCGTTCGTCGAGGAGGCGACGTAGAGAGTGTCCGCGACCACGATCGGCTCGTGCCCTCGGTCGAAGCCGAGGCGCTCGCTGCGGAAGGCGGGCTTCAGTGCCCGCAGCCGCTTCGTCCACTGCAGGCGCAGCGGCCGGGGCAGTCTATCGGGGGAGACAGCGGTGCGTCCCGGGTCGCGCCGCCACATCGGCCAGTCGGATGCCTCCAGATCCCGGGTGGTGAACGAACCGAGCGGCACGGTGAGAATCGTGCCGACTGCGGCGACTTTCCAGGTGGACATGGTCGGGTGCTCTCCGTGAGCTGATCGACACCGCTCGAGGAACCTGAGACTTGTTTACCGCTTCGCCTGTATTGAATAGGATCTCGCTCACCGAGTCCAAGTCTGCGAGCACGAAAGTCACCACACATGACACGAGCCGGAGCCGTGATGATTCCGTTCAAGCACCACCCGGGAACTCCCGGAAGAGGGCACCGACCCCTGCTTACGGTCGGGCTGGTCACTGCAGCACTGTCGGTCTCGGCGGTCTGCGGCTGGGGCTGCAACGCCTCCGGCACCATCCGCGTCGAGTCGCATCCTCCCGGTGCGCGTGTGCTAGTCGACGGTGAGGATTCCGGACTCAGAACGCCGGCGCGTCTCGAGGTGTCGACCCTCCAGAAGGAGCTCGTCGTGCGTGTCGAGAAGCCGGGGTTCAATCCGGTCTCGCGCACCGTCCTCTACACGACGGAGGTCGACCCGATCACGCCGTCCGAGGCGGCCGGCACGATCATCTGCTCTCCCTGCTGTCTGGGGCTCCCGCTCCTCTCGTTTCTGGAGCCGTTGAAGGTCGAGTCGAGCTTTGTCCCGTCCCGGATCGAGGTGCACCAACATCCGGCGGGTCAGGGCGTGCGGATCGACGTGACGCCGCGGGACGCGGAGGTCCTCGTGGATGGCGTGCCGGGGAAAGCGATCGTCTCGAACCTCTACTCCCTTGCCGTGGGGGAGCGCGAGGTCGACGTCCGGGCGGAGGGCTACCACCCCTTCACACGGCGTGTCAACGTTCAGCAGGAGATGTACCAGGATCTGAGCGTCCACCTGCGGCCGGAGGGAGAGGGGCTCATCGTTCGGCGACCACATGGAGTTCCGACGAGTCCGGGGGAGCTCCGCATCCTCGTCGACGGCGTGGTTCACGAGACCGTGTTCGACCGTCCGGTCCGGCTCATTCCTGGCACCTACGAGGTCGAGATCGCCGGGCCGGGTCTGGAGCCCTGGAAGTCCACGGTCAGGGTCTCGAAGGATGGCTACCTCGAGATCCGGCCGGCCCTGTCGCCGCGGCGGGCGCACGAGGACGCATCGAGCTCTGCGCAGACGGGCGACGAGGAGCGACGCGACTCGTGACGCGACTCGGCGTGATCGTCGGGGGCGTCGCTGTCGCCTCGCTCCTCCTCGGTTGCCGCTCGGTCAGCGGGCGGGGCGACTCGACGACGACACGAGCCGGCGTCGCCGCGGTCGAGGCCTACCGCTCGTTCCTCGCGCCACAGTGGGGCTATCACTGCGACTTCGAGCCGGGCTGCTCGGTCTACGGGAGCGCGGCGATCGAGGCCTACGGTCTCGGCCCCGGTTTTCTGATGGCCGTCGATCGATTGCTGCGGGACCACCCCTATTCCCGCGGTCGCTACCGTCTCACGCATGACGGTCGACCGCTGGATCCGCCGGCGGACAACGCGCTCTTCGCGTCCTTTGCAGGAGACTCGCCGCTCGTGCCCGTCGATCCGCCGGCCGAGCCGGACGCGGCGCGAGAGCTCGCCGCAGACGCCGCCGCGCTGGTCCGTTTCGCGGACAGGCTCTTCGACGACGGCGAAGTCGATCGCGCGCGGATCGAGTACCGGCGCTACGTGTTCCTGCACCCGGCCGGTGCCGAGGTCGAACACGTCCGGGGGCGTATCGTCGTCTGTCTCTCGAGGCTCGAGCGACATGCCGAGGCGCTGGGTGCGCTCGAGTACCTGGTGCCCGGAGAGGATCGAGCACTGCTTCGCGCCCTGGTTCTGCGGGACGCGGGTCGGCCCCGGGAGGCGGCCGACGCCATCGAGAGCGACGGCACGTCCGCTCGTCTGCTGTCGGGGTTTCTGGCGCTCGAGAGCGGCGATGTCGCGCGAGCTCGAGCGCGATTCCAGGGCCTTCCGTCGCCTGCGGCGCGGGTGTTACTCGAGCGTTGCGATCGCCTCGCGGAGCTTCCGAGCCGGTCGACGATCGCGGCCGGCCTCTTCTCCGCAGCGCTTCCCGGCGCCGGCCAGGTGTACGCCGGGAGGATCGGCGACGGCCTGATCGCGTTCGTCATCAACGGTCTGCTCATCGGGTCTACAGTTGCGGCGGCACTGAGCGAGGAGGAGATCACGGCCGGTGTCGTGGGCACGGTCGCCCTGGGGTTCTATACCGGCAACGTCTACGGAGGAGTCAACGCGGCCGATCGCTTCAACCGTCGGACACGCGAGAGCTTCCTCGCCGGAGCGCGGGGCACGGTGCGCCAGAACCGACTCGCCTGGGGAATCGCGCCGGGCGCGGTCTCGGTGTACTTCGGGTTCTGAATCCGCGAGGCTCGAGAGATTCTCAGGAGCCTTCTTCAGGGGGGCGGGCAGAAACGGTCCCGGACATTCTCTCGAGTCCCTCCCGGTCGAGGCCCCGCAACCCGAGCGGCGGCTCGAGCCCGTGTTGCTCCAGAGCCCGGGCGTCGGCGAGCAGCTTTGCGGTGGGGTCGTCCGCGATGACCCGCCCACCGTCGATGAGAATCGAGCGGCGACAGGTCCGCAGGACGAACTCCAGGTCGTGCGACGCGACGAGCAGCGCCTGGTCCATGCCGCCGAGCAGCTCGAGCAGCTCGCGACGCCCACGCGGATCGAGTCCGCTGGTGGGCTCGTCCAGCAGGAGCACGCTCGGTTCGCAGGACAGAACGCCCGCGAGCGCGACCCTGCGGCGCTCTCCGCTGGACAGGTGATGGGGCACGCGGTCCTCGAACCCGGCGAGGCCCACCTGTCGAAGCGCATCGGCCACGCGCTCCTCGATCGACTTGCCTTGGAGGCCGAAGTTGAGCGGTCCGAAGGCGACGTCGTCGAAGACGGTGGGGTTGAAGCACTGGTCCTCGGTCTCCTGAAAGACGACTCCGACGTGCCGGCGCAGAGCCGTGTTCTCACGATCACCGAAGCGCTGGCCGAGGATCTCGACGCCGCCGCTCTGCGCGCGGTGGAGTCCCGCAATCAGGTGGATCAAGGTCGTCTTGCCGGCTCCGTTCGGCCCGACGATTCCGAGGGACTCGTTGGCTGCCAGCTCGAGATTGACGTCGTCGATCGCCTTTCGACCGTCCGGATAGCTGAACGTCAGGTCGTGCACCCGAATGGCGGGAACGCTCACGTCAGCCTCCAGAATACGAGAGCCCCGGCGAGCAGGAGCGCGACGACGAAGAGCGCGAGGTCCGAGCGGCGTGTCCTGAAATCGTCGACGATCGAGATCTCGCCGCTGTAGCCGCGGCAGCGCATCGCGTCGTGGATGCGACGAGTACGATCGACGCTCGTAACGAGCGCTATTCCGAGCCCGTTGCCGATCGTGCGGAGCGTCCTCGGGCTCCTCAGAGGGACGAATCCGCGCGCTCGTGCCGCCCGACGCAGGCGCGCGATCTGATCCGTGGAGAGGAAGAGGTAGCGATACGTGAAGAAGAGGATCTGCACGAGCGCCGACGGAAGCCGCAGACGACGCAGCGCCTTCATCGTCAGATCGAAGCGAGCGGTCGAGAAGATCGGGAAGACGAGAATCAGCATCGCGAGAGCTCGCAGGACGATGAGTCCGGCGAGCTCGAGGCCCTGACTCGACAGAATCAGGGGGCCGACCTCGAGGTCCTTGTCGGGATGCAGGAGCGGCAACAGCACGACGAGGAGCGAGAGGAACACGCCGGGAGCGATCAGCCGCCGGGCGACGAACGCGAGCGGGATTCGGGTCAAGAGGAGCGTGGCGATCGATAGCCCGAGACCGACCAGCGCGGGCAGGTAATCGCTCGACAGGCTGACATCTGCGCGGCTTCCGGGGCGCTCGATCGCGGTGGCGAGAAGGAGCAGCGACAGTCCGGCGGTTTTCCATCGCGGATCCCAGCGATGGATGATGCTGTCGAGGTGTGCGAAGTGGTCGAGACCGGGCGTCATCGGCTCTTCCTGCGGGCGATCAGAAGCTTCGCGACGGTCGAGATCACCGCGATGAGGATGATGGCAAGCGTGATCTTCACCCACCGCGGCCAGCGGTCGAGGAGGCGCTCCACACGCGTGTCGACGAGCACGGTCGTGCGTGGGCCCGAGCTCCCGATGCTCGTTCGAGGCTCGGCGTCGAAGAGAGGTGACAGCTTCGCGGCGGGTATCACGATCTGCCGTCGGTGGCCGTGGCGGTCGTCGATGTCGATCCTCAGCGAGGTGAGACGGGCCGGCCGCAGGATGCAGCGTCCCCTGGCGTCCGTCTTGCCTCGAAACAGAGGCTCGCCCTCGCCGTCGCCCGCTTCCGCCGCGCGCACCACGACGCTTGCGTCGGGCGCCGGAGAGTTCTCGCCGTAGAGTGCTTCGACGACGAGCAGGTCGTCCTCGATCCGGGCGGTGACGTCGAGGCGGTGAGCGAGGACGGGGCCGGCGAACCCGAGCGGGACGAGCACCGTCAGCCCCAGAAGTGAGAGCCCGTGGGTCACGCGCTCGTCCTTCCGGCGCTGGCGAGCAGCTCCGGCTGCACCCGAACGATGAACGACACCGTGGCAGCTGTGATCAACGCCTCGACGAGTGCGACGGGCGAGTTCACGACCAGGATGTACTTCGCGAGCTCACCGAGCTCGTCGCCTCCCTGCCACATGGCTCCGAAGTAGACGGTGCTCGACGCGAGAAAGCCTGCGATCGCGGCGACGAAGGCGGCGACGGCGGCGTCACGATTCGTCGGCGAACGTCCTCCGAGGCGCCGGAAGACGAGATAGCTGACGGTCGCGCCGACGCCCATGATCAGCGTGTTGACGCCGAGCGAGGTCAGGGCACCGTGCAGGAAGAGAACGGCCTGCAGGAAGAGCGCCACCAGCACGGCCGGCCAGCAGAGTCGGCCGAGGACGATTCCCAGCAGCGCCGTGAGCTGGAAGTGGACCGAGCCGGCAACGAGCGGGACGTGGATCAGCGAAGCGACGAAGAACACGCTCGTCAGCACCCCCACGCGCGGGATCTCCCGCTCGTCGAAGCTCCTCAGAGAGAGCGCGACAGCGGAGCTGCTGAGCGCGTGTCCGCCGGCCCAGACGGCCGTCGGCAGGATGCCTTCGCTGATGTGCACGTCGACTCGTCCGGACCCGGTTTCTCGACGAACGTTGCCCTCGGTCATGCTTTCGCTACACTTCGAGCGCTGTAGCGACCGTCGAGCATACTGGGAGATTTCGAGTCGTCGAACGGTTTTTCCGTGCCGTCAGCCCTGCCGATCGATCCGTACCTGACTCCGATTGTCGACGCGCTGGACGCGAGCGGCGCGCTGGTGCTGGTGGCGCCCCCTGGAGCCGGAAAGACGACGCGCGTGCCGCCTGCTCTGCTCGACGCGCAGGGCCCCGACGCCGGCAAGATAGTTCTCCTGCAGCCTCGTCGCATCGCTGCGCGCGCGGCGGCCCAGCGGATCGCCTCCCAGAGGGGCGAACCACTCGGAGGCGAGGTCGGCTACCGGGTTCGCTTCGAAAGCCGCGCGGGTCCTGCGACGCGCATCGAGGTGGTCACCGAGGGCATCCTCGTGCGCTGGCTCGAGCGGGACCCCTTCCTCGAAGGCGTCTCGACGGTCATTCTCGACGAGTTTCACGAGCGCGGCCTGCACTCCGACCTCGCTCTGGCGCTCCTGCGGGAGGTTCGTGAGGATGGTCGTGAGGACCTGCGCGTCGTCGTCATGTCCGCGACCCTCGACGCCGCGCCGGTGGCGTCCTATCTCGGTGAATGTCCCGTGATCGAGACCGAGGGTCGCCCCTACCCCGTGGAGATCGTGTACGCGTCGCCCGCGTCGCGCGAGCCTCTCGAACGGACGGTAGCGGATGCCGTGCAGCGGAGCTGGAATGACTCCGCGGGCCACGTCCTGGTCTTCCTTCCCGGCGCCGGCGAGATTCGCCGCGTCGCGTCGATCCTCGTGAGCTTCGCCTCTCGCGTCGGAGCTGTCATCACGCCGTTGCACGGTCAACTCGGGCTTGACGAGCAGCAGGCGGCGATCGGGCCTGGCGAGCGGCGCAAGATCATCCTGTCGACCAACGTCGCCGAGACCTCGCTGACGATCGACGGAGTCGACGTCGTCGTCGACAGCGGGTTGGTGCGCATTCTGCGCAACGATCCGCGCCATGGCATCGACCGCCTCGAGACGACCCGCATCAGCCGTCACTCTGCCGAGCAACGTGCCGGGCGTGCGGGGCGGCTCGGGCCGGGGCGTGCCATCAGGCTCTGGAGCGAGGCGGAACACCGGGCGCTGTCGCACGACGAGGAGCCCGAGATCCGTCGTGTCGACCTGTCCTCGACCCTGCTCGAGCTGCGAGCGTGGGGAGTGACCGAAGCACGGAGCTTCGCGTGGCTCGAGCCGCCGCCCGAGCTCGCCGTCGAGCGTGCCTCGTCGCTGCTGCGCTGTCTCGGAGCGGTCGCCGAGGACACCGGTGCGCTCACGGACGTCGGACGTCGCCTGATGAGGATCCCGACGCATCCGAGACTCGCACGTCTGCTGGTCGCCGCCGACGACGCTGGACACGGCGCGGACGGGGCGCGCCTCGTCGCACTTCTGGACGAGCGGGACATCCTGCGCTTTCGGGGGCTGGACCGGGGGCCGTCGAGAGATCCGGCGCGGGTGAGCAGCGGGAGCTCCGATCTGCTCCGCCGTCTCGACCTGCTGAGCAAGGCGGAAGAAAGCGGCTTCTCTCGAGACCTGGCGAGGGCCGAGGGGCTCGATCTCACGGTGCTGCGGTCCGTGTCGCGACTGGCGCGAGAACTCCAGCGCGGTGTCCGGGTCGTCAACGACCCCGAGCCGGACGAGGCTCGCGCTGAGGAGTCGCTGCTGCGGGCGATTCTTCTGGCGTATCCGGACCGTGTGGTGCGGCGTCGAGACAGCGGGAGCGGTCGCGGTCGCATGGTCGGAGGGCGCGGCGTGGTGCTCTCGCCGGACAGCGTCGTGCGGGATTCCGAGCTCTTCATCGCGCTCGTGCTGGACGAGAACGTCCGACGCGAGCGCGTCGAGGCCCGTGTACGGATCGCGAGTCGCGTCGAGCGATCCTGGCTCGCCGAGCTCTTCCCGGGTCGTGTGGTAGAGAGAGTCGACACGCGATGGGATGAGGGCACGGAGAAGGTCGTAGCCGAGGCCTTGCTGTGCTTCGATGACCTGCCGCTGGAGAGTCCGCGCGAGCGGCCGCCCGACGCGAGGGAGGCGGAGCGCATCCTCAGGGGCGTGGTCGGTGAGCGAGCGCGCCAGCTCTTCGCCGCCGACGGGGCTGCGGCCGATTGGCTCGTGCGGGCGCGGTTTCTCTCTCGCGAGATGCCGGCGCTGGAGCTTCCGGGCTGGACGGATGACGAGCTGGCCCGGCTCCTGTCAGATCTATGCGCCGGCAAGTCGCGTCTTTCCGAGCTGCGCGCCGAGAACCTCCTGGCGGCCTTGCAGGGCTCGATTCCACGGGATCGTCTTCGAGCTCTGCAGCGTCATGCACCGGAGCGTATCGAGGTCCCCGGCGGCAGCCGCGTCCGGCTGGTCTACGAGGACGGCAAGCCGCCCGTGCTCGCCGCACGAGTGCAGGAGCTGTTCGGCTGGAAGGAGACACCGCACATCGCCGGCGGAAGAGTCGCGGTCGTCCTGCACATCCTCGGTCCGAACCAGCGCCCTGTGCAGGTGACGCGGGATCTCGAGAGCTTCTGGAAAACGACGTATCGCCAGGTGCGCAAGGAGCTCAGAGGTCGGTACCCGAAGCACGCGTGGCCCGAGGATCCCCACGGCGCGACCGCCGAGCGCCGCCCGCGTCGGAGGCCATCAGGGCGAGAGGATCGAGGCTGACGGGGCCCCGTAAACCGGGTAGCGGCTCCGATGGGGGGGCCCCCCCCGGATGGGAAAGGAGACCAGCGGGGTGGTTTGGGCGGCGGCCCG
>CAYMLL010000072.1:523-4511 GCA_964390645.1 uncultured Planctomycetia bacterium | reverse complement strand
GGTTCTGGCGGGCGGGGCCGGGCCCCCCTAACCGGGGGCCGGGCCCGGGCGCGCCGCCCCCCACGCTGATGGAAGTGGAGACGAGAGGTGTCGTGTCGGCGGCGGCCGGATGCGAGAACGGATCCCCGTTCGCGGCCCCGACGACCTTCTTCACGTCCTTCTTTCCTTTTTCCGGGAGCACAGCTAAGGTCTGGGTCCACCGCTGCCCGGCGAGGTCTCTCCTGATGGAATCTGACGGCAACGTTGCGCTGGAGGCTCGAGGTATCGTCAAGCGCTACCGCGACCTCGTCGCCGTGGACGGGCTTGACGTACGTGTCGCTCGCGGCACCTGTCTCGGGCTTCTCGGTCCGAACGGCGCGGGCAAGTCGACCACGATCAACATCCTCGTGGGGCTCCTGGCCCCGGACGAGGGTGAGGTCCGTGTTCTCGGGCGGCCGTGGCGGGGAAACCAGCAGTCGATCCGCGAGCAGATCGGCGTGCAGCTGCAGGAGACGATGTTCAACGACAAGCTGCAGGTGGGCGAGACGCTGCAACTCTTCCGGAGCTTCTATCGCGAGGGGCGCGATGTCGACGAGGTGATCGAGCTGGTCGGCCTGAAGGAGAAGCGACGCACCCGCTACGTGCATCTCTCGGGAGGTCAGAAGCAGCGGCTCGCGCTGGGATGCGCGCTCGTCGGCAAGCCGCTCCTGCTGTTTCTCGACGAGCCGACCACCGGGCTCGATCCGCAGGCGCGGCGTCGCGTCTGGGAGATTGTCGAGGAGATCAAGAAGGACGGCGGCACGGTCCTCTTGACGACGCACTACATGGACGAGGCGGAGCTCCTGAGCGACCACGTCGTGATCGTCGATCACGGCAGGAGCATCGAGGAGGGCACGCCACGACAGGTTGTCGACCGGCTGGGGGCGGGAAGTGTGGTCGAGTTCACGCTGGTCTCCCTGAACGGTGAGCTCGATCTCGCACCGGTGGTCTCGCGACTCGAGTCACTCGAAGGTGTTCATCGTGCACGGGCGGACGCGCTGCTGGTGACGCTGCACGTCGAGGAGACGCAGTTGACGCTGCCGGCGATCATCGAGTCGCTCGGTGTCATGGGGGTCGGGCTCTCGGATCTTCACACGCATCGGCCGACACTCGAGGACGTCTTCGTGGAGCGGACCGGAAGGCATCTGCGCGATGCTTGACCTCGTCGGGATCTACCACCTGACCCGGATGCGTGTCCTTCTCTTCCTGCGAGAGCCCGAGGCGGTCTTCTGGGTCTTCGCGTTTCCGCTGGTGATCGCGCTGGTGCTGGGGTGGGCCTTCAAGGACCGCGGTCCGACCTCGGAGACGGTCGGCGTGCTGGGGGGCACCGGCGCGGACTCGATCATCGAGATTCTCGAGGGCGTCGAGCATCTGCGCGTCGAGAGGATCGAGGATCGCGAGGCGGCGGCCGTCGCTGTCGCGCGGGGGAGCATCTCGGTGCTCGTCATTCCGGGCGACGTCGTCGTGCTGCGTCATGATCCCGCTCGCTCGACGACCGAGGTGGCCCTGCTGCGAGTGGAGCGGGCCTTGCGGGACGGGTTCGGGGGCGCTTCGCAGTCGCGGCCGAGAATCGAGGCCGTCGTCGGAGACGTCGGCTCCCGCTACATCGATTGGCTCTTTCCCGGGCTTCTCGGCATGAACCTGATGGGAACGGGCATCTGGAACATCGGCTTTACCATCGCGGAGCTACGCCAGAAGAAGCTGCTGCGGCGTTTCCTCGTCACGCCGATGCGCCGCAGTTCGCTGCTCGTGTCGATCGGACTCGCGCGGCTGGTCTTCATGGGGCTCGAGGTGGCCATTCTCCTCGGATTCGCCGTCTGGGTGCTCGACGTGCCGATCCGTGGCGATCCCTTCGCGTTCTTCGCGACTCTGGTGCTGGGGACCGTGGCGTTCGCCGGACTCGGACTCCTGATCGCGTCGCGAGCGCGAACGGTCGAGGGGATCTCGGGGCTCATGAACCTCGCGATGATGCCGATGTGGCTCTTCTCCGGGGTCTTCTTCTCCTACGAGCGCTTCCCGGAAGCGAGCCGTGCGTTCATCCGCTGTCTGCCGCTGACCGCGCTCAACGACACGCTGCGGGACATCATGCTCGACGGCGCCGGCCTCCTCGACGTCGCCCCGCAGCTCGGGATCGTCCTGCTGTGGGGCGTGCTGCCTTTTGCCGTCGCGCTGAGAATCTTCCGCTGGGAGTAGTCTCGCGACCGTCGTCGATCCTGCGCGGTGTCGCCCTACTTGGGGACGTTCTCGATCTGCACGTCGAAGTACGCGTCGCTGGACCCCTGGTTGTTGGTGACCTGCACCGCGATGACGTTGCGACCCTTTCGCAGGACCTTCGCGTCGACGTTGACCGTGCGATTCCAGTACTTGGGCTCGTGGTTGTCGTTGTCCTTGTCGACCTCCTTGCCGTTGATCCAGACGATCGCGGCGTTGTCGGAGGCGACCAGCAGCTTGAAGGCCTGGCTCTGCTCGAGCAGCTTCCCGTCGAGTTCGAACGCCTTGCGCGCGAGCACATTCTGGCCGACATGCTGGATGGTCGTGCCGTTCTTCTGGGCGATCCCCGCCTCGCCGTACCCCAGCGGCGTCTTGCCTTTTTCCCACTTCGAGTCGTCGAACTTGTCGCCGGTCCAGGCACTTCCCTGCACGCCCTTCTTCGGGGTGAAGGTCCAGCCGTCACTGTTTGCCTTGACGATGACCTGACCGGGCTTCGTCTGCTTGGGCTCCGGCTTCTTGGTGGGCTCCGCCTTGGCTTCCGGCGCCGGATGGGCCTTTGCAGGCGGGTCGATGCCGCGATTGACATAGAGTGTCGGGTTGGCCTTTTTCAGCGCCGCCACGCCGGCGTCCGTCACCTTCGTCTGCCACAGGTAGAGCTTCTTCAGGGAGCCCAGCTGCTCGAGGCTCTTCAGCGCCGCGTCGTCGACCTGGGTGCCGTAGAGGTTCAGGTACTCGAGCTTGCTGAGTCCCTTCAGGTGCGAGAGACCGCTGCCCTTGACCTCCGTTCGTTCGAGGTGCAGGCGGGTGAGGTTGCCAAGGCTCGCGAGACTCGAGAGCCCGTTGTCAGTGATCTTCGTGCCCGCCAGGTTGAGCTCGGTGACGTTGGCGAGATCCTTGACGAGCGCGACCTGCTCGTCTCCGACCTTGGCCGCGGCGGGACGGAAGCTGACGGTGATCCAGTTGACGTCCTGAGCGACGCGCATGGCGCGAGCGCCCGCCTCGCGGATCGAGGTCAGCATCTTCTGGTCCGCGTCGGTGAGGGGAGCACCCTTCGGCTTCTCCTTCTTCGCCGGCTGGCCGTCGTCAGGGTACTTCGCTCCCTCGGCGATCCAGCGTCGCAGGATCTCGAGCTCGGCCTTCGTGACCGCCTCGCCCTCATCCTCGGGCGGCATGACGTCGTCGTCATCGGGAGGCAGCGAGGTGCGCGTGATCACACCGCTCTCTTCCGGCTTGCCCGGAACGATCGCCTTCTTGCTCTTGCCCCCGAGGATGGCCTGGGCGCCCGAATTCAGCCGGAGCTTCGACTTGGCCTTCTTTTCCCCGTGGCACGAGAAGCACTTCGCTTTCAGCACCGGAAGTACGTCCTTGGTGTAGTCGACGTTCTCCGAGCGCAGCGACGTCGAAGAAAGGACCAGAAGGCATGCGGCGGTCACGACCGGCGTTCTCATTTCGGGCTCCTCGCGGGTGGGGTGCTGGGCTGTCCGGTCCGATGACGCGATGGGACACGACACACCCGGGTTGGCGCAAGAAAAACGCGCGGTCTATTGTGCCACGGAAGAAGGCGATCGCCACAACCGCCGGCCGAGGCTAGGGGGATGGTGGGGGAGAAGAAAGGAGCCCGGGGACGGGCACCCCGTCCGTGCGCGAAGGTGCCTGTCCCCGGGTGAGATCCGACGTCAGCCGAGGAGGCGGACTCGGAATCGGGGGGGGGGGGGGGGGGGGGGGGCCCGGGGCCGCGGGGCCGGCGGGGGCCCCGCCC
>CAYMLL010000072.1:0-513 GCA_964390645.1 uncultured Planctomycetia bacterium | reverse complement strand
GGCGGGGGGGGCGGGGGTAGGGCGTGTCCTGGCGGGGGCCAGGATCAGATCTCCTCTTCGTCGTCGCCCGGTCGCCGGCGCCGGCCGCGGCTTCCACGATCGCTGCCGCGTCGAGATTCGCCGTCGCGGCTGCCGCGGCGGAACATCGAGCGGCGGTCGAGCTCGAACTTCTCGCCCTGCATGGAGACGAACTGCTCGCGCTGCTTCTTGCTGAGAACCGCCAGGCAGGAGTCCTCGGTCTTCTTCTGGATCGCCGCCATCTTCTCGCGGATGTCCTCGAAGCCGCCGAAACCGCCGCGCTCACGTCCCTCGCGTCCGCCGCGCTCACGTCCCTCGCGTCCGCCGCGCTCACGTCCCTCGCGTCCGCTGCGCTCACGTCCCTCGCGCTTCTCCCCGTCGCCGTCCTGCCCGTCGTCCTGCTCGTCCGGGGCGAAGCCGTCCTCCCCCGAGGGACGACGGCGCTCGCGGCCCTCACGGCCACCGCGCTCGCGGCCCTCACGGCCACCGCGCTCG
>CAYMLL010000071.1:0-27416 GCA_964390645.1 uncultured Planctomycetia bacterium | reverse complement strand
GCGGACGATATCCCAAACGTGTCCCTGACCCCGTCCCTGCAAACACCCAGGAAATGATATCCGCGTGCGGGGACACCCCCACCCACAGTTTGAGCATTTTATGTTAGGGTATGTGGGTGGGGATGGTGGGGCCGGGGGCGTGCGGATTCTGACGGCCACCAGCCTGCCGGGGTGGCGGGGGAGGAACGGGAGCTGACGAATCGTCCGGGAATCGTCGGAAGAGGTCGATCAGCCGACCCGCAGAGGCCCACGCCTCGACGAGGTCGGTGACGAGGAGGACGCCGAGCGGTGGCGTCGCTTCGTGACCGGGGTCGAGGCCGAGCTGCGGGTTGACCTCGGCACCAGAAGTCTGCGCCGCGCATCACGGGTCCAGATTCCCGGAAGCCGTGGGAACTCGACGGGATTGGACTCTACAGGGGACGGAGTTATAATTCTCTGGACCCTTCCACGCTCGACAGGTCGACCTCGCGCCGTGCGTAGCACGGCCGGTGTTCGCTTCGCGTCGGCGGCGGAATCCGAGAAGGGTCGTTTCTTGGGGAGCCTGATGAGGTCGAGGCACCGGGTGAACGTGCGGTGGGCGGCGCCTGCCGGTCTCGGGAGGCTCTCGAGATTTTCGAGGCAAGGAGCACGAGGGCAGCCGAAGTCGATGAGCTTCCGGTCGCAGTCGAGTCGATCCCTGTGTTTCGCCGCCATGGCGATCATCGCGGCCGGCGCCCTCGCGGTGCCGGTGAGCGGGGCGAGGGTCGACCCGATCTCGGCGGTGATCGGCTCGCCGTCCACACGCGGCGCCGGCGGGCTCGGAGCCCCTGGTGAGGATTCGCAGGAAATCGACCTGACGCCGCTCGCGGAGCTGGCTCGAGGGCTGGTGATCGACGTCGCGAAGCTGGCCGGTCCCGACCAGAAGCTCGGCGAGCGCGAGGCCTACCGTCTCCTTTCCCAGGTCGATGTCACTGCCAGGGCGCGTCAGGTTCATCTTGATTTCCTCGTCGCGGTGCTCCACCCGGAAGACGTCGGTAAGCTCGGCTCGGGCACTTCCGAGTCGATCGCCGAGCGTGTCGTCGTGGCTCAGCGCATCGTCCAGGCGATCGCACTCGGGGGTCGCGACGGTGGTCCGCCCTTCGAGCACGTCGCGGACGTTCTGTTGCCGCTCCTGGGCAGGGGACCCGACGAGCTTCGCGAGGCTGTCGTCAGTGCGGTCCTGGCGCTGACCGGCTGGGAACGTCAGGCGGCGGCCGGGGAGGAGCCACCGGGTCCGACGGTGCTCGACGTGCTCGGGGCCAGGATCACTGGCGGAGTCGGAGAGATCCCCAAGGCACCCCCCGCGACGGTTCTCGCCGATGTCAGCCGAATCCTCTGGGAGGTCGACGGCAAGCGGTTCCTCGACCGCGCCATCACCGGGATGATCCTCTTCAACGACAGCGCGCCGCAGACCGTGTCGCTCTACCTCGGTGAGCTGCGCTCGCGTTTGCTGATCGACTTCCCGTCTCCGCAGGGCTGGAAGGAGTGGTGGGACCGTCACAAGGACATGACCTTGCCCCGGATCTTCACCGAGAGCCAGCGCAAGCTCAGCGCCGACCAGGCGGCGGCGTGGCGGGTGACGCTAAAGCGGTTGAGCGAGAACGATGACCCCGAGCGCCTTACCAGCGAGCTCGAGGCGGTGCTCGAGTCGGAGTACACCGTCGAGAAACGGCTGGTTGCGGTCGCGGCGTTCGGAGAGTTCCCCGACTGGGTTCGCACGTTGAAGCTCCCGGGCGCGGCTGCCGAGCAGGAGAAGGTGCGCGAGGCTTACCTCGCCCGTTCCTGTGGTCGCTTGATCGACGTCGCGCGCGGCATGGCGCGCGAGCACGAGTATCCCGAGGTCAGCCGCGCGGCGCTCGCCGCGCTCTCGCTCTACCAGCAGTTCCTCGAGCGGGACGACTTCGGCCTGCGAGCTCGACTCGTGCAGCTCATCGACGCGCGCTTCGAGCGCGTGCTCGCGACACGTCCGATGTCGTCCGGTGACACGCGATGGGCGCACTGGAAAGCGGAGCTCATCGAACTCGTGCGCGCGGCTGGAGCGCTGAAGGTGCTCGAGGCACGCGTTGCCGTCGAGGGCATCCTGTCGGATCCGGATCTCGTCGCGGATATCGCGATGATCCGCGCGTCCCTGCAGGCGATCGGCCGTATGGTGAAGTCCGGACTCAGTCTGGGTACCGCGAACCTCGTCGTTCGCGTCTTCGAGGCGGCCAAGTCGGGATCGGGCCAGGAGTCTTTCGAGCTGCGTGCCGACTGCGCCAGCGTGCTCGAGGCGCGTCCGGAGGACGAGACGGTTCGCGATTTCCTGCGGACGTTTCACGTACAGCAGCTTCATCAGCACGAGGAGCCGAAGCTCCACATCCCCGCGATCGGCGGCCTCAGCACGCTCGCTCAGGGAAACGACGAGCGGGCCCGCGAGGCGCTCGTCGACGTGCTCGCGTCTCCGGAGCGCTACGACACTCAGGTGTTGATCGCGGTCGTCAACGCGGTTGCGTACGTTGGCGGTAACGAGGCGCTCGAGCAGTTTCTTCCCTTTCTGCGTGGTCGAAGGGGATCGTCCGGCAAGGAAAAGGACATCGCCGATCACCTCCTCAGCAAGGTGAAAGGGACCCTCGTACCGCGGGGAGTCGAGGGACTCGACTGGCTGCTCGCTCGTCTCGAGACGCGAGCCTACGCCGTGGATGATCTCGCCTACCTGCGCTTCGGCCTCGACGTCGTCGGGGACCCGAAGTTCGGCCATCTTCTTCTCGTCGGCTCCGGGGAGTCGACTGCGACGAACGGCGACCTGCGAGCCTCGTGGAGCGCTTCGCTCGCGCACCTGCGTGCCGTCGAGCTCACGACCGGCGACGCGGCGGCCGCCGCCGCTTACGGCCGGCTCGTCGGGCTGAGCCGCAGGGCGCCGCTCTTGAAAGAGAAGGTTCCGGAGCTTCTGGTCGAGTTCGAGGAGCGTCTCGTCTCGCGTCGGGTGCGCGGCGGAATCGTCGCCAGGATCGCGTCCGTCGAGCCGATCGACCTCCAGGCGATCCTGAAGGGTCTGACGCGGCTTGTCGACGCTACGAGAGCTCCGCTTGACTTGAAGGGTTCCCGCAAGGGCGGTGCCGGCGAGGGTGGCGCCGACAACGGAGGCGCTGGGCAGCAAGGCACCGGGCAGGGACGCGTCGGCGAGTCGGGTGTTGGCGAGTCAGGCGTCGGCAGGGGAGAGGGTCCCGGCGATGGCGGTGGCGGTGGCACGAAGTCGGAGTCCGTGGGCACAGGAATCGGCGACCCCTCGGAGAACTCGTTACGCGCTCTGCGAACGCGCTGGACCCACCTGCGCTGGATCGAGTCGCTCCTCGCTTCCGAGAGCGTGGTCGGCGACGAGAGGTTCCAGGGACTCGGCGCTCTCTGGTTGAGCTTCCTGACGGCCGAGGAGAACGCAGGGCTCTGGAAGGGCCTTCCAGAGGGCTTCCAAGATCGCTACATCGCCCGGCTGCAGGCGCTCCCGCTGAAGAGCGAGGAGGCCCGGAAGTAGGGGCACGTGGCGCGGTGGGCATGTCGTGGTGGGCATGTGGCGGGGGCGGGTGCAGCGAGCCTCCGTGCGAGAGTCCGATACTCGAGGCCTGGACACGCAAGAGGCCGTTTCAAGTTCCGCGCCGTCGGAGCGAGGCGATGCGGGCCGACAGGACGATCTCGGGGAGTCGATCGCCGAGGCGGCCCGACGGAGCATTCGCGGAGTCGTAGCCGGCCGCAGGCAGGACGGGGTCTCGAGACAGCCCCGAGGAGCCGGCGTCAGGGTTGAAGGCCCCGCCGGCGCGCGGACATCTCCTGAGCCACCGGAGTCCGGCCTCCTCGCAGGGACGGCTGCCGACGGTTCCTTCGCGTCATCCTCGTCACCTGCGTGGCGCGAAGAAACGCCAGCGCAACACCGTGTACAGGATCTTTCCCCCGGCCTTCACCGTGCCGCTGATCGTGCCCGAGATCTTGCTCTTGCCGACTCGTCGCCGATATCTCACGGGACTCTCCTCGACGCGCAGGCCGCGCAGGCAGGCCTTGATCTGCATCTCGACGGTCCAGCCGAAGCCACGGTCGGTCATCTCCAGGCCTTCCAGAGCCGTGCGCGAGACCGCCCGGAAGGGGCCGAGGTCGGTGTGACGTGCGCCCCAGAAGAGCCTCATCAGGAAGCATGCGAGCTTGTTGCCCCAGCGAGCGTGCGGAGGCAGAGCACCTCGTTCGCGTTCGCCCAGCGTGCGGCTGCCGATGACCATGTCGGCGTTGCCCTTCTCGATCGGCTCGATCAGTTGCGTCAGCTCTTCGGCGTGGTCGCTGTGGTCGGCGTCGAGGAAGACGACGATGTCCGTGTCGTCGTCGAGGCTCGCGATTCCGCGCAGGCATGCGGCGCCGTAGCCGCGTTCGTCCTCGCGTACGACGCGTGCACCGTGAGAGTTTGCGACCTCGGCGGTGCGGTCGGTCGAGCCATTGTCGACGACGACGATCTCGCGCACCGGCGGCCGGGGTATGTCGTCGAGGACGAGCGCGATCGAGGCTTCCTCGTTGAGCGCCGGGATGACGACATCGACGATCATGCGCCCCTCTCTGACGCGCGTGCGACGCGGTCGATCGCGAGCAGATCGGCCAGCAGCCCGTCGAGGTCGTCGAGCCGGAGGCTGTTGGGGCCGTCGCAGAGCGCCGCGTCCGGATTCGGGTGGACCTCGAAGAAGAAGGCATCACAGCCGACGCCCGCTGCGGCGCGCGAGAGGAAGGGGATGAGCTCGCGCTTGCCGTCGCTGCGGTTCCCGAGCGCTCCCGGCTTCTGCACGCTGTGGGTCGCGTCGAAGACGACGGGATGGCCTTCGGCCCGCATCTCGGCTATCGATCGGAAGTCGTTGATCAGGTCGCCGTGGCCGAAGGTCGTTCCCCTCTCGGTGACGAGCACGCCGGGGGTGCTCGGGCCGGTGGCTGCTTCGACGCGTGCGCCGATGTTCTCTGGAGAGAGGAACTGGCCCTTCTTGATGTTGATGATGCGACCGGTCGCGCCGCAGGCGACCAGGAGGTCGTTCTGTCGGCACAGAAAGGCCGGCACCTGGATGATGTCGAGCACCTGGGCGGCGGGGGCCACCTCGTCGACGCCGTGGACATCGGAGGTGACCGGCAGTCCGGTACGAGCTTTCACCCCCGCGAGAATCTCGAGTCCCCGGTCGATGCCGGGGCCGCGGTACGAGCGATGGGACGAGCGGTTCGCCTTGTCGTACGATCCCTTGAAGACCAACGCGACGCCGAGCCGCTCGCCGATGCGCACCAGCTCCTCGGCGATCCCGAAGGCCAGCTCGTCGCTCTCGAGAGTGTCCGGGCCGGCGATGACCAGTGGCGGGGCACCTCCGCCGACGACGACTCCGTCGGCCCGTATGCTTGCCGTGGACGGCGGCAAGGTCATCGGAGGTCCTCCGAATCGGCCGCGATGGTCTCGTCTCCCGCGATTGCGACCGAGTCTTCCGCGGACGGGTCCGCATCGTTGGACGGCCGCCGCGTCTGGCGCAGGACACGGCGCCGGAGATCATGGAGGTCGTCGGCGCGTGCGCAGATCTCATCGCCCTGCACGAGACCTTCGACGAGCAGAGCGGGGAGATGCTCCTCGCCGTTGAAGCTGCCGCTGAAGGCCCCGGTGACCGAGGCGATCGTCGACATGTTGCCGCCGACACGGATGCTGCGGTCGACCGTCGTGGAGTAGTCGTGAGGCGTCTTCAGGAACAGGTAGAGCGCGATGAGGAGGACGGGAACCGCGTGGCTTCCGGGTCCGTCGCGCAGCCGCGGGTGGTCGGCGGCGGAGAGCGAGCGCAGGATCATCCCGATCGCGCGTTCCTCGGTCTGCGACAGGAATCGCGGCATGTCGAGGACGGTCCGGGCGACGTCGACGTCGAATCCGGCACAGGCGCTCGAGACCCGGTCCAGGAGATCGCCGAGGATGAGCTCATCGGCCTCGAGGTTGTTCGCGACACCGGCAGCAACACCGGCGCAGACGGCCAGCACACGGGTGTCTCGGTGCGTGACACCGACGATGGTTTCCACGTGCGCCGGGACGTCTTCGGGAGACCTCGAGTCCCAGAGGCCGACCGGAATCGCCCGCGTGACCGCGCCGGGGCTCGAGCAGCCGCAGGGCTGGGCAGCCTCGTTCCAGGGAGTGATCCCGCGCACGATGCTGCGCATCGTATCACTCGTGTCCGGGTCGGGATCGACGACGAGCATGTCGCGCCACAGCGGGATCAGGTGGTCGACGACCAGCTCGGCGCTGCGCTCGTCGGGGGCGAGGTCCTGGCGTTCGAGGATCGAGTCGATGACGGCCAGCAGACCCTGCGTGTCATCGGTATACTGTCCCGCGTGGTGAGCGCCGTCTCTCGAAACCTCGTAGTCGCGGTTCAGCGGCAAGGCGACCGAAAGGAGAAACTCGCGCGAGTAGCTCCGAAACGGAAAAGCGAGCGCGTCCGCGATGGCCGCACCGAGGACGGTGCCCCGATAGCCGGACTGGAGCTTCCCCCGGGTCGTTGCCATGACGTAGCGGATTCTAACCTATCCGCCGTCGCTGTCCATGCGTGTCCTGATCACGCGGATCTCCGGCTCCGTGCGGCGATGGTCGCTTCCTGGCGTCGGGATCTCGGCCCGGCTCTTCGGGTCCCCCGGCGCGCGGATTGACTCCGTTTCCGTGGCCTGTTAAGAATGAACTCGAACAGGGCCAGAAACTCCGGAACTTGCGAATGAGACACGCTTCACGGTGGCGGCTCGTCGATGGCCCCGGTCGTCGGCAACGCCCGTCAATATCGCTCGTCGTCATCCTGTCGTTGGCGCTCGGGGCTCTGATCGCGGTCGGGGGGTGCGCCCCTCTGCCCGAGATTCACCCCGACTTCGGCAAGCTGAAGCCGAATTCCATCCAGCTCCTCGACACGCAGAACCGCACCACGCGCGCTCTGGAGCACGTGGAATTCGGCGGGCTGGCGCAGCGACTCACGGGGCTGCGCGTCTTCGACTTTCCCGCGTTGATCCATCGAAACCTCTACGAGGGGCTTCTCGAGCGCGGCTACGTCGTGACACGGCAAGCCGATGGATCGGCCGGTGGCTCGGCTCCACCCTCGCGGTCGGACGGGGAGTCCCGGGCGGGGGAGGGTACTCACGATGCCTTCTTGAAGAGCACGATCCTCTCCTGGAGAGGCAGCACGCAGCCACCGTACCACATCGACATCTCGTACCGGCTGGCACTGGTGGACGTCGAGACCGAACGGCGCATCTACGGCGGCGAATTCACGTTGAAGATTCACGCGAACCGTCACACCCCCGCGGACACGTCGTTTCTACGAGTTGGCCTCAAGCGTTCCATCCGCAAGGCTCTGCGGCTCCTGCCGCCGGCGAACTGACGCGGCCGATGGACTTCCGTGACGACGGGTCCCCGGTCGATACCGGTCTCGGGCCGGACACTTCCCCGACGGTCCTCGGTCGTCTGCTGTGGCCCCTGTCGGTGTCCTACGGCGTCGTGGCGTCGTGGCGGCGGCGTCGTGGGATGGCCAGGGCGCGTCGGCTCCCGGTACCGGTGGTCAGCGTCGGCAACATCACCTGTGGCGGTACGGGAAAGACCCCGACCGTCGAGATGATCGTGCGTGACCTGCTCGAGAGGGGGCGACGGCCGGCCGTCCTCAGTCGTGGCTACCGGGCGGGCCTGCGCACCGAGGACTGCCGGGAGGTGGTGAACGACGAGTATCTCGTCCTCGCCGAGAATCTTGACGGCGTGCCGCAGTTCCCGGGTCGCGAGCGCTTTCACACCGGCACCCGTGCGATTGACGAGGGCGCTGACGTCATCGTCCTCGACGACGGTTTTCAGCACGTGCGGCTGGTGCGTGACCTCGATCTCGTGTTGCTGGACTCCCTGCGCCCGTTCGACAACGGATACGTGCTGCCGGCGGGGCTGCTTCGAGAGCCGACGGGGGCCTTGCGTCACGCGGACCTGATCGCGATCACGCGATGCGATCTGGTCGGTGACGCACGCATCGCGCGAATCAGAGAGCGCGTCGAGCAGCGCTTCGGGAAGATCCCTGTCGTCCTGCTCGCGACGCAGGCGATCGGCTGGGAGGATCTTCGTGGGGGGGAGCACCACCAGGTCGAGGCGCTGGAGGGCTGCCCGGTGGCGGTGCTGCACTCGATCGGCAACGTCGCGGCCTTTCACGCGACGCTCGACCGGCTCGTCGTGGACCGCGTGCAGGACCACGGGTTTCCTGATCATCATTTGTATCGTCCCTCCGAGATCGCGAGTATCGCGGCGACCGTTCGTGGCGCCGGGCTCGACACCGTGGTGATGACGCAGAAGGACTCGGTGAAGCTGCGAGGGGAGGAGTTCCTCGCTCCGATGCAGGGGCTGAGGTGGCTGGCGTTGCGCATTCGCCAGAGCGTTCGCGACGGCCGGCCACTCTACGAGGCCGCCCTCGACCGGGCCCTGGGGGTGTATCCTCCGTCCCCGCTTTGAACTGCACTCTTTGACGCTATACTACGCCAGCAGGAGGACACACTCGATGACGGGGAGACTGGTCGAGTTTTTGGAGCGGATGGGCCGGCCGCGTGTCGGCGTCGTCGGCGACCTCATGCTCGATCGCTACGTCTGGGGCGACGTTGAGCGAATCTCCCCGGAGGCTCCGATTCCGGTCCTGCGCGTCGGCCGTCGCGACGTTCGCGTCGGCGGCGCCGGTAGCGTTGCGGTCAACGTCGCGCGACTCGACTGTGACTCCACCGTCTTCTCGATTCTCGGGGCTGATCCGGACGGTGACCGCGTCGGCGAGATCCTCGAGGTCGAAGGCTGCGACCTCGAGTCGATCCTCCGCGACGAGGCACGACGGACCACCGTCAAGACGCGGCACGTCGGGTACGTCCAGCAGGCACACCGCGCCGTGCAGCAGATCCTCCGCGTCGACGACGAGGAGCTCGGCCCTATCAGGTCGGAGCAGATTTCGCGACTGCTGGGAGTTTTCGAGCGCAAGGTGGAGTCTCTCGACGCGGTCCTCATCAGCGACTACGACAAGGGCCTCGTCACCGAGGAACTCGTGCAGGGGATTCTGGCCGCTGCGGGAGATCGACCCGTCCTCGTCGATCCCGCGCGCGTCACCGACTACTCGCTGTACCACGGTGTCACTCTGATCTGCCCGAACCGCTTCGAGGCGGAACAGGCGTGCGGGCTCTCGTGCCGCGATCTCGACGGGTGCCGCGCGGCGGCGGCGAAGCTGCTGGAGGATCTCGACCTCGACGCGGTCGCGATCACACTCGACCGCGACGGCATCTTTCTCGGCATGCGCGAGGGTGTGCTCGAGCACTTCCCGACGCGGGCCCGGGTCGTCGCCGACGTGACCGGTGCAGGGGATATGGTGCTCACGGCGCTCGGTGTCGTCGCAGCCGCCGGAGGGACCCCGCGGGATGCCGTGCGGATCGCGAATGTCGCCGGCGGGCTCGAGGTGCGGCACTTCGGCGTCACCCCGATCAGTCGTGCGGAGCTCGGGCAGGAGCTGCGATTTCAGGGACACCCTGTCGTCGGCAAGATCAAGGCGCCCTTGGAGCTCGGGCGTCTTCTCGAGTCCGCCCGGGAGGACGGCAAGAGCGTCGTCTTCACCAACGGCTGCTTCGATCTGCTCCATCCGGGGCACCACCATCTGCTCAACGAGGCGAAACGGGAGGGCGACCTGCTCGTCGTCGCGGTCAACAGCGACGCGTCCATCCGGCGTCTGAAGGGGGAGCGTCGCCCGCGTATCAATCAGGACGATCGCGTCAAGATGCTCGCCGGCATGGAGGCGGTCGATTTCGTCGTGCTCTTCGACAGCGACACGCCGAATCACCTCCTCGAGCTGCTTCGGCCGGACGTTCTCGTCAAGGGGGGCGAGTATCGTGACGGGATCGTCGTCGGACGGGAGATCGTGGAGGCTTACGACGGGCGAGTCGCTTACATCGACCAGCTGCCCGGGTTCTCGACGACACTCCTGCTCGGCGAGTCCGGGCAGACCGAGGACGCTGACGGCGGCTCATAGCGTGTTTACAAACCCGCACGCCAGCGTATCATGGAGTCATCGGTCCAGGTCCGTTCCGTGAGAAATGGAACGAGCGAGCCGTCCGGGCCGAGCGGTCGCTCCCCCTCCGATTCGGTCTCGTTGTCGCTGGATTCGTCGTGCACGGGCTCCCGTGCCACTTTGCAGCGAGTTCTCGGCCACTGTCGGCCCTTCTGACCGCGTATGCGGACGGGCTGCTCGTGGACGGGCGTGCCCGCATCGTGACTGTTGTTCCGTGGTGAGTCGATGCCGTCACAAGAAGACGCCCTCTTCGGGAAGATCGCGGTCAAGAACCGTCTCGTCAACGCGGATCAGCTCCAGGAGTGTATGGACCTCGTCGAGAAGGCCGGCAATGGTCAGACGCTCGGCAAGATCCTGCTGGCCAGGGGCTACATCTCGGCGGGCCAGTTCCAGGCCATCGCCGGACGCGTGAAACAGGCAGGCGGCTCCGGTCCCGGGGCGGCGAGCCGTGCGAGCGATCAGGGCGCCGGTCAGCGCGAGATGCGGGGATCCAGGCCTCCGAGCGGCTTCGGCATTCCCGTGGCCGAGATCGCCGCGAAGGACTACTCGAGCTTCGCGGGTCAGCCGCTGGACATCTACCTGGAGGAGGCTCGACGCATCGGTGCCTCGGACCTCCATTTCCAGGTCGGTGCGCCGCCGTTTCTACGGCTGCACGGGATGATCGTCTACATGAAGCACCCCGCGCTGACGCCCGAGGATACGAAGCAGCGGATCCTGGAGGTTCTCGACGAGTACCAGACCGAGGTGTTCACGAAGTACAACGACCTCGACTTCTGCTACTCCCGGGAGCACGGTCGCTATCGCGCCAACGTACTGCGTCAGCGCAAGGGCATCGATGCAGTGTTTCGCGTCATTCCCGATCAGCTGCCGACGCTGGATGATCTGCATATGCCGGAGGTTCTCGGGCGCTTCACGAAGTACCGTCAGGGAATCGTGCTGATCACCGGTCCGGCCGGTTCCGGAAAGACGGCGACGATGGCTGCGCTCGTCGACATGATCAACACCGAGCAGAGGGACCATATCGTCACGGTCGAGGACCCGATCGAGTACCTGATTCCGAGCAAGAATTGCAACGTCAACCAGCGACACGTCCACGTGCACACCGAGTCCTTCGCGACCGCGTTGCGATCGGCGATGCGTGCCGATCCGGACTACATCTGTGTCGGTGAGATGCGCGACCTCGAGACGATGTCGATGGCGATCACCGCCGCGGAGACCGGTCACCTGGTTTTCGGCACGTTGCACACGACGAACGCGGTGCGCAGCGTTGATCGGATGGTCGACGTCTTCCCTCCGAAGGAGCAGGAGCAGATCCGCGCGATGGTGTCGGAGTCCATGCGAGGAGTGATCTCGCAGAAGCTGCTGCCACGGGCCGACGGGCTCGGTCGTGAGCCGGCGCTCGAGATCATGTTCGCAACCTCCGCCGTCGCCAACATGATCCGGGAGAAGAAGACCTTTCAGCTGAACTCGGTGCTGCAGACCGGCGCGCGAGAGGGAATGGTGACCATGGACGACTCGATCAAGCGCCTCCTGAAGGAGAAGCTGATCACGAAAGAGACCGCCTGGTTCTTCGCAGAGAACAAGGATCGCTTCGATTAGGCCGACGCTATATGCCCCAGATCGACACCTACCTGACGAAGCTTGACGAGGTCGGAGGCTCTGATCTCCACCTGACATCGGGGGTACCCCCGAAGGTCCGCGTCCACGGAACCCTGCGCACTCTTTCCGATACGCCGATGGACCCGGACGTGTTGCAGTCGCTCATCGTCGAGATTCTGTCGCCGCGGCGACGAGAGGTCTATGCGGAGCGTCACGACCTCGACTTCGCGTACGAGATCCCCGGACTGGCGCGTTTTCGTGTCAGCGCCTTCGTTACGCGACTCGGTCCTGCGATCGTCTTCCGCCATATCCCGGAGGAGATTCTACCACTGTCGAAGCTCGGGGTTCCGGATGTCATCCTCGGGTACACCGAGCTCAACGCGGGGCTGATCCTCGTTACTGGCCCGACCGGGAGCGGCAAGTCGACGACGCTGGCGGCACTGCTCGACCATGTGAACCGTAGGGAGTCCAAGCACATCGTCACGATCGAGGATCCGATCGAGTTCGTCCACCGCAACAAGAAGAGCTACTTCACGCAGCCGGAAGTCCGAGTCGCCACCCAATCCATCGGGAACCCGCTCCCCGCCGCCACGCCGCACGATCCCGACGTGATCCTCGTCGGAGAAATGCGTGACCCCGAGACCATCGGGCTCGCCATCACTGCGGCAGAGATGGGGTTTCTGGTCTTCGGCACTCTGCACACGAACAGTGCCGCAAAGACCGTCGATCGGATCATCGACGTCTTTCCGGAGGACCAGCAGAACCAGGTCCGTACCATGCTCTCGGTGACGCTGCGAGGGGTCTGCGCCCAGCTGTTGATGCCCAGGTCCGACGGCGAGGGGCGCGTCGCGGTCAACGAGATCCTCATGGGCTCGTTCGGCCTCGGAAACATTATCCGGGAAGGAAACGTCAGCAAGGTCGTCTCCCTGATCGAGGGAGGCCGGGGTGAAGGTATGCAGCTGATGGACGACGCGATCCTGAAGCGCCTCAAAGAGGGCTCCATCACACCGGAGACCGCGTACCTCTTCGCGCATCAGAAGCAGAAGTTTCAGCATCTGGCGAAGAAACGGGCCTAGTCCGAGGTTTCTCCCCCTGGCTCCTCGCCACCAGTACGGGTGTGGTCAGACCTCGAGAACACACCACGTCGACTGCGTGACGGCGTCTCGATCTCGAAGCGGGTGAGTCGTATTCGCAGCCCGGCCGAAGCACGGACTCGACGGACGGTCAGCTCGAGTTTCGCCGTTCTCCGTGGAGGCCGAGAGCGCGAGGACTGCCGGGCTCGAGAGGAGTCGGCGCCGCGACACCGAGGGCCTGTCGGGGTGGAGGAGCGAGAAGTGGCTCGGCGACCCTCTCGATCCGCGCAGGGTCGGGTCGGGCCTTCGCGACACCCGGCGAGACCTCCGGAGACTGTCGAGACTGGAGTCCAGCCGTGCGTACCTGTGGTTTGTCGTCGTCCCTCTTGCCGTGCGGAAAGAGGTGATCCCAGCCGGCCGGCTCCTTCTTCAGCTGCTTGTCGAACCAGGCGACGATCGTCTCGCTCCAGATCTCGCGCTTCGCACGCTCGAGGATCCAGTGGCCCTCGCCCTCGAATCGGACGTACTCGACCTCCTTGCGGAGGACCTTGAGCGCCGTGTACATCTGCTCGCTCTCGCCCGGCGGCACGTTGGTGTCGGCCGTTCCGTGCAGAAGGAGCAGCGGCGTCGTGATCCTGTCAGCGCGGAAGAGGGCGCTTTCGCCGATATAGAGATCCTGACGGTTCCACGGGAAGCTGCTGGCGCCGGCGACCGAATTGTAGAGATATCCCCACCAGCCCTCGCCCCAGTAGCTCGCCAGCGAGCTGATGCCGGCGTGAGAGATAGCCGCCGCGAAACGATCGGTCTTCGTGATCAGGTTCATCGTCATGAACCCGCCGTAGGACGCGCCGATACAGCCGACGCGTGCGGGGTCGATGAACTCGTGGCTGTCGAGGACCTTTCCGACTCCTTCGATGATCTCGCCGGCCACCGTCTTGCCCCAGTTGTTGACGTGGCGCGCCGAGAAGGACTGGCCGAAGCCGGTGGCTCCGCTCGGCTGCAGGATGTAGACGACGTAGCCGCGCGCGGCCCAGAAGCTCTTCGGGTAGCGACCGCCGAAGCTGCGTGCTGTCGGCGAGGTGCCGCCGTAGTAGTAGACGATCATCGGGTACTCGAGGGTGGCGTCGAAGTCGGGCGGGTAGTGGATGCGGCCGGTGATCCTGGTGCCGCTCGTCGATACGAAGCTCCAGCTTTCTGTCCTGCCGAGACGGATGTCTGCGAATCGCTTCGCGTTCGGATCCGAAAGCAGCCGGGACTCGTCGCCACCATCTTCGAGGTCGAGAGCGAAGACCTTGACCGGGTGGGTCGGGGAAGTGCCGTGATAGATGAGCCGCGCCGCACCCCGCGCGAGAGAGAAACCCGAGACGACGTCAACGCTTGTCGAGAGCCGCGTGAATCCGGAGAGTTTCGGATCGAAACGATACAGGCGGACGAACGACTTCTCGGTGGTCCGCAGATAGATGTTGCCGTCGTCGTGTGACCAGGACGCTTCGACGATCTCGGGATCGAAGTCGCGTGTGATGGGTATCGCCGCGCCACCGTGGCGATCGACGATGAAGGCTTGCGTGTCGTAGTCGTTGGGGATCTGCCCTTCCTCGACATGGACTCCGGCGTCTCCGAATGCGCGGGGGCTGCCCAGCACGAGCAGACGCTCGCCACCGGGGCCGTACTCGGCGCTGGCGAGCCAGGGGCCGGAGAGGATCTCGCGAGCGACGAGCGTCTGCAGATCGAGCTCCCACAGAGTCGACGTCGAGTAGGGGCGAGCTTCGTGGTGGTAGCGGCGTGTACCGAAGAGCAGGTGGCGACCGTCCGGGCTGAAGTCGTGCAGGCCGACGCCAGGGGCGCCGGCGGTGAGCCGTCTTCGCGAGCCGCTCTCGACGTCGACCTGAAACAGCCTCTCGCGGTCCCGGTGGGTGGGCCAGCGATCCGGGAGTCCGCGCATACGCTGCACTCCCTTCTCGTGTGGCTCGCTCTTCTTCGGCGTCTCGGCCACCGAGTAGACGATGGTCCGGCCATCCGCTGACCAGCGGTGAGAACCGAGCTTCTCGACGTTCTCGATGATTGGTCGCGCTGACGCTGCGTCGAGATCGCTGACCCACAGCGTTCCCTTCTTGCCGTTCCTGGTGACATAGCTGAAGCGTCGTCCTCGGGGGCTCCACGCGAACGAGGCGTAGACCGGGTCTCCGCGGATGGTCCGCACGAGCGCGCCGTCCCGCGTTCGTCGAATCTCGAACCAGCCCCATGAATCTGCGGCCGCGATCGCCGGCTCACGGTAGCGGATCGCCACAAGGGCGCCGTCCGACGAGACGTCGGCGCCGGCGACGGTCCGTGCGTCGAGAAGGTCGCGAAGTGCCAGCGGGCGTGACGGGGACGTGCTTGCCGAGAGGGGACGGGCCTCGCGGGCCCCTGCAGTCACGAGGCGCGCGTGGAGTGTCCAGGTGGGCCCCACCTTCGGAACGCGGGCCAGCGCGACGAGAAGCGAGTGAGTTCCCTGTGTCAGTGGGAGCGTCACGTCGACCTCTCGGGACGCGGGCTCCGTCTTGCCGTCTTCGGCCTCCACCGTGGCCTCGGTCTTCTCGACGACTTGACGACCGTCGACCCAGGCTCGTAGCAGGTGCTCCGTGTCGAGCACGAGCTTCGTGTTGGTGAACCTCCCGCAGGTAATGTACACCGCGGCGTACGCGATTTGCGGGGTGGAGACGCTCGCCGGACTCGAGACGATCAGGCGGGTCTCATCGGTCGACGTGTCGTGCCAGCGGCTGGACTTGCCGTTCGGCCAGCGTACCGGTTCGCCAGCGCGAGGTACAATGCGGTCGGGGGCCAGTGCGTCGAGAGTCAGGAGGTCTTTCGTGGTGAAGGCGCCGTCCTTGTCGTCGTGAAAGGCCGGCAGATGTGCCGGGGTCGGGTCGAGCAGAAGCCACTGCTCGATGCTGAGGGTGCTCTCCTGCGCGGTCGCGCTCGACGTCACGGGGACGCCGAGAACGCCCAGCACACCGAGCGCTCCGAGCACGGAAAGCAGGGGCGGACGGTTGAAATCGACAGGCCTGGTTGAGATCAAGGTGTCGTGCTCCTTGTCGCGGAGGCTCGTCCGGGGGAACGAGCGGTAAACCGGTCATTCTAAGTGATCGGTGTCGCGACGGAGCAGTCCTTGCTCCCTTTCCGGCTCGCCGTTAGCTTGGTGCCTTTCCGGCACTCCGGCGCAGGTCCGGGTTCCGGAAAGGAGACGGACGGATGGACGGCGATCTGCGGTTACGAGTGCTGGTGACCGACCACGCCTGGCCGACCCTCGACGTCGAGCGTGCGGAACTTTCGGCGTGCGGCGCCGAGCTGGTCGTCGCCCGGAGAGGGGACGTCGGAGAGCTACGGGAGCTCGCCACTGGCTGCGATGCGATCCTGACCTGCTGGAAGGACCTTCCCGCCGAGGTGCTGGAGGTCGCGTCGCGGTGCGTGCACGTGAGCCGCTACGGCATCGGCGTCGACAACATCGACGTCGTCGCGGCGACCCGGCTGGGCATCATCGTCACCAACGTGCCGGACTACTGCGTCGAGGAGGTCGCCGACCACGTGATGGCGCTGTTGCTCGCCTGCGCGCGGCGTGTTGTTCACTACGCCCGGGAGACGTCTCTCGGACGCTGGGACGGGGGCGGCGCCGAGGCACTTCCTCGACTGCGCGGCCAGACGCTCGGGCTCGTCGGATTCGGGAACATCGCGCGTCGCGTCGTTCCCAGGGCGCACGGCTTCGGGCTCGAGGTCGTGGCTCACACGCCGCGCTTGACTCCGGATCAGGTCCCGGCGGGCGTGCGGGTCGCGAAGGACCTCGACGAGCTGCTCGAGATTTCGGACTACGTGTCGCTCCACGCGCCGCTGCATGCCGCGACGCGATCGCTCATCGACGGCGAGGCGCTGGCGCGCATGCGGTCCTCGGCGTACCTGATCAACACGGCACGGGGTGCCCTCGTCGACGAGATCGCGCTCGTCGGTGCGCTCCGCAGAGGCGACATCGCCGGCGCCGCCATCGACGTGCTCGACGAGGAGCCGCCCGCCACCGACCATCCACTCCTGGCTCTGGGGAGTGTCGTCGCGTCGCCCCACATCGCGTACTGCTCGGATCGGTCGGTCGCCGAGCTGCAGCGTCGCGCGGCGAGTCACGTGGCGCGTTCGCTCGCGGGGGAGACCCCACCCCATGTCGTCAATCGTCAGGTGCTCGAGTCTCCCGCTCTTCGCCTTCGGTCGGGAGGCGTGAGGTGATGACCGACGGTCTGGACATCGAGAACGTGGACGCGCTCACCGGCTACCTCCGTGAGCGTGGGGCGATACCAGGGGACGAGTCGCCCGGCCTGCAGACGCTCGGTGGCGGCGTGTCGAATCGGACCGTTCGTGTAGATCTGTGCAACGGGAGCTCCTGGGTGCTGAAGCAGGCCCTGTCGAAGCTGCGCGTCGAGGTCGACTGGTTCGCTGATCCCCGGCGAGTGCACCGGGAGGCCGCCGGGATCCGCTGGCTATCGTCGACGTTGCCGGAGGGAACGGTCCCCGGGCTCGTGTTCGAGGATCACGAGCGGCACATCATCGCCATGGAGGCGGTGCCGCTGCCGCACGAGATCTGGAAGACCGTGCTCCTGCGTGGCGAGGTCGACAGGGATGCCGTTCGGCAGCTGGCGGTGATCCTCGCGACGATGCACGGAGAATCGTGCCGCCGACGAGACGCCGTGCCGGGGGAACTCCGGGATCGCTCGTACTTCGAGTCCCTGCGCCTCGAGCCGTACTACGGGTTCGCGGCCGCGAATTTGCCGCGGGCACGTTCGTTTCTCACCGGCGTCATCGAGGAGACTCGCGCGCGACGCGAATCCGTTGTCCACGGCGACTTCAGCCCGAAGAACGTCCTGGTGCACGGAGGCCGACTCGTGCTGATCGATCACGAGGTGATTCACGTCGGTGATCCCTCCTTCGATCTGGGGTTCTCCCTGACGCACATGCTGAGCAAGGCGCATCACGTCGACGGGAGGCGGCAGGCGTTCAACGCCGCGGCGCGGCTCTACTGGGAGACCTATCGCGAGTCGCTCGGAGACGTCGACTTCGCGGCCGACCTCGAGACGCGTGTGGTGCGTCAGACCCTCGCGTGTCTGCTGGCTCGGGTCGCCGGCCGCTCACCTCTGGAGTATCTCGACGACGCGGAGCGCGAGTGCCAGCAAGAGGCGATCCTCTCGCTGATGCCCTGTCCACCGCGCACCGTTCCGGGCCTGATCAGCGCCTTCGCGGCTGCGCTCCCGGGGGATGGTTGAGCGCATGAGCCGTATCCTCAAGCTCGACGCCCTGGAGATTCTCGACAGTCGAGGGAGTCCGACCATCGAGACGACCTGCCTGCTTCAGAGCGGCGTGTCGGCCTGCGCCTCGGTGCCGTCGGGCGCGTCCACCGGAGCGGCGGAGGCGCACGAACTTCGCGACGGAGACGGCGCGCGTTACGCGGGACGGGGCTGTCGCGGCGCCGTGCGCGCGGTCGAGAACGAGATCCTGGGGGGGCTCGTGGGTCGAGAGCTGCAGTCTACGAAGGAGCTCGACGACCTGCTCTCGGACTGTGAAGGCACACGCGACCGCTCTCGGCTCGGGGCCAATGCCCTGCTCTCCGTGTCGCTGGCGTTCACGCGAGCGACGGCGGTCGAGCGGGGGGTTCCGTTGTGGCGTGCCTTCCACGAGATGCTCGACCCGGTGTCCGGTCTCGAGTTCCTGCCACGACCGACGATCAACCTCTTCAGCGGCGGTCTCCACGCCGGGGGACAGGTGGCGATCCAGGACGTGCTCATCGTGCCGGCGACGGCCGACACCATCGCCGAGTGCCTCGAGGTCGCCGCGAGCGTTCACCGGGAGGCCGCGGGGCTCTTGTGCGAACGGTTCGGTGCTCGCCTTCTGACCGCGGACGAAGGGGGGCTCGCACCACCCTGCGCGAGCTCCGAGGCGATGATCGAGCTGGCCGTGGAGGCCATCGAGCGAGCCGGGCTCGTCGCGGGACGGGATGTCTCGCTGGCGCTCGACGTCGCGTCGACACACTTCCACGAGGCCGGCGCGGAGATCTACAGGCTCGACGAGGAGTCGCTCGGTGCGTCCGCGATGGTCGAACGGCTGGCAGACTGGGTGGATCGCTTCGGCATCGTCAGTCTCGAGGACGGGCTCGCCGAGGACGCGTGGGACGACTGGCCCCGGCTGCACGCGCGGCTCGCGGGTTCGTGCCTGACGGTCGGCGACGATCTCCTGTGCACGAACCCGGAGCGCATCCGGCGCGCGATCTCCTCCGCCGCGGCGGACGCGCTGCTCCTGAAGGTCAACCAGATCGGCACGCTCAGCGAGGCCGCCGAGGCGCTGCGGCTGGCTCGTTCCGCGGCCTGGAACATCACCGTCAGCGCGCGCAGCGGCGAGACCGAGGACGACTGGCTCGCTGACCTGGCCTTCGGCTGGCAGGGCGAGCAGATCAAGGTGGGGTCGGTGACACAGTCGGAGCGGCTCGCGAAGTACAACCGGCTGCTGCGGATCGAGAAGGACACCGGCCTGTCGCCCGCTCGCTGGCCTCGCTGAGGGTGGCGGCCGGTTCCACAGGAGGATCCGGAGCCGCAGCCCGAGGCCGTCGTCCGGCACCCCGGCGGGTCGAGGGCGCCTTTCTTGTCGACCTGGGATCGGGCCTTCGGTAGGCTCGCCGCATGATCGGCGTGCACCGAAGGCTCGAGGCCCGGCGCATCCTGGTGCGGGGGCCGAATCCGGTCGGCGACCTCGTCATGGCGACCGGCAGCTTCGACGACATCCGTCGGAGCTATCCCGACGCGCGCATCTCGCTGATGGTGCGCCCGGGGCGCGATGGGCTCGTCGACGGGCTCGACTCCTTCGACGAGCTGCTCATCGATGACAGCCATCAGAGTCTGGGGGCGTTCGCGCGCCGGCTACGCGCGATCCGGGAGGCGGCGTTCGATCTGGTCGTCCTCTTCACCGGCTCCCTGCGCACTGCGCTCCTCGTCGGGCTCGCCGGCGTGCCGTTGCGTGTCGGCTACCGTAAGGGAGGACAGGAGGTCTTCCTGACGCACGTCGTCGAGCCGCTGCTGGAGCCGCCGATGTTCCGTCCTCTGCCCAGACCGATGTCCTCCGTCTACGCCGACCTCTGCTCCGGTTTCGGTGTCCGGGCGGGTGACGGTCGGCCTCGACTGGTGGTGTCCGCGGAGCTCGACGAGCAGGCCGAACAGAGGCGTCGGGAGCTCGGTATTCACGAGGGGGAGAGGCTCATAGGCCTCGCTCCCGGCGCGGCGTTCGGCGGCAGCAAGCTCTGGCCTGCCGAGAAGATGGCTCGACTCGCGGACCGGCTCGGCGACAGCCATGGGCGGCGCTGTCTGCTGATCGCCGGGCCTGGCGAGGCGGCGATCGCGGACGAGCTGGCGGCGCGGATGAAGACAGAGGTTATCAATACCGGTCCTTCACCGCTGGGACTGGCTCTGCTGAAGCCCTTCGTGCGTGACCTCGACCTCCTCGTCACCATGGACAGCGGGCCGCGCCACTTCGGCGCCGCGTTCGATGTTCCGACGGTGGTCATCATGGGGCCGACGGACCCGAGGTGGACAGCCTCGAACCTTGAGTTCGCCGACGTCGTGCGTCACGACGTGCCGTGCGGTCCCTGTCAGCTGCCGGTCTGTCCTCTCGACCATCGTTGCATGACGGAGATCACGTCGCAGGAGGTCTTCGCGAGGGTCGAGGCGCTCGAATCGCGGCTCGAGGAGCGCGCGACAGCGGTCGACTGACGAGCTTCGAGCCCGGTCCGGGACCCGGCCACACGGCGGCACAGTGTCCAGGCGCCGTTATCGAGGAAACGTCAACATCACCTTCAACGCCCCGTCCTTCCTGCTTCCGAAGGTGTCGAACGCCTCCTGGACGTCGTCGAGCTTGAAGCGGTGCGTCACCAGTCCGCGGACATCGATTCGACCTTCGGCGATCCACCTCATCGCCAGCGGGTAGTCGCGTTCGAAGTCCGGGTCGACGCTCGTGTGGATGGAGATGTTCTTGTTGAAGAGCGTCCGCCACGGTGAGATCGTGACGCTGTCCGGCGGCACCCCGAAGCAGAGGATCTTGCCGGCGTGACGGCAGAGGTGCGTGCAGAGGTCGAGAGTCTGGTCGCGGTGACCGACGCACTCGATGACGACGTCGGCCAGGGCGCCGTCCGTGAGATCGCGCACCGTCTCGATGGGGTCCGACTCGGACCCGTTGATGACGTGTGTGGCACCGAAGTCGGCGCATCGCCCGAGCCGCGACGCGACGACGTCGACGGCGATGATCCGTCGTGCGCCCAGGCTGCGCAGGCAGGCGCAGATAACATGCCCCATCGGGCCCTGGCCGACGACGACGACGTCCTGATCGAGCCAGGTGGGAATCTTCTTGAGGCCGAAGATCACGGTGCCGAGAGGCTGGGCGAGGACGGCGATCTCCTCCTGCTCGATGCGGGGATCGACCGGTACCACGCGGCGGTCGCTGAGCGCGTAGCGCTCGAAGAAGCCCCGCTGCCCCTCGGGAACGGCCAGGACGTGGTCGCCTTCGCGGAAGCGCCGGGAAGTCGACTCGGCGACCGTTCCGACCATCTCGTGGAGCGAGAGCCCGGGAGCCAGCGGATACTCGACCTGGAAACCTTTGAAGTAGGGCAGGTCGGAGCCGCAGAGGCAGGTCGTCGAGGGCTGGAAGATGATCTGTCCGGGGCCATCGATCGTCGCCTCGGGGACGTCGACCAGCCGGACCTTGCCCTGTTCGGGAAACTGACCAGCGAACATGATTAGGACGCTTCCTTCTCGGCCGTCTCGGACGGCTTCTCGGCCGTCTCGGGCTCCCTGCCGGGGGCCGTGGTCTCGCGACTGCGCATCATCGGGAACGCGATGACGTCACGTATCGAGTGGGAGTCGGTGAGGAGCATCACCAGCCGATCGATGCCGAGCCCGACACCGCCCGTGGGCGGCATACCGCAGCCGACGGCCTTGAGGAAGTCGAGGTCCATCGGGTGGTTCTCGACGCCTTCCCGGTCCTGGCCCAGCGCCTGCTGGGACTCGAAGCGCTCCTTCTGCTCGACCGGATCCGTGAGTTCGGAGTACGCGTTGCCGATCTCCATGCCGGCCACCAGTGGCTCGAAGCGTTCCACCAGTCGCTCGTCGCCACGCTTCTTTTTCGTCAGCGGCGAGATCTCCACCGGGTGGTCGCAGACGAAGGTCGGCTGATCGATGTGGGGCTCGACGAGCTCTCCGAAAAGCTCCGCGATGGCGTGTCCCCACGTGAATGGCTTCGGCAGCGGCAACTCGCGCTTGACCAGCTCCCGGCGCAGCGCGTCCTCGTCCATCGAGCCGGGGTCGATTCCGACCGTCTCCCGGATGCCGTCGAGCACTGTCAGCCTTCGCCACGGGGGCGTGAAGTCGATCTCCCGGCCGCCGTACGTGACCTTCGTGCTCCCCGTGACCGACTCGGCGACGGAGGATACCAGGCTCTCGAACTGGCTCATCTGGTGGTCGTAGTCGACGAACGCCTCGTACCACTCGATCATCGTGAACTCGGGGTTGTGACTGCGGTCGATCCCCTCGTTCCGGAAGTTCTGGCAGATCGTGTAGACCCTCTCGAATCCACCGACGATGAATCGCTTCAGCGGCAGCTCCGGCGAGATGCGCAGGAACGCGGGATGGTCCGAGAGCGCGTGGATGGAAGTCTCGAAGGGACGCGCTTCCGCCCCGCCGTAGTTCATCTCGATCGTCGGCGTGGTCACCTCGAGAAAGTCCCGGTCGTCCAGAAAGCCGCGGATCGCGGAGACAATTCTGCCGCGGGTAACCATCGTCCGGCGAACCTTCGGGTCGGTGATCCAGTGCAGGTAGCGCTCGCGGTAAAGGGTCTCGGCGTCCGCGAGCTGATTCCAGGTCTGGTCGTCCTTCGACTTCTGGATCGGGACGCGCACGACCGTCTTTGCGAGGATTTGGAGGCTCTTCGCCTGCACCGAGAGCTCGCCCATCTTGGTGACGAAGACCGTTCCGCCGACGCCGATCCAGTCACCGAGATCGAGTCCGTGGCGGATGATCCCCCAGGTCGTCTCGTCGAACTCGTTCTTGCGGAGCATCAGCTGGATGCGTCCGTCGAAGTCCTGGATGTCGACGAAGATCAGCTTTCCCTTGCCGCGGTACGCGACCAGACGTCCGGCGACGCGAACGTCCCCGTCCATCAGCTCTTCCTGCTTCTCGCGGACCTCGTGGAGTGCGTGCGAGCGGTCGAACGAGTAGGGGTAGAGCTCGACTCCCGCGTCGAGGAGCTCCTGGCGCTTCTTGAGAAGATCTTCGTCGAACGGCATCAGCTTCCCGGTCTCGGGCATGGCGGTGGAATGGAGAAGCGGTGAGAGTACACGAGCGCCCCGGAGGGTGCAACGGGGCGGAAGCATGCCGGGGCGCGGAAACGGACCTTCCCCACGCTCCCCCGGTAACGGAGCCCGCCCGGCTCTTCTCAGTCCATCTCGTCGTACGAGCGGTAGATCGTCTTCCAGATCGTGTAGCCGGTGACCATGTCCTCGTCGAGCGCCGGATTGCCGCTTCCGGCGCCACGGTCGCCGCCGAACTTGGTGCCCCAGAAGCAACCCGTTCCGTGGCGGCCGTCGTCGATGCGGGTTCGCAGCACGCGCTCGATGAAGCTCTCGGTCGCGGACTTGTCGCGCGAGTCGATGCACGCGACGATACCGATCTTCGCGTTGATGATTTCGATCGCCTCGCGGATGTCCTCGACGGGCGTGACGACGCCGACCGGGCCGAAGGCCTCCTCGTCATGGAGCGGGTTGCCCTCGAGGACGCTCGTCAAGATGGTGAAGGGATGGTAGAAGCCCGAGGCTGCGAGATCCGCGGGGATGTTCGACTGGTAGGCGACCTTCGCGCCGGCATCGATCGCGCGCTCGACGAGCCGCTCCAGCCGCTCCAGCTGCTCAGCACTGGCGAGCGGGGGACAGCTCCAGCGGTCGGCTGACGAGTCCGCGGATGTGAGCGCGGCGCTCGCTCCCGGGCCGTGGACGACGTTCGGAGCGAGGGCGATCACCCTCTCGAGGAACTCGCCGTGGACCTCGTGGTCGACGAGGGCCTCCTGGATGGAGCTGCAGCGCTGACCGCTGGTGATCGTCTTGCCGTAGACGAAGTTGCGGGCGGCGCGATCGAGATCCGCCTCGCGGTGTACGTAGAAGAGGTTGATTCCTGCGCACTCCTTCATGACGCGCTTGCCCATGCCCGAGGCGATGGCGTCGACCTGATCGCCGACCTTCTTGGAGCCGGTGAAGGAGATCGTCTGCACGGGGGCCTGCCGCACGAGCGCGTCACCGGTGAGCGCGTCGCCGAAGAGCATGTGGAAGATGCCGTTCGGCACGTCCACGCCGCGGGTGGTGCTCTCGATGGCCAGCGATCGTAGGATCAACGTCGTCAGGAACTGGGAGCTCTCCGGGACCAGGTGCGACGGCTTCCAGACGACCGTGTTGCCGGTGATCAGCGCGGCGACGATCTGTGCCAGCGGAATCGCCAGCGGGAAGTTGAAGGGCGTGATGATCGCCGCCACGCCGCGCGGCGCGAGCCGGCTCTCCATGGTCAGGCCCTTCGTCAGCTTCTGGTAGGTGACCCCCTTGAGGTTGGCGCCACGTGATGCGAGCGCCTCCGCGACGCCCACCGCCTCGAGGAAGTCGAGCCGGCTGTCGAAGAGCGTCTTGCCCATCTCGCGCGTCATCGTCCGGACGAGGGTCTCCTCGCTCTGTTCGAGGAGCTGGACGAGCCGGAAGAACACCTTGCTGCGGAACTCACCGGTGATCAGCCTCCACGCGTCGAAGTCGCGGGCCGCGGCATTCACCGCGCGAGTGACGTCCCCGGCGGCGCACTCGGGCACCTGACCGAGGACGGTGGAGCTGGAGGCGGGATCGACATTCGAGAAGACGGGGCCGGACGTGGCGGTGGTCCAGGATCCGTCCAGGAGGATCTCGTAGACGTCGTCCGACGTCTTGCGGGGAACGAGCTCGGTGCTCTCGGCTTCGGTCGACGCCGTGATCATGACGATCTCCTGCGGCGGATCATCACCCGTTGCGGCGGATCCTGCGGAAACTACTCCACGCTGATCGTGCACTTCTCCATGCGCAGGTCCTCGCTCGGCGTCCCGCTGCTGGATCCGGCGGCTTCGAGCGTCGCGAGAGTCTCCTCGCCTTCGGTGACCTCTCCGAACATGGAGTGCTTGTCGTCGAGCCACTCGGTGGGCACGAAGGTGAGGAAAAACTGGCTGCCGTCCGTGTCCGGTCCGGCGTTTGCCATGCTCAGCAGGCCGGGACGGTCATGCCGCGCATCCGGGCTGAACTCGCCGCCGTACTCGTAGCCGGGTCCGCCCGTGCCGGTTCCGAGCGGACAGCCGCCCTGAGCCATGAACCCGGATATCACGCGGTGGAACTTCAGGCCGTCGTAGAAGCCCAGCCGTGTCAGGTAGATCGTGCTCGACACATGCGCCGGGGCGACGCGGTGCAGCAGCTTGACGCGGATCTTTCCCTTGTTCGTCTCGATGTCCCAGAAGTAGGTCCTCGACGAGTCGAGGTCGAAGACCGGCGGCTGCGGCAGATCGAGACGCCAGCCGCGTGGGCTCGTGTCGATCGAGCTGGAGCGGATGAACTCGTCGCACGCCGTGATCGCGGTGTCGGAGGTGGGGGTATCCGTCATTTCTCGCTTCCTTTCTGGGGACGGAGACGTCGTGTCCCGTCACTCGACGTCGATCGAGCTACGGACGATGAGCAGGGGCTCGCTGGGCGTTCCCTGAGGGCTGCTGCCGGCCTGTTCCAGGGCCCGGACGGTGCTGACACCCGCCGCGACCTTCCCGTAGATCGTGTGCTTGTCGTCGAGGTGACGGGTGGCCTTGAAGGTGATGAAGAACTGCGATCCGTCGGTTCCCTCTCCCGAGTTCGCGGCGCTGAGGAGGCCGAAGCCGTCGTGGCGAACGTTCGGCGAGTACTCGCCCGCCATCTTGTAGCCGGGCCCTCCGCGGCCGGTTCCCTGTGGGCAGCCTCCCTGGGCCATGAAGCCCGGAATGACGCGGTGGAACTTCAGGTTATCGTAGAAGCCGGCCTCCACGAGGTAGATCGCGCTCGTCACGTGCATGGGCGCAACCTCGGGCAGGAGTTGCAGACGGATCCGGCCCTTGTTGGTGTCGACGTTCCAGAAGTACTCGTGATCGGAATCGAACTCGGCCTGCGGCGGCTTCTTCAGGCTCTCCTTCCACTTCGGCTTCGTGCGGTCGATGTTCTGGGCGGCGACGAAGTCCCGGATCTGCTTCAGAGCCTTGTCTTGCACGGTTGCAGACGGGTCGGGCACGCTGACCTTGGCCGCGTCGGTCGCGGCGCTCCTGGCGCTCTCTTCCTTGCTGCCGCAGGATGACAGAAGGACGCAGAGAAGCGATATCGAGACGCAGACACCGAGGTTCTTCATCGACCGGAACATCCTCTTGGCCCTCCAGAGAGATGTCGCGCGGGAACGCCGCCGACCGCCGTGGAGGATAGTCGTGGCGAGCATCGAGGGCAAGGGTGAAGGTGGATCGGGCGTGTCCGGGCCGGGCCGGCTCCTCACCAGCGCCAGTCGAGCAGCGAGTCGATGACGAGGTCCGCTTCCCGGAGCCTCCGCGCCGGACAGGAGTGGGTGATGGCCACGCAGTGCATCCCGGCGCGCTTGGCGGCCTGGACTCCCCGGAAGCTGTCCTCGAAGACGAGGCAGGAGGCCGCCTCGAGGTCGGGGGCCGCCTCTCTTCGCAGCAGATCGAGCCCCAGGAGGAAGGCGTCGGGATCAGGCTTCGAGTGCTCGATGTCGTCGCCGCTGACGAAGGACGGGAAGTGACGCAGGAGCCCGTTTCTCGACAGGACCGCCTCGATATCGCGGCGTCGGCCGCCGCTGGCGATGGTCACCGGGCCGCGGCTCGACGCGCTCTCGATGAGCTCGCGAGCGCCGGGAAAGATCGCGATATCGGGCGCGCTCGTCCGGTAGAGGGCGGACTTGCGTTCGGAGAGCTCGTCGCGCAGCTCGGTCGACAGCGGGCGAGCGGCGCGCTCGAAGGCGATCTCGAAGGCCCGACGATCCTCGATGCCCATGTACGTCTCGGCGTTTTCGCCGGGGCCGAGCGCGATGCCCTCCTCGGCGAGCACCTCCACGAAGGTCGCGAAGTGTCTCGTCTCGGTGTCGGCGATGACGCCGTCGAAGTCGAACAGCACCGCGCGAATCGCGCCGATCCACGACGGGTGGTTCACTCGATGCCCTCGGATTCGGCGATGATCTCCCAGGCCTCCTCGGCTGACTCGACGTACTGGAAGAGGTCGAGGTCGTGCGCAGAGATCGTGCCCTCCTCGACCAGGAAGTCCAGGTCGATGGCTCGACGCCAGAACGCCTCGCCGAAGAGCAGGATCGGCAGGCGCCGGACCTTCTGTGTCTGGACCAGCGTCAGCGTCTCGAAGAGCTCGTCGAGCGTGCCGAATCCGCCGGGAAACGCGACCAGCGCCTTGGCGCGCAGGAGGAAGTGCATCTTGCGGACGGCGAAGTAGTGGAACTGGAAGCAAAGGTCCGGCGTGACGTACGCATTCGGCGCCTGCTCGTGGGGCAGGACGATGTTGAGCCCGATCGACTTCGCCTGCGCGTCGTCGGCGCCG
>CAYMLL010000070.1:0-27647 GCA_964390645.1 uncultured Planctomycetia bacterium | reverse complement strand
GCCCGGGCCGGCGCCCTCGTCCCGAGGGTCGGCTCAGTGGGGCTCTCCTGGAGGGGGGTCGACTTCGTCGACGCGACCTGGGACTCCGGCACGACCGGGGTCGGATACGAGCGCAGCTCGGGGTACGAGGAACTGATCGGCCTCGATGTCGAGTCCGATGCGTTCGACGTCAACGAGAGCGTTTACGTGCGGGTCCCGTTCGAGCTCGACGCCGATCCCGCGAGCATCGTGATCCTGACGCTGCGCATGCGATTCGACGACGGCTTCGTGGCCTTCCTCAACGGCACCGAGATCGCGAGGCGAAACGCCCCGGAGGACGCCACATGGAATTCTGGAGCGACGCGCGGCCACACGGACAGTCAGGCGATCGTCTTCGAGAACATCGACATCAGCGCAGAGGCGGGAAGCCTCCGGGCCGGATCCAATGTACTCGCTATACACGGCATGAACGCCGGAGCCAACTCGAGCGACTTCCTGTTCTTGCCGGAGCTGGTGGCCGTCGAGAGCTCATCGTCCGGGGTCATCCTCGATCGCACGACGCTCGTGAAGTCGCGCGCTGTCGTCGACGAGGAGTGGAGTGCTCTCAACGAGGCCGTCTTCGTCGTCGACGAGGGTCTGCGCGTCACCGAGATCATGTATCACCCGGCACCGCCACCCGACGGCGATCCGCGCGATCAGGACGAGTTCGAGTTCGTCGAGCTCGAGAACACCGGCGATGGCGTAATCGATCTGGAAGGCGTGCGGTTCGTGGAGGGCGTCAAGTTCGACTTCACGGACAGCGCCGTGACCACCCTGCGTCCCGGCGAGGTCGTTGTTGTGGTTGAAAACGTCCAGGCGTTCGCGTCCCGCCACGACCTGGCGAGAATTCTCGTCGCTGGTGAGTACATCGGGAAGCTGAGCAACAGAGGCGAGAGAATCAGACTCGTGGGCCTCCGCGGGGAAACGCTTCACGACTTCGTATTCGACGACGCATGGCATCCGGCAACCGACGGCTCCGGCCCGTCTCTCGAAATCGTCGATCTCCAGGCGCCCCTCGGGACGTGGTCGGACAGGGACGCGTGGCGCACAAGCGACGCTGACTCCGGCACGCCGGGCGTGAGCTCGTCAACGACTTCCGGCGAGCGCCAGCTACCTGGTGACCTGAACCGAGACGGTCGACTCGACGTGTCGGATGCGGTGTCGCTGCTAGGACACCTGTTCGCGGGGAGCCCCGAAGTCTTGCCGTGCGGAGATGGATCGGCTACCGCTGATGGCAATCGCGCTCTTCTCGACTCGACGGGCGATGGAGGAGTTGACCTTTCCGACGCCGTACACGTCCTGAACTACCTTTTTCAGGGCGGTCCCCGTCCGGCGCTGGGCAGCGAGTGTGTCCAGATCCCCACATGTCCCGAAGGCTGCAGAGGGTGACAGGGCGCAGACCGGGCTACGCACCTCCGCACGCAAACCGCGCAACCTGGCCCTGTTGCGAGCGTTCGAGTATTTCGACCCGACAAACCCCTCGCCTCAACCGAGAGAGACAACATGAGAGCTAACCGAATACTGCTCGCCGCGGCTCTGATTCTCCTCGACGCGTCCTTCGTGAGGTCCGAGACGACCCGTCCGAACATCGTCTTCCTGTTCAGCGACGATCTGACCACGCAGGCGATCTCCTCGTACAAGTACGGACTCGAGCTACCGCCGACGCCCAACATCGATCAACTGGCCCGCGAAGGCATGCTCTTCGAGAACAGCTTCTGCGGCAACAGTATCTGCACACCGTCCCGTGGCACGGTGATGACAGGCCTTCACAGTCACAAGAACGGAATCGTCCACCTGGGCGGCGCCCTTGACCCTGCCGGTCCGTCCTGGCCCAAGGCCCTGCACGCGCACGGCTATACGACGGCCGTCTTCGGCAAGTGGCACATGAAGACCAGGCCGAACGGCTTCGACGCCTGGGACGTGTTCAGCGGTCAGGGTAGTTACTACAATCCCCAGCTCTTCAGCTCGAAGGGAGGAAACCGCAAGATCGAAGGCCACTCGACGGATGTCGTCACCGACCTCGCGCTTCAGTGGCTCGGGTCGCGGGACAAGTCAAGACCCTTTGCGCTGATGGTGCAGCACAAGGCGCCGCACCGCAACTGGAAGCCGAGCCTCGAGGAGCTGAAGCTGTATCACGATATTCAGCTACCCGAGCCGGCTTCTCTCTTTGACGATTACGCGGGTCGCGTCTCCGCCGCCAACCACAAGATGGGCATCGACAAGCACATGCGCATGGCGAGCGACCTGATGCTCTTCAGGAACGGTGCCGACCTGAAGGTGGTGAGCCGTCTGACACCCGAGCAGAAGAAAGAGTATCTCGCCGCATTCAAGGCCGAGAACGACGCCTTCATCGCGAATCCGCCGACGGGCAAGGCGCTCGTGCGATGGAAGTACCAGCGTTACATGAAGAACTACCTTCGTTGTGTCGCCGGTGTCGACCGCAACGTTGGTCGCGTTCTTCGTCGACTCGACGCTCTCGGGTTGAGCAAGAACACGATCGTCGTCTACTCCGCGGACCAGGGCTTCTATCTCGGCGAACACGGCTGGTTCGACAAACGCTGGGCGTACGAGGAGTCGTTGAAGATGCCGCTGATCGTGCGCTGGCCCGGCAGGGTGAAACCCGGCACTCGGTGCAAGGCGATGGTGCAGAACATCGACTACGCGCCGACCTTTCTCGCAGCCGCTGGGCTGAAGCCGGACTGGAAGGTTCACGGCGTCAGCCTCCTGCCACTTCTGACCGAGGGCGGATCCACGCCACCGGAGTGGCGCGACACGATCTACTATCGCTACATCGATAGAGGCCACGGCGTCGCACAGCACAGCGCGATCCGCACGAAGGACTTCAAACTGCTCTACTTCGACCGTCCGCGCAACGAGGCGGAGTCGAAGAGTCGCTGGGAGCTCTTCGACCTGAACAGGGACCCGCAGGAGATGACGAACCTCGCCACGGATTCCAGGCACGCGGATCGGCTCGCGGCGCTGAAGAAGCGATTCTGGGCGACGCGCGAACGCTACGATGACACGGACGAGAGCGTCTGGAAAAACGGCGCGACGAGGCGCTTCCGTCCCGAGGACTACATCCGGCAGCGGCGGCGCAGATAGAAGTCGGTCGAGAAGGCGCTTTCGAGCCTGGGCGGAGGGGCGGGAGGCGAGCGACATGTCGCTGGAGTGGCTGGTGAAGGGGACGTCGACGGTGTGGGCGAAACATCAGGAGAAGTCCGAGGACGGGGAACGGCAGGCAGCTTGCCTGTCGATCGCGGGCTCGGGTACTCTGGCAGCGGCGGACTTGGCGAACGTCGGGCCGAGCGTGCACCGTGAGGATCTCCGGACCAAAGAGTCGAATCAACCGAGCCCCCCGGGCGAGAAGGAAATCGATGCACGAGAGAAAGCCCGCCTGCCGTGTGATCTTGAGTCTCGGTCTCGGCCTCGCATTCGCCGGCTGCGAGACTCTCTCTGAAGGCACGACGCAGGGCGACACCCCGACGCGTTCTCCTGAGCTTCAAGCGCTGAACCACTTTGTCGGCACGTGGGACATGAAAGTAACGGTGACGCCAGCCACCGGAGAAGCCACGACCTCCGATACGCTCACGATACGCCGCTGGTCACACGACGGCCAGTACCTCGTGATGGAGGACCTGCCGGGCGAAGGCATGCTTCTCCCGCTCACCTACGACCCCGCATCCGGGACCTATCCTGGCGTCATGATGCTCGGGCCCTCTCGCATCCTGGTGACTGGCTCCTGGAACGAGGAGACGAAGACCATGCACTGGTCCATGAAGAACGTTGACCAGAAGACCACGTTCATGGGAAGCCATCGCTTTGTTCGCGACGACTACGCGGAGGCATCCGGAACGGTCACGAACGCCGACGGACAGGTCGTCGTGAAGCTGTCGTGGAAACAAACCCGGCGCGGAGGAACCACGGAACAGGGCGGCCCGCCGTAGCGTTCGCGTGAGATGCAGACACGCAATCGCTTCGTCGGGAACTGGACGACCGCCGGATCCCGACGCTATCGGGCCACCGAAACTCGAGCTTCAACTGACATGGAGAACGAATCCGCATCGGGGGGCCGGTCAGATCGCGCGTCACGGCCTCCCGGAGGCTCTGGATACGCTCATGAAGTACGAGAGTGCGTATTTCCCAGCTGCTGGACAATCGCGGCCGATGGGTCACGCGAAACGGCGGTGATGCCCTTGGCCGGAGGATGGTCACGTTGCCGAAGCAAGAGAGGTGATCCGGAGTGAACATGCTGATCTCGATATCGACGCGCCTGTGTGCGGTTCTTCTCGCGTCCGTTTGCACCGGTCTCCTGGTCGCCCAGGAAGACGACCAGACCGTGCGCGTTTTTCTTTTTGCCGGGCAGTCGAACATGGTGGGATCCGACTCCAGGGTGAAGGACATCCGCCGCTTCCCGCCGTTCACCGGATTGGAGAAGCCGCAGCCGAAGGTGAGTTTCTCCTATTGCCTGGGAAGGGAGAACAAGACGCAGTCCGAGGGCTGGGTCGCCCTCCAACCCGTGAACGATGTGGTCGGTCCGGAGCTGAGCTTCGCCCGCCGGGTCACCCGCCACATCAAGGCGCCGATCGCCATCATCAAGTGTGCCGCCGGCGGCACGCACCTGGGCGGCGACTGGAACCCGGACGAGCCGAGCGGGTTCAAGATGTATCCCCTCGCCCTGAAGTGGGTCCGCGCGGCGCTCGCCGACCTGGACAGGCGAGAGATCCGCTACCGGATCGAGGGCTTCATGTGGCATCAGGGCGAGAACGACATGTTCGAGAAAGGCTACATGCCCAACTACGGAAAGAACCTGAAGAACTTCCTCGCCAGGTGGCGCCGGGATCTCGCCACCCCGGACCTCAAGTTCTACATCGGCGAGCTGTGCACGAAGACGATCTGGGGGATGGACCTGCGACCGCGGATGTATGCCATCAGCCTGGGACAGAAGGAGGTCTGCCGCGAAGATCCGCTGGCCCAGTACGTCCCCACCTCGCACGTGGGGGTGGAGATCGGCGGCGGTGTCGGCCTGCACTACCACTACGGAACCCTCGGCCAGCTGGAGCACGGGGTCAACTACGCCGACGCCTACCTGAAGAACATCGGGAGGTCACCGGACGTCCCCCGCAAGCTCCGCAAGTGGCCCTACGCGCAGGGCAGCAAGGTCAAGCTGTTCGTCCTCGCGGGGCACCGCAACATGGAGGGCGAACGCGCCTTTACCCAGGAGCTGCAGCGTATGGTCCTGTGGTCGGGTCTGCTGAAGGATAACCACCGCATCGCCTACAGGTACGACCTGGGGGGCGGCTACAAGGTCTCGAACGGCTGGGAGCCCATGGGTCCGGCAGGTTACTACGACACCTTCGGCCCGGAGCTCACCTTCGCCGACCTCGTGAGCGCCAAGATCCCCGGCAACATCGCCATCGCCAAGTTCACCCACAGTGGCTCCCAGATCATCGACTGGACGCCGGAGGGGAGCATGGCCAAGACCCGCAACCTGTATCCGCGTTTCCTCGCGTTCGTGCAGAGCGCGATCCAGGACCTCTCGGACAAGGGGCACGAGGTCGACCTGGCGGGGATCTTCTATCACCTGGGGGAGAACGACATGTCCTTCTCCCCGTACCGGAAGAAGGCGCCCGAGCGGCTCGCCGCGTTGATCGCGCGGAGTCGCCAGGACCTGGGCCGGGACGATCTTCGCTGGTTCGTGAGCCAGCAGCCCCCCACGGACGACGAGGGCGTCAACCGCATCGACGTCACCTCTGCCCTCGCGAAGGTGGCGGACGCTGATGACCACCTGATCCACACGAAGGCTTTCGACCTGCCGAAGCAGGAGAAGAAGATCGTGATCACGACGTCAGGGATCATCGCGCTGGGAAGAGTGATCGCCGAGAGCTACCTGAAGCATCGGTAGCGCATCACCCGAGGCAAACCGGGCCGTCAGTTCATTTGACGTCGCCCGGTCAGTGATCGTGTCCTCCCGGCCCCGGCATACCCGGCACCGGGTCTTTCGATAGTGCTCTTCCGTGAACGCACCGGGGCCAGGTGAGGTGTTGACTTCGTCTACACAGCCGCGGACGCTGAGGGTGCTCGGGTTCTGCTCTGCTGCGGCGGTGCAGCAGTTCGAACCCTGGGAATCACCGTGAACGACCGGCGCGGGCTCGGGTTCCGAAGGAACCCGGGACGACGCTCCTGTCCGTAAACACATGAGCTGAAGTCAAGGAGCCCCCTTTCTTCTGACCATCGCTGTGCTCGCACTCGCCGGGAACCCGGCGAGCGCGGCCGGCGACGGTGCCAGCCCACCGAACATCCTCTTCATCGCCATCGATGACCTGAACGACTGGGTGGGATTCCTCGGCGGCCATCCTCAGGTCAGGACTCCGAACATGGATCGGCTCGCCGCCCGCGGCACCGTCTTCACCAACGCCCATTGCGCCGCCCCGCTCTGCGGTCCCTCCCGCTCCGCGATCTTCAGCGGGCTCCTGCCGACCACGACCGGGATCTACGAGAACAGGCATGACATACGGAAGAAGAATCCCGGGCTTGTCTACCTGCCGCAGTACTTCGCCAGGAACGGATACTCGACCTTCGGCACCGGCAAGCTGCTGCACAAGGGCAGCTCCGGGCTGTTCGAGAAGTTCTTCTCCACCGAGCAACGCTGGAGCCCGCTGAGCAAGAAGCAGGTGAGCTATACGAAGAAGGAGCTGTCGAGCAAGGGAAGTGAGGAGCCTCGACATGTCACCGGGATCGACGGCAAGACCATCGTCCTGCCCCTCAACCGCATGCCCAGCGATCGCACCCCGGGGGACCCCAAGGGCGAGTCGTTCGACTGGGGTCCCTTCGATATCAGCGACGATGAGATGGGCGACGGAAAAATAACCGCCTGGGCCTGTGAGCGGCTGCGGAAGAAGAAAGAAAAACCCTTCTTCCTGGCGGTCGGCTACTACCGCCCCCACATTCCGCTCTTCGCTCCCGGGAAGTACTTCGAGGACTACCCCGTGGATTCCATCTCACTGCCCCCGGCATCGAAGGGGGATCTCGATGACCTCGGGACGGCCGGAAGGAAGACCGCCCTGGAGGCCGTGACGGCCGGTGCCCATGCCACGGTCCTGAAGCACCGCCAGTGGAAGGCGGCGGTACGCGCTTACCTCGCCTGCGTGAGCTTCGTCGACGCCCAGATCGGACGTCTCGTCGACGCGCTCCGAAAGGGCCCCCATGCCGGCAATACGCTCGTCATCCTGTGGAGCGATCACGGATGGCACCTCGGAGAGAAACAGCATTGGGGTAAATGGACCGGCTGGGAACGCTCCACCCGACTACCGCAGCTGATCGTACCGGCCGCCGGGCATCCAGCGGCGAGGAAATGGGCCGGGCAGCGGACTCCAGCCCCCGTCAGCCTGGTCGACCTCTACCCCACCCTCATCGACCTCGCCGGTTTGCCCGCTCGGGCGGGCCTCTAGGTACTTTCTTTCAGGACTCTCCTCGAGAGTCGTGGCGTCGATACCGACCGCGCAGTGGTGACCACCTTCGGGAAAGGCCGCCACGCCGTCCGTTCGCGCTCCTGGCGGCTGATCCGCTACGAGGATGGGACCCGGGAGCTGTATGACCTGGCAAGCGACCCGAACGAATGGAAGAACCTCGCCGGCAAGGTGGAGCATTCGCGCATGGAAGCGAGTCTCGCCTCGAAGCTGCCCTGACTTGCGGGAGAGAACGGCGTTGTTGCATGATTCCTCGGGACCTGATGCCCCTCGGCCTTCATCGGGGGGTCCTGAAACCACAATAGAAGGTGGTAGCGTTCGTGGAGGCTGGTGATCGAATTCCCCTGAACGAAGAATCCCGCAATAGCCCGCAAGATCTCTGTTCACGATTGTTCAGTATTCGATGCTCTGAGCTCGTCAGGGCGAGGGATCAGGATCCCCACGGAAATCAACACATCATGAAGCAGGTCCTGCTGTCGACAATTGCAGCCGTGCTGTTGGTGGGGTGTGAGACGTCGCAGCCGTCATCTACTGTTGAACCCGCCGAGCCAGATGCCGAGAATCCAGCGCAGCAGTCACTTCCACCTCAGTCGAGCCTGGCGACAGCCTGTCCAGGGCCCGCTTTCGAGCCCATGAGCCTCGAGCAGTACAAGGCAGCGCATCCTGACTTGCCCGGGCTCGCTTGCGGCATGGAGAAGTTCTTTGACACGTACATCAATGTCTTCGGTGTCACCATTGCGGCCATGCCACAGACGCCCGTTCCCGAGATCATCCACGCGGCGAAGGTCTTCGCCCAGCTCATGGACAACGACGAGGACTTCATCCCGGACGACCAGAAGGTCTTCGAATACCATCAGAAGGATCCTGAAGGACGGAATGTCCTCATTGTCCTGGTCGATACCAAGGCACTGGACAATGCCTGGATCGCCTTCGAGCCCGGTCAACCCTTCTGGGTGCCGGCGCAGGCGCTTCGTCCGGGGCACTCAGGCGTCGGGCACTCGCGCGACGGCGAATCTGACATCGCGGTCGAGGAGCTCTTTCACAAGTACGGCAAGGCGCTCCAGAGTGTCTACGCGGAGGATTTCGGCCTGCCGGACGAAGAGGCCGGTGATACGTGGTCGTCGACTCTTTCCGATGCCATGGATCGTGCGCGCGGAATCGACCGGACGGTGAAACCTGTAGATGGCAGATGGGTCTATCCGGAAGGCGCCTGGTATACGTACGATGCGACGTCGTGCGGCTGGGGATGCCAGGTCGATGAGTACCTGTGGCATATCTGGGCCACGAACATCGGTTACTACGAACTGCTCACAAGGCACGCTGATGCACCCAGAGAGGAAGCCAAACCCCGAGGCTGGTGCGAGAACCTCCACCGGGAATGGAAGCCATGCACCAGGCAGGAGCTCGAGGAGGTGGATTCTGCCGCCTATCACTTGCTCAACAACAGAGCCCATCAACTGCCCACCAGAATCCCCTTCGGCGAGTACGGTGGCAACCGGGTCGAATACCACGGTTACGAGGTCGACGTGCGGACCGACGAGGAACGGCGTTTTTCCATCAACCGGAGCTTCGATCCGAAGCTGACCTTGAAGCGCGGAAACACCTATTACTTCGATCAGTCCCTGGAAACCAATACCGGCTTTCCACTCAGGTTTTCCACGTCCGGGGACGGTGTCCACCGTGGGGGCAAGAAGTATCGAGAAGGTGTGGCGATCAAAGGTGTGCCCGGAAAGCGAGGTTCGTATGTCAGGATCACCGTGGCCGACAATGCGCCCACTCAACTTTATCTGTATTGTCCAGGTCAACCCGGCATGGCCGGTGAGAGCATTCTCGTGATCGAGGATTGATCGGAGAGGTCATCCTTTCAGACAGGGTCATGCTCAGAGAAGAGCTCCGGCTCTGGAATGAGGCCATCGCAAGACCTTGCTTGCATCAGAGGGCTGACTTGCCGGTCAAAGTGGCTCGCAGACCAGTTCAAGGCTCGAGACCGGCGTTGTTGCACGAGTCGAAACCGGCGCGTTCTTCCTCGCGACCGATCAACCTCGATCTCGGATCGGCTCAAGTCCTGGCGCTCCAAGCTGAAGCACACGGTCGAGAACGTCGCAGGCTAGTCGGGCCTCGGTCGCTCGATTACCTCGATCGCGTGATCGAAGCCGGCCGCCGAAGAGCTGCTCGAATCAAGAGAACGTGTTCTCGACGCGAGCCTGGCGGCCGACGAAGCCCTCGGTTTGACGCGGCGGCAAGTCAAACAAGAGCCTCAACGTCAGCACCGTCTCGATCGCGAGAACCGAGCAGCGTCGTTGCGCGCCTCGCCTCCGCCACCCACGAGGAGCCCAACGCGCGATCGCGTCCTCGCTGAACCAGATCGTGATATCGCCACGATTCCGGAGTCCTCGCCCGTACTCCGGTCAGTTCTGCACCGCATACTCTGTCTTGTATCTCGGGTGCACCGGACTCGACGTGCCTGCTGCCAACGAGCGAAGCTCCTCGAAAATTGTCGATGGACCGACAGTCTCGAGGCGTCCGTCCACGTTCACAAGAGGTGTTCATGCACCAACGTCGGCTGTTAACGCCCTGATGGGAATCTTCAGGAACCTGCCGTCGTGTCGCTCGAGAATGACGTGGCCGTTCGTGTCCATCGTCTGCAGCCCGGCCTCGACAGCATTCTTCCCGTTACGGCTGGTCCACTCGCGTGCCGAAGCTGGAGTCGCCGCCAGCAACAGCAAGCAGACCATCAGCACCGACTCGAACCGCAGTTTCATGTGGAAGCTCCTCTTGTTCAGTGCAGCGAGTTTCTCCGGCCTGTTCCGCCCGGCGCCCACCGGCTTTCTTGTCTCCGGGGGGCACTGGCCTTAGGCTGGGGGTGGCCTGGAAACGAGGAAAAAGGAAGGTGAGGGCATGACGAGGCGATGCGTAGTTGCCGCAACGGCGGCCCTGTTGTTCGTCGCTGCAGCTGCTGGCGCGCAGGAGCTGACCCGCGGGCCGTTTCTTCAGCTCGGCTCGACCGACTCGATGGTGATCGTCTGGAGGACAGCCGCTCCTTCAGCCGGGGCCGTCGAGTACGGCCCGGACGCCGGCCTGGGGTTGAGCGTCGAAAGCCCCGGCCCTTCCATCGAGCACGCTGTCGCTCTCACCGGGCTCGCGGCCGACACGGAGTATCATTACAGGGTGATCTCCGACGGCACGGTGGCGGCTGATGGCCTGAGCTTCGGGACCTTTCCCACGCCTTCTCCCGATGGGGAGTTTCGCGTTGTCGTTTTCGGGGATACCGGCACCGGGAACCAGGCCCAGATCGATGTCGCAGCCGGTATCCGGCTTTCCTTCCCTGATGTCGGAATTCACGCCGGGGATTTTCTCTATCCGCGCGGTGGCAGCGATGAGGAGATGGACAGGAAGTATTTCGGCATGTACGCCGAGACTCTCTCCCGTGCCGTGATCTATCCGACGCTGGGAAATCATGACCTCGATGACGGGGGCGTTGTTTACTTGGAGTCCTTTCACCTGCCGGAAGGGAGCCCGGGCGGCGAGAGGTATTATTCCTTCGAGTACGGAGATGCGATCTTCCTGATTCTCGATTCCAACCAGGGAGAGATCGGGGTGGGAACCGCCCAGTACACATGGATCGAGGAGCAATTGGCCGGCAGCCAGAGGCTCTGGAAGATTGTCTCGCTCCATCATCCCCTCTACGCGGCCTGGCTGGCGGTCGAGGCCAACAGGAGGGCGTTAGATCCCCTCTTTGCGCGCTACGGGGTCGACCTGGTGTTCCAGGGGCACGCCCATTTTTACGAGAGATTCTATCCGATGAGGAACGCACAGCCGGTTGGAGCCGGGGAGGATCCCGATTACCAGGATCCCGACGGCCCGGTCTACGTCGTCACCGGGGGCGGTGGCGGAAGCCTCGCGCAAAGGAGCCCGGGCGCCAACACGGCTTATTACGCCAGCGTTTACCACCATGTCCGGCTGGATATACAGGGGCCCCGGCTTCTGCTCTCCGCGGTCGACAGATCCGACCGGGTTTTCGACAATATGAGCATCAGCAAGGTGGTCGCCCCGGTCTTCCATCGCGGAGATGGAGATGGGGATGGAGCGATGACCATCACCGATGCCGTCAGGACCCTGAATTTTCTGTTTCTCGAAGGCTCCGTCCCACCCTGTCTCGAGGCGGCTGATTTTGACAACAGCGGGGCCGTGGACATTTCCGATGGGATTCAAGTGCTGAATTTTCTTTTCCGCGGCGGGCCGGGACCATCTCCCCCCGGCACACCGCCGCTGGATTGCGGTCTCGATCCCGATGCGCCCGGCAGCGCCGAAGCCCTCGGCTGCGAGACCTACACCGGCTGCTGAAGGCCAGATGACCTGTTATCCCGGCGGCGGTCCCTGCCGCTGGAACGCCCTCGGCCGCGGTCACGGTCATCGTCCTCTTTCCCGCGACCCACTTCGGAGTCGTCATCCGGCTTCTCGGAGTCGGAGGTGCCGTCACCGAACTCCTTCGTGCTGGCCTCGATCCCCAGCGTACGGATCGAACACTGCTGGCCGGAGTTCAACGAGACGAAGAGATAGGAGGTTTGCTCGGGATTCGGGGGGGGATAGTAACGGGTATAGATGCTGTTGGCCTCCCACTTGACCAGCTTGCCGTTCACAGCAAAGGTCAGGCTCTTGCCCACGCGCTCCACTCGGACGTGCTGCCAGCCCTCCTTCAATTCGATCTGCAGACGCTTGGAGCGCATATCGGTCGATGTGATTCCCAGGGTCCTGCCGCCGTAGATCTGGACCGTCGCGGAGAAATCGCCCCGCAGCAGCCTCTTTGAGCTCAACAGCGCGTACGAAGAGATGCCGCTGGTGTTCTTGGCGGTGAGAGATTCACTGCGTCTGGAAAGCGCCATCTTCTCGAGTGGGTGGGGTCTCCAGCGCTTGTCCTCGTAACAGAGCACCTGTAGCTCGGACAGCTTGATTCTCCGGAAGTTTCCGATGGCCTTCTCGATTTCCCCCAACCGCTTCTCGATCCGGCCCCGGCTCGAACCTTCGAGGTCGGAGAGGACCTTGCGGTACCAGTGCGCCGCCCGCAGCAGGCAGCTGGTTCGGACGACGTCCTTGGTGTCCTGTGCCTTCTCCCACCAGCTCTCGGCGACCATTTGAAGCCCGAGGGGAACACTGGCGGCATCGAGCTCTTCGGCGGCCAGCTTTTTCAGATCACCCGCGGGCCCCTTCGCCACCATGGCCAGGCCCGTCCTCCACTCCCGCTTGTAGAGAGAGAGGAACTCCCCGAAGGTCCCGTTGGCCTCGACATTTTCGGGATCATCGGCAAGCTTCCCGAAGGATGACTTCACCGTTCGAAATCGCTTCTCGAGGGCCTTGATGTACTTCTGTTTATCCTTGGCGATACCCAGGAGGAGCTTGTCCCTCGACGATCTCTTTCGCGCCATCGCGGCGAAACGGTCTGCAGCAGAGTAGTCGTCCACCGCTATCGCCGTGTCGACAAGTCCCATCCACTCATCGAAGATGGTCTCTTCGATGATGAGAGATCTCGTCCTGGGAAAGGCCGTCAGGAGACTCTCCTTGATTTTCACTGGGTCGATGACGTAAGCCCCCTCCATCAGCTGGAAAGCGCTGAGGGAGGTGGGCAGGTCAGCGCTGCGGGCGGAGAGGTGGATCGCCTCTCTGAGAAGAACGAACCGCGCGCCCATGTCGTTCTTCTCCCTCTTCGCCCGGGAGAGAAGCACCTTGGCGAGATCACTCCGCGCGGCATTCGTCCTCTTCGAGTACTCGGACTTGAAGAGCCGGTTGATGAGCTTCGTCTTCTCTTCCTGCTCCAGTGGAGTGGGTTCGGGCAGCTTCCTCTCTTGCGCGGGGAGCGGGAGAGACAGCGAGAAACCGACCAGACAGGCGATAACCATCGCGGCGTTGTGTTTCAAGGCGAACCTCCCGTAATCTGAGCATCCTGGACTTCCACGAATTAGACTCCCCGAACGGGCTGAAAGGGACCGAAAAAAACCCGGCGAGCTCTCGCGACGTCGAGACTCGTCAGGGCGATGACTTCGCAAAGCAAAACAGGTGTTCATCGCCCCGCAGGTAGATGGCGTCGCCGACGATGGCGGGCGACGCATGAAACGTCTCGTCCAGGTCGTTGATCGCCAGCACCTTGAGTGCCGGGCCGCGCTGAAGAACGACCGTTCTGCCGGCCTCGCTGAGCAAGTAGATACGGCCCGCCGCGCCGACGGGCGAGGCACTGAAGTTGAGGGCTCCAGGCAGACGGTGTTTCAGGTAGTGACGCGCTCCATCGGTGGCGCCAAGACAAGAGAAGAAACTCCGGTCTTCCAGCAGATAGATTTCCTCACCCCAGAGCATCGGGCATGGCACGTAGGGCGTACCTCGACTGAGCGACCAGACCACGCTCTTGCTGTCGGTCAAATCGCCGCGCCGCCCGAGCGCGATCGCGTGGAGCGTATCTTTGCGGTAACCGCTGGTGGCGAAAACCAATCCGTGACCGACCGCCGGCATCGGAATCGCGCCTTCGCTCTGCCCGCCACATTGCCAGAGCGGCTCGCCCGTGACCAGATCGTACGATCGTACGGTCTTTCCGTTGAGAACCACCTGGCGACGACCCGCATGGGTGAAGATACGCGGAGTGCTCCAGTTCGAGGTCTCTTCGCGATCCTGCTTCCAGATTCTCTCGCCGGTCCTCTTGTCGATCGCGACCACGTACGACTGTCGTTCCTGATCGACGACGATCACTATCGTGTCCCCGAAAAGCGCTGGCGAACTCCCTTCTCCCAAGGAATCCTCCATCGCCTGCGGCGCGAACTCTTTTTTCCAGACCAACCGGCCATGGAAGTCGTAGCAATAGAGCCCGAACGAACCGAAATAGGCGTAGATGTGCTTGCCGTCCGTCACAGGCGACGCGGAAGCAAACCCGCCCTTGCGGTGATGCCCCTGGTGCGGCATCGCCTCGTGAGCGGTCCGGGTCCAGAGCATCTTGCCGGTGATCCGGTCGATGCACACGATCGCGAACCTCTGTGGTTTCCACGAATCGTTGACCTGCGGATGCTCGTTTATGTTCGGCGTACCGGCGGGAATGACGTCCGGAACGGGCATCTTCTTGTCGAGGGCGATCGCGGTCAGCAAGAAAACCCGGTCGCCCCAGACAATCGGAGTCGCCCACCCGCTGCCTTCGATGGGCGTCTTCCATCGCAAGTTCTCCGTCTCGCTCCAAGTTACCGGAGGATCAGCTTGCGACGCCACGCCGTTCCAGGCCGGCCCCCGCCATTGCGGCCAGTATTTCAGGGCCTCGTCCGCGACATCGTCTGCCATGAGCGGTGTGGAAACCAGCGCGACCAGCAGTATCCCGATAGTTACCTTCTTCATAGCGTCTTCTCATCCGTTGACCAGTGTCTTCCGGTTACTGACTGGCAAGAAGCTCCTTCTTCACCGGTGAGCACCAGGTATAGCTCGAGTCGTTCGCCCTCGCCGATGTCGATGGCGGTTCGCTGCTTGACGTGGTGATCTCGACGCGCGGCCACGGCGAAATCGACCCGGGACTCTCCCTCACCGACAATCCACCGTCGTTCGTCGACGAGTTCACCCGAACGTGGTTCCGGTCCACGCGATGGGTGAGGAACGCGGCGTTCACTACCACGCGATGCAGCACAGCGATGGCCCGATCGCTCGACAAGGTCATCGCGGAACTGCACCGGTTGAAGAAGGGGAAAGAGCAGCGGGGCTCTTTGTGGTCCTCTTCTTCTCGCGGCCGCGATTCCTTGCATTCTCCTGGATCTCCTCGAGAACCTTCTTGAGCCGCTCCGGCCATGCGAACGTCGGTGACTTCGACGGCTCGTAGCCCTTCATATGACCGTGGAGTCGAGTGGTCGGTTTCGTGTAGACGAGCTCGGTCTCGCCGAAGACCTCCTCGCACATCGCAGCGAGCCCCGGATCGTATTCCTTCAATTCGCTGCGCGTATTCACGTGATTGTGATCGTGGTCGGGATCCCGGTTGTTGTTGAACCAGGACTGTACTCCCTCCGCGAAATACTCGTGGTGATTCACGGACGCGTACTTTCGGGCCCAACGGCCCTTCGCCATCGCATTGTCAAACGTCTTTTCGAGCCGCCCGTCGAACGTGGGATCCACGTTCACCACGCCGCGCAGGTGAATGTTGTGCGCGAACTCGTGGATAAGGATGTTCTCCGTGCGATACGGGTCACCCTTGAACGCCAGGAGGTTCTCTTCTCCACAGGAGCAAACCGGATCATCCTCATCCCCTCCGAGACCTCGCGCTCGCGCGTCACGGTAGTCCTTCGGGAGCAGGTGCGAGTGCTCCGGCACGTCCGTCGTGTACTCGTTGTGCGCCATGACGATCATCCGCGAGCCGCCGGCGACCATCGCGTCGCGCACATCGGGCCGCTTCGCCAGCATCATGTTGATCAGGAACGCAGCTTCTTTCAGCGCGTAGTCGTTCACCTTGCCCGAGCCTACGACCGGATAACCGTTCGCGTTGACATACTTCTCGTAGAACGAATCGAGCTTCAGGTGCTCTGGCGGAGCGGTGACCACGAGCGCGACCGGGTCAGGTTCCGTATCCCATCCCGGACGTCGCTCGACCGTCGTCCGGCAAGCACCGAAAAGGACGACGATCGCCGGAAAGCCGACCGCGGAGCAGATGAACCGGATAGAGAGGGTCATGCGCCAGTTCCTCGTCTCGTCTCGACACTGGATCGCCGGGGGCAGAGTGATCGACGAAGGTTCGTACCCTGTTCGAGGGAAATCCGGGACCGTGATGTCCGTCGCCGGCTCCAGCTCACGTTCTTCCGGAGCGAGAACGCGTCACCATGAATTCGATCGACAACCGGAACGCCGGACCGCAGCCGGTCCGACGAGGTCGGCCAGGTCCCCGTTCGCGCTCGAATCGAGGCCATCTCGAGCGCGACACTGATCCTTTTCGAGCTCACGAGAAACGGCGGCGAGCTCGTCGCGCCAGCGTGCTGTGATCCGGAAACGGCAGATGATAGAGACCCAGAATACCGAGCAGCGATCCGACGAAGGCAGCGGTCGGTCGAAGCGCAAGCCGGAACACGGTACCCGGTGCCGGCGACGCCTCGGTCGCGAGGTCCGAATACAGCCGCTGTTCGCCTCGCCTTCCAGCTGACTTCGAGATCCACCTCGCGGTCGCCTCCTCGCTGAAACGGATCGCCACATCTCCTCGCGAACCCGGCCCTTGCTCGTACTCGTGCCGGTGCCTGTCGCGGTACTCGGTCCTGGAACACGGATGAACCGGACTCGACCTCACAGCAGGCATGCACTCGGCTCCTCACGAAGAACCGCAAGGACCGAATGATACCGCACGTCCGTCGGGAGTGACTCCCTGCACCAACGCATCTTCGTTTCGCGGACTGCTTCGCACGAGGGCCACTTCAGGCCAGGATCTCCGTCAGTGTCCCGGTGCTGTCTGCATACCCGTCACGTTCGATGCCCAGGACACGCAACTGCGTCAACCAGAGATTCGCCAGCGGCGTGCCGGCCTTGCAGTGGATGTGTTTCCCCAGCTTCAGCCCTCCGCCGCCACCGCCCGCGACGACCAGCGGCAAGTCGTTGTACTGATGGGTGGTCCCATCCCCCATGCCAGATCCGAGGGTGAAGATCGTGTTGTCGAGTAGCGTCGTGCCGTTCGCTTCCTCGATGCTGTCCATTCGCTCGAGCAGTCGCGAGAAGGCCGAGATGTGGAACTTGTCCAGCTTCAGGAGGTCTTCCAGGTGCCGACGCGGGTTGTGCGTCATGCCGTGATGACTGTGCGGCTTGTCGAGGATTCCCTCCCAGTTTGTCGGCGTTGTCCATCGTTCCGGGCCCACCATCAGCGTGCCAACGTTCGTCACCCCGCTCTGCAATGCGGTCACGAGCAGATCGCCCATCAGGTGGATGTACTCGTTGCGAGGCAAGTGCTCGGCCGGACGCACGACCCGGGCAGCGGCCAGCTCGGACTTCATCGAGTCGATGCGATCCATGCGTGTCTCGATTGTCCGGATCGCCTCGAGGTACTCGTCAAACTTCCGTCTGTCCGCGATGCTCAGACGCCGCTTCAAGCGACGGGCGTTGCCAAGGGCCAGATCGGTGATGTTGCGGAAGCGCGTGTCGACTCTGGTGCCAAACAGCCGGTCGTAGATTTCCCGCGGGTTTCTCATCGAAGGAGCGACGTGACCGGTTCCATACCACGACATGTTGTCGAAGTAGATGGACTCGATGTTGTTCTTGTGGTCGTTGCAGCTCAGCTCGAGAGTCGAATACGGCGTGGTCTGGCCGATGTGATCGGCCGCGACGTGATCCAGGGTGCGAGCGAGGGGATAGGCGGAGTTCTTGACCTGGTACGGCGCCACGCTGGTCAGGAAACAGGAGGCGGCCTGGGCATGGGAGTCGGTTCCCTGCTGAAAGGTCCGATCCATCCCGGTGATCAGGGAGATCTTCTCTCGCATCTTGTGGAGCGAAGCCAGCGTTGGCGTGAACGTCAGAGGATGACTGCCAACCGGAACGGTCTCGCCCTCGAAACGCCAAACGTTGTTCTGACCGGCGAACTTCGGCAGCGCACGGTCTCCCTCGCCGGGGAAGAAGCCTCGTCGCGTGATCCCGTTGGGCAAGTAGAAGAAGGCCAGGCGCCGGGCCGGAGATGCCTGGCCCCCATCTCCGTCATCGCAGAGACCGGAAGAGCTCTCGAGCCAGGGCAAGCTCAGAGCGACTCCACCCATGCCGGCAAGAAATCGACGTCGGGAGACAGGGCAGGTGGCCTGGTTGTTCGTCATGTCGCGGGCTTGTCCTTTGCTCGAACGGGTGCGTCGTTCTATTCAGTCCCGGTTTTCGCTCGTGGGTCCGATCCCGCTGGACCCTGCGTGTTCTTGTGAAGAAACGGTTCGCTCATCGCGACATTCCTGAGCACGACACGCAGCTGGTCTTGGCCCGCCAAGGCCTTCTCGGTCATGTCGTCCAGCGCCGGAGAGTCGGCTGGCCCGATCTCCCGGCCGAGCGCGTAGGACAGCAGGTGAGCGATGAACCCGCGAATGAACCTCGGCTTCTCCTCGAGAATCAGCCGTTTGAATTCGACCACTGACTTGAACTCGTGTTGATTGAATAACACCCCGCCCGGGTCCACGTCACGTCCGTTGTCATACTTGACGCGCCAGACACCCGTGGGGCCGTAGTTCTCGAGCGCAAAGCCCAGCGGATCGATCTTGTTGTGACATCCGGCGCAGTCGGCGCGTTTGCGATGCTCGGCCAGGCGTTCGCGAATCGTCAGTTTCGCCAGCTTCTCTCCGTCGACTTCAGGCAAGGGCGGAACATCGGCGGGTGGCGGATCTGGCGGATCGTTGAAGATCACGCCGTTCACCCAGGCGCCGCGGGTGATGGGTTGCGTCCGCGTGGGCGTGGACGTCATGGTCATCACCGCTGCGTTGGTGATCACGCCGCCCTGGCGTGGGTCGTCCAGCCGTACGCGTTCGAAGACCTGCACCTGGACTTCGTTGGGAGCTTTCGAGTGGCCCTTGTAGTTGGCGCGCAACATCGGGCTCCGCCAGCTGAACTTCGGATCCAGAAGATCCATGATCGACCGATCTTCGATGTAGACCGTCTCGAAGAGCAGCAGTGGCTCCGACATCATGTGGATGCTGGTCCGGTATCCCACGTAATAGAAATAAGGGAACTTCTTCGGATCCGGGATCGACGTGATCAGCCGATCCAGCTGCAACCACTGAGCCGGAAAGTTGTCGCAGAATCGACTCGACCGCCGATCGTTCAGCATCCGGTCGATCTGCCCGCTGAGCGTCTCGGGATCGCTCAACTTGCCAGACTCGGCGAGGTCGAGCAACGTGTCGTCGGGAATGCTGCTCCAGAAGAACTGAGCCAGCCGCGAGGCCAGCTCAAAATCCCCGACACGCTGTCGGCCCCGGTCTTCGTTCCCGGGACTCTCGCTGTCGAGCGACTCGTAGAAATAGAGAAAGTCCGGCATACCGAGCAACGCCCCGACCACGGTGCGCATCATCTCCTCGAATGACGCTCCGGAAGCGAGCTGGCTCTCCGCGAACTTCACGAAACGATCGAGCGTCCCGGGCTCGGCCGGTCGGCGGAACGCGCGGCGCAGCAGCCTCCCGAGCCTGGCCCGGATCGCGCCCCGGCCGGAGACTGCGTCCGAGTCGGGCTCGGCGGTCGGCTCTCGCCCGGTGACCTCGAAGTAGTCCAATCCCAGGAAGTGCCTGGGCGACTCCTCGCTCTTGCCGACACACCTGAATTTCAAGGTGTGTGGGCCCGCCTTGATCTCGAGTCCTTGAACCTCGTGGTCGACGAGCTGGACCTCTGAACTGTAGAGGTCGACTTTCTCCGAGACCTTGACACCGTCCAGACACACCTCGAAGGCTCCGTAGTCGCGGGCTTTCGTGAAGCGAAAGCGCAAGCCGCTCCCTTCCGCGGTGACATCGAAGGACAGCGTCAACTCCCGACCCTGCTTCGGGCACTGCCACAAGAGCTGTGTGTTGCCACTCCACTCGTTCCCGAGTACCTGCGGCGCGGCACGGCCCCTGGGTTTGCCCACGATTCTGACCAGACCGTCCGTTTCGGCCTCGTACCTGCCCTCGACCGGGCTGCGAGCCGGCTGGCCGGGCACTGCGAACAGACGATCCCAGCTCCGGCATTCCCTTGAATTGAGATCGGGGCTTTCCACGATCGTCTGACTCAACCGGAGAAAGGACTCCATCAGCAGGGGCGAGAGCGTCAGGTGATCGGCACGGTTGTCGAAACCGTGCTCCGCTCGCTTGTCCTGTGGGAAGGCCGCGACACCTCTGAACCCCTCGGGCCGCTGATTGTCGATGTCCTTGGCGAGAGGGCGACTGGAGACGCGCACTCTTGCCGGCATCTTCCGGGTCTCCGGCCGGAAATAGTCATCGCGGCGCCGCATCAGCCGCTCGTTGAGAGCGAAGACGTCTCGATCCAGCTCGAGGAGATCCACGACGGCGTTGTTGTACTGAAAGCGGTTCATCCGCCGGATCGGCGTGGGGCCAAAGGCCTGCGTTTTCAGAGCCTGCTCGAGCGTCGCCTGAAGCCGCGTGACCATTTGCTCCCGCTTCCCGACCGGAAGCGGCGGCTCGTCTTCCGGCGGCATCTCGCGATCCTTCAGGACCGTGATCAGCTTGTCGAGCAGCTCGGGCCGAGCCTGAAGATCCTCGTCAGACTTCAGCGCTTGCAGGTTGACCTTGCCCTTGGTCGTGCCACCTTTGCCGTGACACTTGACACAGTGCGCCTCGAAAGCCCGGTACAGCGACGTCCAAGATCCGTCTGCAGGCGCTGAAAAGGATGGGCCAGCAGACAACACCAGAGCAATGAAAGTCGTCAACGTGGTCTTCACTCACTTCAACACACTCTGATCAACCACTCGATACTCGCGCGAATCGATTGTAGTCGAAGATTGTCGTCAGATGCGAGTTCACAGAGAACCACGGGGATAGTCTGCGAGCCGATCGTCGTTGTGGAATAATTCCCCGGGGCGTAACGCCCCGGGGAATCATGCCAAGGGAAACGTCCCGGATGTCGTGACCGACGGCTCCGCGCTGCCACCCGCGACGGACGGCAGCTACACCACTCCACGAACTCTCCGCAGCGCCGGAGGCGCGGTGCGTTCGAGTCCCGGACATTTCAACGCGAGGATGGACCGTGTACTAGCCGGCTTGATTCGCGGACGGCCGGCGGCGGCGGACGAACAGCCCGCCGATCGCCACCAGCACCAGCGACAGGACGATCATGCCCCACTCTGAAAGGGTCGGTACCGGGGAGGCCACCTCGTCGTTCACCTCCAGCGCGTGGTAGTCCATTCCCATCCAGTTTCCGCCGCCCTCGTCGGCCATGAGTCCTCCGTGGAGCCAGATCACGTTGTCTCCTCCGGGACCGAGCTGCGCTTCGACGGAGCTCAGCGTCACGGGTTCCGTCGTGATCACGGTGTTCAGATCTGCAGGACGTATGACGATCTCCGCCAGGATCACGTGGCCGTTGAAGGTCACCTCGACACCGTAACGCGGATCCGGAATCTTGGCCCGCTGATCCAGGTTGTTCGCCTCGAACGAGAAACGGACCAGGGCGTTCGGGTTGAGATCCGCCGGAAGGTTGAAGTGAATGCGCAGGTCGTTGTCCAGGGTGGCAAAGGCCCGCTCCATGGCGATCTCATCGAGAGCGACCACCCCGATCGGCGGCGGGTACTCACCGCTGAAATAGTAGTCGTCGTCGGCTTGCTGATGAGCGGAGGGACTGTTCGGATCACCCGGCGGGTCGTTCTGGCCGGCTTCCTGGACGAAGTCCACGTCCGGTCCGCCGCCGACGCCGTCGATCGGCCACACGCGGCCCGGAGCACCGAGCTCCCAGACCGTCTCGAACTGCGAAAACACGACCCCCGGCGTCATGCCAAAGGCGAAGACAAGAGTGAAGAGGCTGCAGCGGCGGAAACCCATGTTCGACCCTCCCTGTCGTGGTGCGATTCTCAGACCTTCCCTGAACCCGCGCCCATCCTAGCAGGCTTTCCGAGGATCCCCCAACACTTTCTCCAGAAGAGCGCTTATCATCTTGGAGGCCGTCGACGGCCCTGACACCTTGTTTCCCTTGCGGCGAGCCGAGGCGCGGCGCCCCCCGGCGAGGCCGTCCCCCGAGCCCATCGATGAGCGAGACCCGACCCGCAGAGAGTCCGTCCCCGCGTGCCCGTCGCGACTCGCCGGCCTGGGTCCTGATGCTCCTGAGCGTCGTCTGTTCGGTCCTCGTTCTGACGACGCGGACGGGCTCGACGATCTGGCTCTGGCCGATCATGGGGGTCTGCGCGGTCCTGTCGATTCGCATGAAAACCAGCCGAACGCGCACGGGTGCCCGGCTCTGGCAGCTGGCGCTCGGCCTCGTGCTCCTCGTCCCGGTCGGCATCGTCGGTGTACGGACTCTCCGGCAGCACTTCTGGACGAGCCGGGACAACGCGCTCGTTCTCGACCTCGTGACGACGGAGGAGCTGATTCTCCAGCTGACGCCGAAGCTCCAGGAGCTCTCCGGCGGCCTCCTCAATCTGAAGCTTCCGGATCCGCGCAGCCGCGGACAGTTCGACGAGACGGTCTGGTCCGTCGACCTCGGATCCGATCCGCCGGCGTCGAGACAGGAGCTACGGGGTGTCGCCGTGTCCCTGCGCGGGCTTCCGGTGGCGCACGAACGCGTCACGTCACCGGCCGCGGAGCTGGATCTCTGGCGACCGCTTCTCGACCGGGTCGCGTACTTCGAGCACGCCCGGTTCTATTTCGTCGACGGCGCCCTGACGGAAGGCTTCGGACACTTCCAGGGTAACGTGGGCTTTGCCGGCCTGGCTCGCATGCGATCGGGCGAGTGGCAGGCCGTCAAGGCGCGACAGACCGTCCACTGGCGCCGGCTGCCTGCCGAGGCGTCCGACTCCTCCGATGATGCATCCGGTGATCCCGCCGCCCCCCGGTGGCGAATCGACGGCTGGGAGACGCGCGAGCTGAAGACGGCCTCCAGCCGGCAACTCCTCTTCGTGGAATCGCTGGACCAGGCGCTTCCGGACGCGGGGGACCTCGGGCGAGCGCGGCATTCGCTGCACCACCAGGCCGCGATCCGCTACTACAAGAATGGCGCAACGATCCTGCCCGCGCGCTACTTCGCGGCGATCTCGGCCAATCAGAAGCCCGGACTCTCGGTCGTCGACATCGACGGCGACGGTTTCGACGACCTGTACGTCATGGTGCGGATGGGGAAGAACCAGCTCTTGCGCAACCGAGGGGACGGGACGTTCGAGGAGGTCGCCGCGGAGTTCGGCCTGGACCTCCCGGGCAACTCGACCTGCGGCGTCTTCGCCGATTTCGACAACGACGGTGACCCGGACCTCATGCTGGGTAGGAGCATCGACAGGAGCCTCTACCTCGAGAACCGGGAGGGGCGGTTCTCCGAGCGTCCGCAAGAGTCGGCTCTGCCGTTTCTCGCGATCTCGATGGCGGCGGCGGACTACAACGGTGACGGCCTCCTCGACGTCTACCTCTCCACGTATCGTCCGGCGGTGCTCGCCGGAGCGGGCAAGAGTGGCGGCGACGCGGCGGCCACGGGAAAGTGGCCGGAGGAGTTCCTCGAGCCGGAGCAGGCGAAGGAGTACTTCCGCAAGCACTCGGCGGCCAACGACGGTACGGAGCTGTTCAGCAACTTCCTCGACCAGGTGGGACCGCCGAACGTCCTGCTGGTGAATCGCGGCCGGGGACGATTCGAGGTCGCGCCCGAGAGCCCGCAGCTCGAGCTCTGGCGCAACACGCTCCAGGCCACGTGGGCCGACTACGACGAAGACGGCGATCCCGATGTCTACGTGGCGAACGACTGGGCGCGGGACCACCTCTTTCGCAACGACGGGGAGGATGGCTTCGTCGACGTGACCGCGACCGCCGGAACCGACGCGTTCGGGTTCGCCATGGGGGTGAGCTGGGGCGACTACGACAACGATGGACGGCAGGACCTGTACGTCTCCAACATGTACAGCAAGGCGGGGCGGCGGATCACTGCCTCGATCGAGGATCTGGACCCGGACTATGCCGAGTCGGCGGGCGGCAACTATCTCTACCGACAGAGTGGCGCGGGACGCTTCGACCGGGTTTCCGGCCACGAGCCGCCGGCTCTCACCGTCGCGAAGGCCGGGTGGTCCTGGGGCGGACAGTTCGCGGACTTCGACAACGACACGTACGTGGATCTCTACGTCCTCAGCGGCTACTTCACTGCGCCGAAGAGCGTCGCCTCGAACCTCGACTTGTGAAGCAACCTGTGGCGCACGGTCGTGCGAGCGGACGAGAACCTGGCGCGCAAGACCTTTCGTTTCTCCCCCGGGTGGCGACAGAACGTGCTCACCGGGCAAGAGACGCCCGAGATCGACCGCCGTCTGAACGGCGGCCGGATCGAGGACGGCAAGTTCGTCGCCCACTCCCTGAGCGGAAACGAGCGCAACCACCTGTTCCTCAACCGCAGCGGGGACGCGTTCGAGGACATCTCCGCGCTGTCGGGCCTCGATACTCCCTCGGACGGTCGCGGGTTCGTCCTCCTGGACTACGATCACGACGGCTGGCAGGACATCGCGCTCGTCAACGCCAACGAGCCGCTCCTGAACCTCTATCACAACGAGATCGGCCGCCTGCCATCTAGCCTCGAAAGCCCCGGAGAGACCGGAGGGATGATCGCGCTGAGATTCGTCGGCGGCAACCGGTCCCCCGGAGCGTCGGAGCTCGGCTGTCGCGACGGTTTCGGCGCGATGGTCACGGTCTCGCTCGACGGGACGACTCTCAAGCGCGAGCACCGCTGCGGTGAGGGCTTCGCCACCCAGAACAGCGCGACGATGATCCTCGGGATCGGCGCTCGGAGCGAGGCTGCGGCGGTCACGGTCCGCTGGCCGTCGGGCAAGCAAGTCTCGACTCGCAACGTGCGCGCGGGAACTCTGCTGACGGTGTACGAGAATCCCGCTGATGCGGTCGGCGGAAGGCCTTTCGTGAGTGGTCCGTACACGCCCGCCCGGGAGCCCCGGGACACGAAGGCTGGTGCCCGGGTACGAGGACCTGAATTCCCGCTGACCGGTCTGAAGCCCGATACGGCTGCCGCCGACTCGCCGACGAAGCTGCACGTCTACACCACCATGGCCACGTGGTGTCGCGCGTGTGTCGATCACGTCCCGGAGATGCGGCTCCTCGAGTCTACTCTCCGCGCGGATGACGTGAAGTTCATCGGCGTCCCGGTGGACGAGGAGGACGACGCGGGAAAGCTCCGGGCCTTCCTCGAGAGATGGAAGCCACCCTACCGGCTTCTCGTGGATCTTCCCGCGACCGACCGGCAGGCCGTGACGGCGTTCCTCGCGAAGTTGACCCGCACGGAGAAGCCGGGCGTGCCCACGACCATCGTGACCGATCGGTCCGGCGCGGTCCTTCTCGTAGGCTCCGGTGTGCCTTCCGTCTCGGTCATCCGGAAGCTACTCCTCGGCGGCGGGACGCGCGACTGATTCGCGTCGGCGGACAGACGTCATCGACTCTCGCGAGCGCCTCGACACTCGGGGCTCTCTTGCGCGGAGCCCCGTCATCCTGAATCCGGGACGCGAACTCCGGGTACTCCTCGCCGGGCGCGCCACGGAACATGCGGTGAGTTCGCCCCGAAGCGGGGTCGACACCCCTGCAAGACTCGCTACCTGGACATACGGAGAAGCTGCAAAGCGTCCAGAATCACGAATCCATCGGTGCCTGTGTTGCTGATCGTGATGACGGTGTCCTTGTCGGCCGACAGCTCGACGACCTTGACACTACGAAATCGCTGTCCCGATGGGAGAGCTGTGGTCTGATCGACGACGATCTCGGTTCGGCGCGGGCCATTCTGGATGACAAGTGGCACGTTCGTGGCCCGGGATGAATGCACGGAATGGAACATCCGCAGCTCGTAGCGGCCGGCCGTCGGAGCCATGAACCGGAACGTCGCCACGGACTTGCCATCCGCCTTCCGATCATCGTGCACGTAGCCCGCACCAACGTGAGGCTTGAAGTTGGTCGAGCGCTTCCAAGAGCCGGTCAAGATGGCATCGGAGTCATCGAGCACGATTCCCCGAAGACTCCTTGGATCGATGGAAGCTCCCCTCCCTGCACCCGGAGAATCCTCCGGGAGGTCCGGAAGTTCGAGCACCTGTTGCCGGGCCAACAGTCTCCTGCGCAACTTCGGATACCGTAACCGGTGTGCCGCCACGTCCTCCTCGACGATCAGCGCCGCGGCGATACCGGCGCTCTGCCCGAGGATCATCCAGGTCGGTTCGACGCGGACCGAAGAGATGCCGACATGGGTGCAGGAGAGAGCCACAGGGACGAGCAGGTTGTCACATTCGTCAGGCCCGGGCAAGATCGCGCGATACGGAACATGATAGGGGTAGCCGTGTCGGCGGCTCTTCATGCGCACGGGGAATATGGTCCCTTCGTTGATGACTCCGCCGCCCTCGAGGGCGACACGCTGGCAATCGTGCGAATCGATCGGGAAGGACGACACGACGATCGGGTCGTCCTTCTCGGGATCATCGAGAATGTCCTTTTGACTGAGAACGTACATCCCGCGCATGCGGCGGCCTTCGCGCACGTAGAGCTGTGGTGGCCAATGACCGGATTCCGGAAACTCATCCTTGCACAGGCCGAGACTGGCAAAACTGCTTCGGGTGTTCGCCGGCACCGCTGGGTCGGTCGTGAGGAAACGGTAGAACTCCAGCGTGTACTGCCTGTGCGCTTCCCAGATGGCGACGCGGCCGGCGGCGCTCGCTTCACTCCAGCCGTTCGCTCCCCCGACGAGTCCGATCGAGACCTGGCCGCCGATCGAATTGTTGCCGTCGAGCTTCCCTCCGGGAAGCTGATACAGGTCAAAGGCCACTCTCCCGGACCTGGCCTTGATCGCACGGCGTACGACCTCGAACCGGGCGGGGTCGTAACTGTCCGGTTCAGGAATCGGCACGCGATTCCCTGGGTCCCTCGTCAGACAGAGTCGGAAGCTGTAGACCATCACGTTGGCGTCGCCTTCCGCTTCGGGTCCGGCGTCCGTGGTGGTGATCAACGGCAGCATCTTCCCACCGTCATCGAAACCGTTGATTGACATCTTCTTCTTCGGATATCGCTTGCCCGCCAGAGACTCCCCGAACGCCGTCCTCCCTTCGCGCCCGATCGTCCAGCTAACCCCTGCAGCAGCGAGCAGATCCCCCTCGTAGCTCGCATCTATGAACACCCTCGCGGAGAACCTGCCTTTCTGGGTCACAAGGCTCTCGATCCTCGCTCCGTCCTTGTCAACGGACTTCAGGGCGCGCTGCGTGAGCACCCGCACCCTGGCCTCATCGAGCATCTGCCTGGTAACGCGCATGGCCACGTGCGGCTCGTAGCTCCACCTGGACTGGTCCTTGGTAGCAACCTCGTAGGGTAAACGGATCCCGCGGGATGCGTAGTCCTGCTCGATCCGCGAATGCCATTCGTGGAACAGACCCATCACCGTCGAACGCACGGTTTGATTCGAGTCGCTGAAACTCAAGCCACCGGTGTTCATCCCGCCGACATGACTCGTCGGCTCCAACAGGACGACAGAAGCACCCTCGCGCGCCGCCGCTACAACCTCACCCGCCTGCTCGGGGCTCAACGG
>CAYMLL010000069.1:0-27872 GCA_964390645.1 uncultured Planctomycetia bacterium | reverse complement strand
ACACTTGGGAGACTGTTTGGGCACTGTTGCGGGACTGTTGGGGACTGTTTTGGGACTGGTTGTGGACTGTTAGGAGACTGTTGGGGGGACAGATTGGTTGATTGGTTGATTAACCAATCAACCAATCAAAACCCAGCTCGGGCGATGTACGTTACATGGGGGGGAGGGGGGGGGTCAAGGCCCGATACATCAGAGTAGGTGTTGGGGAATAACGAAAACGTCAACTAGTGGGAACAGAACAAATCTACGGCGGCCCAAAACCCGCCGGGGGTGGAACCGTACACGACGACGTCCGATTCGATGACGGATCGCGCCGGGCCGATACACGACACCAGGAGAGCAGCGACCAGGAGCGGGGCGTGACGAAGTCGGCGATGCAAGGCCTCTGACATCTCTCGCTCCAGACAGGGAGTTTCGCTCCGGGACCCTCCGGAACCCGAGCATCTTCAGAGTCCGCGGCTGTGCAAACGAAGTCAACACCCCACCCCCCGCCTCCGAAGAGGTGGCACGTTCGTGATTCTGGCACCAGCGCAATCGAGCGATTCCACGGTTTCGACGCCTTCTTCAACTCCATGGGAGCGGACGATGGCAGCGAGGCACGGGAGCTCGCAGGAACAGAAAGGGCATCTTCTGTCCCTCCTCCGACGGAGACGCTTCGCGTCCTGTTCCTTCTCAGCGTTCGCGGGCCCCTCCCTGCCATGCAGGCCGCCCACCCACATCGAACCTCGCTACGCGAGGCAGGCGACCACGTTCGCCTGGTTGATACTCTCGGCCCTCTCATGGAAGACAGAGAGCGAGAAGCGGCGATCTCGACGCGCAGGACCGCCCCCGACGTCCCGAGGCAGCCGCCCCCGCAGCGCACGCTCCGCCCCCGGTCGATTGATGCACCACCGCCGTATCGACGACGAAGTTCCGTCGGAGAAGTCCGGGACGTCGTGAGGGACAGCTCGGCTGACCGCCGCTCAGTCGCACCCGCCCATCGTACAGTCGCTGAGCGTATCCTCCGTCGGGTCCTCCCCGCATCCGAAACCGGGTGGCGCGATGCGGTCGAGCTGACCGAGAAAGAGCCCGTTGAGCAGAACGACGGCATCGCTGAGTCCCAGGACGCCGTCGTCGTTCGTGTCGGCGGCGTCGGGACACTCGGGCAGCTCGCCGCCGAGGAAGAGGAAGTTGAGCACGGAGATCGCGTCGGTGAGCTCGGCGACGCCGCTCCCGTTCGAGTCTCCACGTCGAAACATCTCCGCAACGAGCTCTCGCGTCGTCACGTGGAGCAGAGGAATCAACGTCAGGTCGGAGCTGGTGAGCGCCACGTTGTGAACGCTCACCGCGATCACGTTCTCGTCGCCGCGCAAGAGGTCGAGAGGCACGGGGATCACGGCGCACCCGCCGGCCGCGTTGGCGATCTCGCACTCCGAGGGCGCGTCGCCGACCGTCGCGGTCGCCAAAGTCTCCGAGGTGACATCGCCCGCCGGCATGTTGGCCCGGTGAAGCTCTCGACCGTTGAGGTACGCGACGAATCCGTCATCGAAGCGGACACGCAGCTCGATGCTCTCGACGTGCCGAGGCTGAATACCGAACTGGCGAAGATCGAACCTCGCGCGAAGAAACACAGCGGTGTAACCGCCCTGCATGTCATCGAGAATCGTTCGGTCGTCCCCGTCGCCGTAACCGACACCGAGCTGTCCCCGCTCCCACGCCGAGTCGTCGAAGTCCGCCTGCCTCCACTGGGCCGCCGGCTCGACCGTGCCGCGCAGGAACCTCGCCTCGCTGCCCTCGGCGAGCGGCGGAGGAATCGGCTCGAGGGACCCGGCCAGCGTCGGAACGAACGAGAGATCCGAGCTGTCGAGGCTGCGGTTGTGCGCGCTGAAAGCGAAGACGTTCTCACCAGGCTCGAGAAGCGAGACCGGAAGATAAATCGCCTCGCAGGAGCCGCCAACGCCCTCGCCTTCGCAGCCGCTCGGCGCCTCGTGGCTCTCGAGCGCGACGGTCGTCTCCGAGATCGGTCCCTCGGGCACGTTCGCGCGCTTGATCTCGACGCCGTTGAGGTAGATCAGGCAACCGTCGTCGTAGCGCACGTCGAGGCGAAGTCGACCGAGCTCCGACGGATCGAGCACGCCGAGCTCGCGCAGGTCGAAGAGCACGCGCCCGAAGACCGAGACGTAGTTCCCCGGCATGTCCTCGAGCACGGTCTGGTCGTCGTCGTCGCCGTAGCCGATGCCGAGCGTGCCGTTCTCCCACTCGCCGTCGTCGAAGCCGGGCCCGTTCCAGCCCGGGGCAACCGGTGCGCTACCGCGCCAGAAAGCGAGCGCGTCACCCTCGGTGACGAAGGTCACGCCGCCGCGAGCCGTCAGATCGCACTCGATTGTCGACGCGCCCGCAATTTCGGAAACGCAATCCTCGGGCCCGGAGATGAAGCTCGTGAAGACGGCGGTCTCGCAGGCGCCGGAGGGCAGCAGCTCGTACGTGACCTCGACGTCCTCGACGAAGGTGAAAAGGATCGTGTTCCCCTCGGCGATTCCGCCGGCCGCGTCGGCGACGGCCCAGCCGTCTGGAAGAGTCTCGATGATCGTCGTCGCGCCGAGGAGCCCTCTCGCCGTGAGCGTCACGGGGACGGTCTCGCCGGGACGCCGGGAGTACGTCTCGGGAAGGTCACGCGCGATCGAGCAGTCGCGGTAGCCGACGGTCAGCATCTGGTCGACCTCGACGCCGTCAACGAGTTGCAGGAAGCCGTCGGGCCATGTGATCGCGAGATCGACGGGGTCGAGACGGGAACCGAGGCCGAAGTGGAGCGTCTGCTCGTTCATGTTCCCGCGACCCGTCGCGCTCTCGACCTGGCGGGTCAGCGTACGCGTTCCGAGCTGGATGCGAACCTGAGCGCCGATGGCCGCGCGGTTCACGGAGCCCGGCTCCGGGCGGTCGCCGCGCGCGTTGCCGATCAAGCGGACCTTGAGCCAGTGGCCGGTCGCGCCGCTGCTCCGGTAGAGCCGGTCTTTCGTCGTCAGGTCCAGGTCGCCGTCGTTGTCGTAGTCCCCCCACGACCCGTGGTAAGTCTCACGGATGCCGCCGAGCCCGGCCTCACCCGTGACCTCGGTGAAACGCCAGTCGCCGTCGTTGCGGTAGAGGACGACCTGGTCTCCGCCGTACACCGTGGTGAAGAAAAGATCCAGGTCACCGTCGTTGTCGTAGTCGCCGAGAGCCGGCGACGCGTACGACTCCTGGTAACGCACGCCGCACGGTCCCCGGTCCTCGAAGCGATGGCCGCTCTCGGGGCCGAGGTTCCTGAGAAACCGCGACTGGGGCTGGCCGGGGTGCGCGAAGTTGCCCGCGAAGAGGTCGAAGAGGCCGTCGTTGTCGATATCGCCCCACGCCGATCCGATGCTGTGGCCACCTCCTCCGAGCGCACCGTGGGCTCCCGCGCTCTCGGTGAAGCCCCCGTCGCCGTCGTTGATCCAGAGCTGGTTCGGCTGCAGACGGTAGTTGCTGCCGTAGACGTCGACGTCGTGATCGTTGTCGAAGTCGCACGCCGTCACCCCGCGCGTCGGGCGAGCCGGCCCCGGCGCGACCTCGGGACGAGCGAAGCGGCGGCTTCCCAGGTTCCGGTAGAGCCCGTCGGGATAGGCGCCAACGACCGGCCAGTTCTCGTAGCCGGCCCACCAGACATCCACCAGCCCGTCGGAGTCGAAGTCGAGGAGCACACCGCCGTCGCTGACGCCGTGCGGACGCTCGGGAAGCCCGATTCCGGAGTAGGAGCCGTCCGCCTCGCCGAACGAGACGACGCCACCCGGGTAGGCGAAGAAGTCCATGTGGCCGTCGTTGTCCAGGTCGGCCCAGTACTCGCCCCCGCCTCCGGAGCCGGTCGCGACGAACCTCGTACCCTCCACGTTGTGCCACCGCGGGGCGAGGTCGACCCAGCCGTCGTCGTCGATGTCGACCCAGGACCCCGTTCCGCCGAGCCCCATGACGGCCGTGACGTCCTCGAAACGGACCTGCGCGGACGTGACGCTCCAGGCGAAGAAGACCGAGACGAGAAGGGCCGAGGCGGTGACGGATCGAGCACGGTTCCGGTTTGGGTCGATGGTGAACATCTGCACACCTCCCGTCACGAGCGACCGGTCGTGGAGCAGTCGCCGGACCCCGAGCCTGACGGAGGCTCGGTCGAGAGGGCGAGACGGCGAGACGGTCGCTCCTTCCGATTCTACCCGGGATCGCGAAGTCGATACCAGTCGCCGCCTGGAGCCTTCGGTGGAAGCACGGAGGCTCGAGTGACCTCGTGTCGTCAAGAAACTCGTGCGGCCTCCCGGCGGTAGAACTTCAGGAGTCCACCGAGCCGCTCACCGGAGCGAATCGGTCCATTTCCGACCTCGGTCTCTTCGTCCGCAAAGAGCAGCTCGCTGTCGTTATCCCCGCCAGAGAGACGCGGAAACAAGACGATGGACGGTGACCGAGAACGACGCGCGACCTGGCCCTGTTGCGAGCGTTCGAATACCTTGACCCCACGAGATCATGGACGAGCCGAAGAAGTGAACGCGACTCCTGGTGGCGACCGACCTCGCTTTGACCCTTTCCCTGACGTGACCCACCCCCCGGAACCGAGCCCGGGTTCTTTGATAGAATCGGACTCCAGAAGGGAGGCAGGATGCCCGGCGCTGGTACATGAACCGCCCCCGAAAGAAGTGCGGTATCATCCGGTCCTCGCGGTCGTTCGTGAGGAGCCGAATGCACGCCTGCTGTGAAGTCGAGTCTCGTCCATCCCCGCTACAAGACCGGGTACCGCGTCAGAAACTGGCGTGGGTACGAGCAAGGACTTCTCGCTCGAGGGGACGTGACGATCCGGTTCAGCAAGAAGGCGACAGCGAGCTGGATCTCGCGCTCGTCGGGAAGACGAGGCGGTCAGCTGCTGTATCCGGAGATCTCGATCGAGACGTCGCTGACACTGCGCACCGTACTGAGGCTTGCGCTTCGACAGACCGGAGGCCTCGCCGGATCGCTGCTCGGTATCCTGGACCTCGATCACCTGCCGGTTCCGGATCACAGGACGCTGTCGTGACGAGTTCGGTCGCTCAACGTCCTGCCGGAGCCGACCCCGCCTGACGGACCCATGTCGCTCTCGTGCGCGAACGATCGATGCGAACGCCGTGGAACCCGTTTCTGTGCGCCCACCACGGCATGGACGTCTTCCGATCGTCGTCGCGCCTGTCGTCCGTCGCCTCGCGATCCACCGGGTCTCCAGATCGTCGCCGACCCCATACTCGTAACGGTCGAATCCGCGGCCTCACCCGGGACGCTCGAGGTCGCACGCGCAAGGTCCGGGAGAATCGCGGGGCGAGGTCGACGACCGGCACGGATCGATCGATGTTCCGAGGAGTGCGGCCCATTTTCCGGGGCGATGCCCGCGCCGGGACTTACGATGTCGGAATGAACAATCCACGAGTCTTCCCAGCTCGCGCGTTCCTCCTCTCGCTCGTCATCACGTGGCTCCTCTCTTCGACGCTTGCCGCGAACGCACCACGAGACCTGCGCGCCACGCCCGTGCCGAACGCGCTCGGCTTGCGGCTGAATGAGTTCGCGCTCTCGTGGACCGCCCCGGAGCAGCAGAGTTTTCAGATCCTCGTGGCGAGCGACGCGAGAAAGCTCGCCGCGGACGTTGGCGATCTCTGGGATAGCGGGCGGCGCTTCACGTCTCGGAACGAGGAAGTCGTCTGTCGCGGCAAGGCGTTTCCCGATGGCGTGGTGGTCTGGTGGAAAGTCCGGGTCTGGAACGAACGCTCCGAAGACAGCGCCTACAGCTCCCCTGCGGGGATCGAGGTCCCGGCCGTGTCCACCGTTTCGCCGCCGCGACGACCGACACACGCGGGAGCTGGTGAGCTCGAGTTCGTCGAGGGCAGGATCGGCCGCGCACTTCGTCTCGGCGCGGACCGTCCGACGGTACGGGCCGACGATTACGACGGACTCCGTTCCACGCGAGGCACCACCATCAGCGCGTGGATCCGCCCCACCCGGGTCACAAAGTCCTGGCAGTGCATCTATCGCAAGGAGGACGGCGGCGATCGGCGCCTGCTCGCGATCGGTGAGGAAGGACCCTTCTGGGGACTCTGGTGCGGACTCTCGGTCGGCGGCCGATACGTGGAGTTCGGCGCGCCGCTCGACTCGAGCCGACTCGTCGACGGCGGGTGGCATCACGTGGCGGTGACGTTCGACAGCCGTGTCATCCGGCTCCTCGTCGACGGAACGAAGCGCGCGGAACGGGTGCAACCGGGGTCGATCGGCGGTGGCGGGACGGCGCCTGCGTTCATCGGGTCGTACGGCGGGGACGAGGAGCGCTTCGAGGGCGACATCGACGACGTCCGGGTGTACACCCGTGGCCTGACGGAGCAGGACGTCCGCAGGCTAGCGAACGGCGACCCGGAGGTCACGAACGAGGCGCTCGCGGGCTGGTGGAAGCTCGACGACAGCATCGCGAACGAGGCGACCTTCACGCCCGAGCGCGGACTCGATCGCGTCGTCCTCGTCGGCGGCTCGCTCATCGCGGACATGGAGAGGCACGGTTTCTTCGAGACCGCGGTGACGGCCCGCTGGCCGCATCACGATATCACCTTCCGCAACCTGGGTTGGCCGGCCGATGACGTCTTCGGAACGGCGCGCGGCGAGTTCGAGTCGGCGCGTGGACCGGGGACATGGCGGCCGCGAGGTGGCGATCCCGGGGCCGGCTACGGGGAGCTGCTGAAGCAGCTGCGCGGGACGAAACCCACCACTCTGATCGTCGGGTACGGAGCCGAGGCCGCGTACGCGGAGACGGAAGAGCAGATGAGGAACTTCCAGGCGGGCTACCTCCGTCTGGTCGACGACCTCGAAGAAACCGGCGCCAAGCTCATCCTCGTGACGCCTGTTCCAGAGCGGAAGACTCTTCCCCGGCGCGATACCGGGGAACCTGAAGATCCGATCGCCGTCCGTAACACGCGCCTGAGCCGGGCGGCAGCCTTCATCGTCGAGCTCGCCAGGGAACGCGATCACCTGGCCGTCGATCTGCGCGAGTTCTCCGTCGAGGACAGCGCGCAGTACCGAGCAGCAGTCACCTTGAGCGACGACGGACATCGCCACGTCGGGACGCTTCTCGCCAACGCTCTCGGACTGAACGCGAGGGCCGAGGTCGCACATCGCGAGGCGTCGACTCCGGTACGGGGCGAAGGCCTGCGCGCCGATGAGGTCCGTCACACGGAATACGGCGCCCGATTCAGCCTGACCCTCGACCAGCTGCCGAGCGTCGCTTGCGCCGTCGGCCTCGGCGGAGGCAAGGGGCTGTATCACAACGGTGAGCTCATCGGACACTCATCGAGGAGATCCGGAAGCGGGACGATCCAGAGAGGGCCGGACGTCGACCAGGCCGAAGAGCTGCGCCGCTTGATCATCCAGAAGAACGGATACCACCGGGCCAGGCTGCGCCCCCTCAACAAGACGTACATCTTCCTCTTCCGGCGCCACGAGATGGGCCACTTCGCCCGCGAGATGAAGGAGTACGACGATCTCGTCAGGGGAGCAGAAGAGCAGATCGCCCTGTTGCGCGTCCCGCGGACACACCGTCACGAGTTTCGTGCCGCCCGGAACTGGACCGCTCCTCGCCAGTATCCGGATCATGAGGTCCCGAAGAAGATCCCGCGGCCGAACGTCGAGGACGAGCTCGCGGCGTTCGAGGTCGCCGAGGGCTTCGGGGTGAACCTCTTCGCCAGCAACCCGATGGTCGCAAATCCCATCAACCTGAACTGGGACCTCCGCGGGCGGGCCTGGGTCTCGACCTCGTCGACGTACCCGCACCCACGGCCGGGTGAAAGACCGGACGACCGCATCGTGATCCTCGAGGACCGGGATCGCGACGGGGTCGCCGATCATCATGTCGTGTTCGCCGAGGGGCTGCTGGTCCCCCATTCGGTCATGCCGGTCGCGGGTGGGGCCTACGTTTGCAGCGCGACCGAACTGCTCTTCCTGGCGGACTCCGACGGGGATGATGTCTCCGAGTCGCGACGCGTCGTCTTCTCGGGATTCGGCAACGCCGATGTCCACCACATGATCCACGGCCTGCGCTGGGCTCCGTGGGGAGACTTGCACTTCATCCAGTCTATCTACATCAACAGCTTCGTCGATACGCCACACGGGCCGCGGCGGATGAACGGCAGCGGCGTGTGGCGCTTCCGCCCCGGGACCGGGCGCCTGGAGCCGTTCGCCACCGGCATGGTCAACCCCTGGGGCTTCGCGTTCGACCGCTGGGGTCAGTCGTTCGGCACGGACGGCGCGGCGGGTCAGGGCCCGCACTACGTGTTTCCGGGCTCGGCGTTTCGCTCGGCCGTCGGCGCCCACCGGGTACTCGACGGGCTGATCCGCGGCAAGCCGAACAACACCGGCGCCGAGTTCGTCTCCGGCCGCCACCTCCCGGATCACTGGCAGGGCAGCTTTCTCGGCAACGACTTTCGCGCCAACCGCACGGTCCGATACGAATTGCAGCCGAGCGGCAGCGGATACTCCGCGAAGGAGGTCGAGACCGTCCTGCATTCGGCTCACCGCTCGTTCCGGCCGGTCGATGTCAAGATGGGACCGGACGGCGCGATCTACGTGGTCGATTGGTACAACGCGATCATCGACCACGGCGAGGTGGACTTTTACCATCCGCTGCGCGACAAGTCGCACGGCCGCATCTGGAGGATCACCGCCACGGGCCGCTCGCTCGTCGAGCCCCCGGCCATCGTCGAGGCGACGGTGGCAAATCTTCTCGAACAGCTCAAAGCGCCGGAGCCGTACACCCGCAACCAGACCCGGCGCGAGCTCGCCTCCCGCCCCTTCGACGAAATCTCGGAAACGCTCCGCGCGTGGGTGAAGAATCTCGACCCCACCGACCCGCTGTTCGAGGGCCATCGCCTGGAGGCGCTGTGGTTGTTCATGGCTCACCGGGCAGCGCCCGCCGAGCTGCTCGCGGCGCTCCTGCAATCTCCCTCTCCGCAGGTGCGGGCCGCAGCGGCTCGCGCGATCGCGAACACGGACGCGCAGACGGCGACAGGCAGCCGGATCGATCGGATCGCTCTTCTCGCGCGTGCGGTCGAGGACGAGCACCCGCAAGTTCGCCTGGAAGCGGTCAACGGGCTGCGCGGCCTCGCTTCGCTCGAGGCAGCTGACGTGGCGCTTCGCGCCCGCTCGTATCCGACCGACGACAACTTGAACTTCGCCCTCGAGCTCACCGTCCGACAGCTGCGCGATCAGTGGTTGCCCGCGCTGCAGTCCGGCAAGCGGGTCTTCGACGGTGATCCCGGCCGGCTCGCGTACGCGCTGGAGGAGGTCGGCGACCCGCGAGCGATCTCGCGACTGCTGCGGCTGGTGACCTCCGGCGCCATCGACGCGGAGACTCTTCCGCAAGCGGTGTCCACAATCGCCGCTCTCGGCGAACCCGGAGACCTCGAGAGTGTGCTCGGCATGGCGAAGCAGAATCCCGGTTTGCTCGCGGCCATCGCCCGGGGCGCGGCTGACAACAGCCACGTTCCTCCCGACGCAGAAGACGTCATCCGTTTTCTGGCAGCAGACGATGCCGACGTTGTCATGGCAGCGACGGAGCTCGCCGGGCTATGGGATGTCGCCACGGCACAGCCTCGATTGATCGCGATCGCCAGCAACCCGCAGAGCGCCAGCAACCCGCAGAGCGCCGGCGGGCCGCTGCTGGAGTCGGTGTGCCGGGCCCTGGGGAGGCTCGGGTCGACCGCGGAGCTGAAGCGACTCGGCGCTGCCGGGCGGTCGCCCGTGCTACGGGCCCACGCGCTCGCTGCCTGGGCCCGGATCGACCCCGTCGAGGCCGCCCGGCCCGCGGTATCCCTCCTGTCGGAACTCGACGACCCGACGCGATCCGCTCTGACGATCGACGCGTTCCTCGCCCACGAGCGAGGGCCCGCCGCGTTGAGAGCCGCGCTCGAGGGAGCGACTATGAAGAAGCCGATCGCCGTCGCCGGCCTGCGACGGATCCGCGCCTCCGGCCGCGAGATGCACACGTTGATCGCCGCGCTCGAGAAGGCGGCAGGCCTCGAGCCGCTCTCGAAGAATCTCTCCGCCGCAGAACGGCGCGCGATTCTGCGAGACTTCCCGGAACTCGGCGACGTCGCGCGCGGTCGGGAAATCTTCGAACGCGAGACCTTGCGCTGCATCACGTGCCACCTGGTCGACAACCGGGGAGGAAGCGTCGGCCCGGACCTGACGACGGTCGGGACGTACGCGACACCCGAGTCGCTGCTCGAGTCGCTCGCGAATCCGAGCACCACGATCAAGCAGGGCTACGAGACCGTGGTCGTCGTGAAGAAGAGCGGCACCGTGGTCTCCGGCTTGCTGGAACGTAAGACGGGCACCGCCACCCTCGTGCGCGACGCCGAGGGGACGGTGATCGCCATTCGCACGTCCGACATCGTCGCGATCGACCGCAGTCCCGTTTCGCTGATGCCGCCCGGCCTGACGGCGTCCCTGCGGCGCGATGAGCTCAACGACCTGATGCGGTTTCTGACCTCGCTCGGGAAGGGAGCACGGTAGCTCTACCTTCCGGGCGTTCGCTGTTTCGTTCCGTTCGCTTTGAACGAGGCCGGCGAACTGAAAGGTCCAGCGCGCGACTTCTGCAACTCGGCGAGCAGCTCTTCGGACTGGTACGGCTCGATCTCTGCGATGGCCGCCGGGTCGCGCCGGTTCCAGCACTGAACCTTCCACCAGTACGTCCTGCCCGCCTCGAGTGCCTTGCCCTCGTACGGGACATTACTTCGGTTGCCGCTGGTGACTTTGCCGCTCTCCCAGAGATCTCCGCGATCTCGTTCCAGCTGCTTCCTGGTGCTCGCCACGAGGATTCGGTACGCAACCTGCTTCTGCTTCCAGCGATTCGGGTCGAGCTTCCAGCTGAACTTCGGGACGGCCTGAGTCGTGTCACAACGGGGCGATTCGACCCGCATTCCGAGCCTTCGGACAATCGGAGCGAAGGGGTCGGCTGGACGCTTCGAGAGATCGACGTAGCGCACCAGATCACGGACGGCGATCACCGTGGCACCAGAATCCTCGAGGTACCGCATGTCCTTCCGGAAACGCTCTATCGGGGTGGAACAATGTCGATGGACGTCGGGAACACCGTGATAGGTGAGGACCGCGATGCGTCCGGCGGTCGCCTGCGCAAGGGCGCGGACGATGTAGGCGTCTTCCATGGCTCCCACGCCGCGTGTCATCGTACTGGGAATAAGGAACGGGTCGTCTTCCCCCGGAACGTACGCTCGGCCCAATCCACCGGCGTCTTCGAGCGGACGCTCCGGATCCCTTCCGCGGCGAGCCGTTCGATAACCGTGCTTCTCCATCGCCGCGATCACTCGTCGATCGAAGTGCCCGCCCGGGTAGGCGAACGAAGTCGCTTTCGGAACGCCGTTCGCAGCGCAGGCGCGATCGAAGTCCACGATTTGCTTCTCGATCTCCGGGGTGGAGAGCCCGAGTAGATTGGGATGGGTCGTCGAGTGGCAACCGATCTCGAAGCCGGCTTCATGGAGTTTCACCACCTCGGACCATCCCAGACGCTTCTCTCCGCCCAACCATCCCGACGTGATGAAGAAGGTGGCGCCAAAACCGTGTTTCTCGAGAATGGGCGCGACCGTGGCCAGGTCGGACGCGTTGCCGTCGTCGAAGGCGAGCACCACGAGCTTGTCGGGAACCGGAAGTCGAGGCTTCTCCGGGTGGCCCGTCGCCGGCCAGCACACCGCAAAGAGACCGGCACAGAGCCCGAGAAGAGACGAGGGTTTCGTGCTTTTCATGGTCCCATTGGAACGTCCAGACGCTCCCTCTCGCAAGGGTCGCTCGCTTCGTTCCACACCGATCGCATGTCGATGGGTTGGCGGGCTTCGCCGATCCACCGCGACCAGGTCAATCCCGTACTCTCCCCCGAAGCCCCCCGGCAGACTTCGAGGTGAGCGCTTCGAGGATCGATTGCGAGGCCGTCTCACCCAGCAACTCGTAGGCTGGACCGGTCCAGTGAAAGCGGTCACCTCTTGCGAGTTCGCGCTTGTTTACGAGGAGTGCGTAGAAATCGTTCACCGCTACCGCGGCTTCTTTCATGACCCTGGCGGCCATGCGGTTGTGCTCGACGATGATCGGGTTGATCTCGGGTTCCAGTTCGGCGGAGTTCCCCTTCGCGGTGACAGGTGTACTACTGGCCCAGATGAGCTTCGCACCGGGGAGCTTGGCCTCGAGGATTCCGACGTAGGCCCTGGTGAGCGGCTCGAAGGTCCCGGGCTTGATGCGACCCTCCGGCCAGCCGTGAAGCCCCATATTGAAGTGCACGACGTCGTAGGGGCCGTTGTTCGCGAGGACATCGGCGAGCAGTCTGTTCGTGCCCTTGGACTGCCAGTGCGGGTTCACCCAGCCGTCCACATCGACCTTGCCGTCGAGCCGGGTGACGACGCGTTTGAAATAGCCCTCGAGAATGGAGTCACCGATGAGCAACACGCGTGGCCGCTCCGCGTCGACTCGCTTCGCCTTGTCGAGACGCCAGCCCTTGCCATCGGCGTGGAGGCGCGCATCGGGCTGGCTCGTAGCGGCGGTCTTCAACGAGCCGGAGCGGATCCTGAGCGTCGTCGAATCGCCGGTAACTCTCACTCCGGGAATCGTGATCAGTCCCTGCGCATCCGCGTTGCTCTCGCCGTTCGCTTTACCGAAGCTCCAGCGAAACGCGGTGCCGGGCTGCAACTTGAAGTTCTGGAGACGACGCAACGTGACGTCTACTCGAGCCACGGCCGGAATCTCGAATCTCGTGTCGAGGTCCCGTGGCGAAACGAGAAAGAGCTCCATCTCGGCCCTGTCCACAGTGTCGCTGAGCGTCTTCCAGCGAAAGAAGGCGTTGATCTGACCCGAGTCGGCGCTCTTCAAATCATCTGGCCAGGGGACTGTCGAGTCGGTGGATGCGCTGGTGAACGCGGGATACGGCTCGTTCCTCTTGACACTCAGCCAATCGAAGGAATCGATCAGGTCGTTCACCGTCATGATCTGGGCGGAGTTGTTGGCGTGGCCGAACGGCCCCCAGTAGAAGAAGAGCGCGTATCTACGATCGCGCATCGCCCGGACAAAGCGCCCGTGCCCCGCGGACCAGCGGTCGTTCTGCGCGGAATAGTCGATGCAGATCGGCGGATCCGGCAAGGTCACTCCCTCCGGGACGGCCTTCGGCGGCAAGAACATGCGCTCGGAGACGTGCTCGACGCCGGCGGGGACATTGGCCTTGATCGCGGCGAACACGTCACCGTGGCGCATGCCGATCCCCAGCGTGCCGCTGCCGCCCATGGAGTTTCCGCAGAGGTAGACACGGTTCGTGTCGATCCGGTATCGCTCGATCGCCCAGGCTACCGTCGCCATCACACGCTTTTCCACGGGCACCGTGTCGCCGCCCGAGTTCCTGGCGGTCAGCCTCTTGTCCCGGCGGTGCATTCCACCCCACCACCAGTCGCCCTTGTTCTTGCGGCAGTCGACGTAAAGCGCGTGGTGGTCGTCCGGCGAGCGGTAGATGTCGTGGTTGCCGACTGTCTTCGTGCAACGAACCGCGGAGAACACGTCGTGCCCGGCGGAGTGCAACACGACGTAAAGCGGCGCATTCTTGCGATCCTGCAGCGGGCGCACCACGACGAAGGTGTCCTCCTGCGGTGCCCCGTAGCCCCACTCCGGCCTGGACCCATGATGAAAGGTCTCCATCACGCGTCCGTTGATCCTCGCGTCCTTGGTGCGGTCCCGGGTCGGGGGCCAATCCGCGGCGTGCAGCGTGAGCGCGCCGATCAGGAGCGAGAGCGACGCGATCGATACGGGCTTCATGTGATTCACCTGGGATTCTCAGAAGGATTCGTGAGAGGGTCCACCGCCGGGAATCAGCTCTCGAGCTGTAGACGGAACACGTGAACGTCGAAGGGCTCGAAGCCAGCGCCGAGCCCGCGCCGACCGGCGGGAGTCTCGACGGGTGCTTCCTCCATCAGTTGTCGTCGCCTCGATCGTAAAACACCCGGCGGATACGATCTACGACTCGTTTCCTGACCACCGGATCTACAGCGTGCTGAGCCGGAGTGAAGACACCGTCCCGCCCGAGCACCACGTGCACGGAATACGCCACCATCGTCCGACACGGTTCCTGCAAGACGCGATCGGCAGAGCGTCGCCGGTATCGATGCACGTCCTGCGGTCGCACCTTCGGAGCGACCCGGGAAACGCCATGCCACCGCCTTCAGCATCGTCGATCGACGTTCGACGAGGTCGCGGCTTTGAGCCCCGAAGGCGTCAGCAAGTCGGCCGTCGCGCGAGTGAAGAAGCTCTCCTGGAACACCGTTGACCGCCGGCTCGAGAAGGCCTCGGAATACTGTCGACGATATCGTGCTCGAGGATCACTCGGGGGTGTGCCGACTGGCGGCACAGCAACCGTCGATGACGGAAGCACCGGAGAGAGCAACGCACAAGATTGCTGGATTCAACGCGTTCGAGTTGTCTGACCACACGCGTTCGCATCGTTCAGGCTGGGCTGTCTTACGAGCCTGCACCCCGAACCTCCTGTCGAGCATGTGATCCCGGTCCATGAGACCGATCAATCCTCTCCTGGTACAAGCCACCGTCTTCGCATGGACAGTCAGCCTGCCGTTTCAAGCACTGTCGGCCGCCCCACCGGTCGAAGATGCAGGGGCCGCGGATCAGGAGCGCGTGTCCAAGGCCAAGGAGAAAAAGGTCCCGGTTGTCGATCTGTCTCTGATCCGGCGCGCGGTGATCGGCAGTCTCGTGAATGCCCGCGAGGGCAAGAAGGCGCTGGAGTTCGATCGGATCCGAAGGGACAAGGAAGCCGGGACTCTGTCCGAACAGGAAGTCGATGCACGTCTCGAGAAACTGGACATCAGCTGGAAAGAAAGCGCAGCATTGTTGAAGAGACTGGCGCCGGCCGCGAGCATTCTGACGAACGGAGGATTGGAGTCCGGAAAGGCGTTCTCCGCCCACGGTTGGTCGGCTGCCTCGAGCCATCCGCCGAAGCGCAGCAAGGAGGGAGCCCACCACGGTCTCTTTGGCATGCACTCCAAGCTGACCAGCAAGGGCGCAACGCCCTGCGAGGGATCGCTGGGTTCCAGAGCCCCGGTCGATGGCGGTGAGACCCACAGCTTGCAGTTCTGGATCAAGCCAGTCGCTGTCGGCCCCAGCTACGTCACGCAGTACCAACTGCAGTGGTTAGACCGCCGCGGTCGCGTCATTCGCGGAGCCGGCTTCGTTGCATTCAAGGGGCGACCAGGTGACTGGAGCAAGATCGACGTCCCCAAGCTGGCCGCGCCGAAGAAGGCTTCGCTTACTTTCGCTTTGTGACCGGCGCCGTGAACGGGGGTCATGGGGAGATCTACATCGACGATGTCGCGCTCCGATAGGCAGAAGCTGCGAGCGATGCGGCGGCAACCCCGGAACGCGTGGACTTGAAGTGTCGGCCCGGATCCCTTCGGAACCCGAGCCCGCGCCGGCCGTTCCCGGCGGATTTCAGCGCCCGAACCTCTCGTACGCCACACCACAGCAGGACCCGAGCACCTTCAGCCTCAGCGAAGTCGTGAAGGTCGTGAGGGGCGCTTCCCCTGCTCTGCAATCAACCGCACCATGAATTGCCGCTGCAGAGGGCGAGGAGACACCCGGAGTCGCCGGCAGCCCGGAGCGGCAAGGGAGCCGGCCCTGCAAGCCAGGCTGACCTCGCGGCGGCTCACGTTCCGAGAGATCTTCTCGTCGACGGGCGTCGTTTTCGCGCTCGGCGATTTCGCGACCGGGTTCGCCGACTCCGCCATCGCGATCGACGTCACCCCCACGCGAACGCGACTGGCTGCGTAGCGACAGTCGATAACGGAAGCACCGTTCTCGGACAGGGCGGGACCATGAGTGCTTTCACGGGTTCTTCCCTGGTTTCGGATCGATCTTCCAGTTCTTGTTTCGACGCCTGCCGTAATAGGGGTAGTGGTCCCAGGGCGCATCCAGGCCGAGAGCCCGTGGATCCTTGGTGCGAACCAGTCGTTCCTGCAGTCGGGCGCTGAGCTTCTTCCGGACCTCGGCATATTCGACGTCGTCGGCGAGGTTCACCAGCTGGCCGGGATCCTTGCCCACGAGATAAAGCTCCTCCGCGGGGCGCTTTGCGAAGGCCAGGTCATGAAAGCGCCTGAAGCCGGGCTTGTCCCTGTTGTTCATGAGGAGCGTCTTGGTCGGTGAGGAATCAACCTCACCAAAAGGAATGTCGCGCGCGCAGAACTTGCGGTCGGGATCGCCCGCCGGCCAGCGGCCGGGTTCGTAATTCCTGATGTAGAGGTACTCCCGTGTGCGCACTGCGCGACAGGGATAGCCCTTGCCTCCCTTGCGGCAGCCGTCGTGGCGTTCCATGGCGATGAACGCGGCGGACGTATCCTCGTAAGTTCTCTGGCTCGGCTTTCCCGCGTTGCTGAGCACGTACATCAGATCCCCGCCGGTCATCGTCCCGGGCACCTGCAGGCCGGCCGCGATCAGGAAGGTGGGCGCCAGGGCGCTGAGGTTTACCAGGCCCTCGTGCGCACGGCCCGCTTTCGTGATGCCCTCGGGCCAGCGAATGGCCAGCGGTACATGTGTGCCTGCATCATAGAGACTGGCCTTGGCACGCGGGAATGGCATGCCGTGGTCGCTGGTGACCACCACGATGGTGTTGTCCAGTTGGCCGGTCTTCTCCAGGGTCTCGATCGCACGGGCGACCATCTTGTCGAAATGCTCGATCTCCACGAAGTAATCGAGAAGATCGTCTCTCACGACCGGGTGGTCCGGGAAGATCGGCGGTACGTTCACCTTGGAGGGGTCTTTTCCCGTCCGCCGACCCGCGCCTTCCTCGTAGCCGCGATGGGGTTCAAACGTTCCCAGCCAGAAGCAGAACGGTTGATCCTCTGAAACCTGGCCGAGGAATTCGTCGAAGTTTCCCGCGTAATCCCTGTCGGTGATTCCCCGGAAGGGGGGTCTCACCCTTCTCCTGTTGAATTCCGCGCCGGCCGGATTGGCCGTTCGACCGCCCGGCTCGAGCCGCCCGGGGCTCCAGCCCTTGCCGGTAAATCCGATGGCGTAGCCCGCCTCCTGCAGCAGCTCCGTATAGGTGTTGAACTTGGCGGGCAAGGTGCTGTGGATGTTGCCCGCTTCCTCCAGGCGCCAGATGTGCTGTCCGGTCAGGATGGCGCTTCGTGACGGGCCACAACTGGGCGCATCGCAAAAAGCCCACTTGAAGCGAACGCCCTGACGGGCGACACGGTCGAAGGCGGGCGTCTTGACCAGCGGATCACCATTGGCCCCGGCGTGGGCATAGGACTGGTCGTCTGAAATGCAGAACAGGATATTGGGCTTCTCTGCCGCGGAAACCCCGGACGCCGCCATGGCAAGGGATGCGAGAAGGAGAAACTTCGCAGCTTTCATTCGAGCTCGAGGACCGGTGTCAAGAACCACACCCGGCCAGAGTGCGGCCTCGGCCCTGTTTTTACAATGCCCGATGTCTCGGATAGTCATCACGGTTGGATCAGCGCTCATCGAAGCGTGGGTGATCCTGCGTGAGTCGTAGATTCCCCAACGAAGCGCAGCGGAACGTGTCAACGCCCGGCAACGACACCGACCGGAAAGGCATTCAGCACCGCCCGGTTATCGCCGGAATTTGTTTTGCGTCAGGTCCCTGCCTCGGATTACTTTGATCGACGGAGTTCGCGAGGAAGACCTTCCTTTTATCCTTTTTCGATCCGAGGAGGAACGATGGCAGCTCTGAGAATCTTGGCGGGTTTGGGGTTTTCGATTGTATTCATGTCTGTCGCGATTGCTGACAATTACAGTCAGGACTTCGATGGCTTCGACGATGGGACAACCGATCTTGAAGATGGCAGTGTGATCGGCAGCAGTGACGGCACCGCCAGCGTCCAGGGTGGTGCCCTGAGGCTCACCCAGGATCTCGTGGGAAGCACGCGCGCCTCTTTCCGCCTCCCGTTCATCGACAGCTCTTCCGGCGGTTGGACGATGTCGTTCGACTTTTCTCTCTTCGACAGCGCGGGAGCTAACGACCCGGCCGACGGGTTCTCGGTGACTTACGGTGTCATTCCCCCGGCGGGGGAGGGGCCTGCGGGCGGCCACGGAAACGCCGAGGAAGGTTTCGGTGGTGCGACCCCGCAGCTTTCCGTCGAGTTCGACACCTGGCAACTCGGTGATGCGGAGCATGGTTACAACGTGGCCGTGAACGGCGTCGACGTCCCCGGCGGTTTTGTACCTGCGGACATCCTTCTGGACGGCGAAGCCGTGAACGGCTCAGCCACAATCGTCTGGGATCCCGCGGACGGCGTGACCCTCACCGTGAACACCGGCAGAGGTCCGGCGAGCGTCTTCGCCAACTTGCCGACGCCGGGGCTCGCCGCTGACGATTCGCACACCTTCGCGTTCAGCGCCAGAACGGGCGGCGCCACCGAGACGCTCACCATCGACAACTTGAACGTCGACACGGGAGGTCCACCATCGGCAGTTCCGACCGTCTCGCCAGCAGGGATTGGCGTCTTGCTCTCGCTCTTCCTGGTACTGGGGGGGGTGGTCATCCTCGGCCGCAAGCGTCGGCTGGCGGCCAGTCGCTGAGATCCGGACGGGACACAAGAAGGTCAAGCAGCCGCATTTCGGGGACATGCTCGACGCAGATGCAGGCGCGACACCAGGTCGCCCTGCTCTGCGTCGCGACATCCCGGACTCCAGCGCACGGAACAAAGCCCGAAGAAACGGCACGGCCGTTACATCAGCCGCGAGGGACTGGCGGGCGTTGGAGTCGTGATCACACTTGGTGGGTCCCACGAACCGGAGTCGGGATCGAACACGACGGCGATCCCGCATGGTGGACGACGGTTTTCCGTCCCCGGGCCCGGCGTGCGTCTTCGATTCCAACAGAGCCCGACGGTCTCGCGACCGGAGCACTTCTTCGACGGGCCTCTAGTCGACACGCCCCCCGGCATGGAACGCCTGCGATTCCAGGGACCCGTGCCAGATCGCCGCCGAGCTTTCAAGATGCGCGCAGGCTTCTCTCGGCGGCGAGGAATAGACGAAGCGAAAGGTCTGTCCCCAGGGCAGCGTGGCGATCTTCACCGGTGTCTCTTGCGTGCCCTTCGCACGAACCAGCCAGCGGTCATTCTCCAAATCGATCCTGTAGACGTGAGACTCCCCGGGCTGTAGAGAGATGACGTGAGCGTCTTCCACGGGCGAGTCCTGCGCTAACGGCTCCACCAGCTCGTATTGCCTCGGGGCCCACCGGACAGATCTCAAACGGAACGCTCCGAGGTCAGGAAGATTCACGATCGCGAGGGTCCCTTCCGACGCGTTCTCGAGGGTCAACTCGAGCTTCGCTCCGACGGGAGGCGGAGCCGGTTGCCCTGGCTGCCTGACTTGCGACGGCGGAGGAATCAGCCGGACACCGATTCCCAGCGGCGCCCAACGATGCCCCTTGATGATCGCGGTTCCGTCGCCGCCCACGGCAACTTCCACTTCCAGCGGCACCTGCACGCCGCCACGACTGCCGCGCTTGCTCTCCATCTCCAGGCCTGCGCCCTGCTCCACGAAGTACGTCTCGATGCCGTACTTCACGGTCAGGACCTGCCCACGCCGGCGGCGGAATCCCCAGTCGTGTGTGGTCCGTCCCTCGATATACAGCCCGGCTTCCGGGCACGCGTCCGTGGCATGATCCAGCTCAACGAGGCCGTTTTCGGTTTCACGGAGCACCGAGTACACCACTTCGCCCGCACTTCGTCTCGCGCTCGTCACGAGGTCTCCACTCAGCTCACTGTCCGTCACGCGGTTGAGCTGGTAGTTCAGCCTGACGAAGTCCCCGCGAAACAGATCGCGCGGATCGATCGGAGCCGTACGAATCCAGACGGTCCGGCCGGTGCGCACGAGCAGCTCACGCTTACCGGCCATGAAGGCCAGCACGAAGAACTGCAGGACCACGGCCAGAATGACAAGTGCGCTCCGATTCATGGTGGTGTTTCGCTGAGGGCTTGTTGCCGTCGCTTCGCTTTCGAATACGCGATGCCGATGGAGAAAATGCCCGCGCCCATCAGCAAGAACACCAGGGAGCGCACGAGCAGGCTCTCGAAGAGATCGGCGTAGCGGGTCAGCACAATCGAGGCCAGCAGCAGGCTCCCCACCGTCACATATCCGGCATGCACGGTCTTGCAGCCGTGAACCATGAGGGAGATGGCGCCGGCGACGAAGAGCAGGTTGAAGATGACCGCGCCTGCCCATCCGTCGCCCGCGGTGGCCCAGCCGAGACAGGTCCAGCTCGAGATGAGGATGACCAGCACGGCGGAAACCACCAGGTGATCCCAGCGCAGTCCATGCTCCATGCGCCGCCTCAACGACGCAGGCGGCAGAAGAACCAGCACCCAGAGCAGGGCCGCGACGAGGGTGATCACGGAAAAGTAACTCACGACGAGAGGCTCGTTCTCGAACGTGAGAGGCTCCAGCAGCTCTTCGGCGGCTTCGCGAAACGTCAGGACGTAGAGCAGAATCCAGACGGCCACGTTCCCCAGCACAGTCAAGTGTGCGGGCCGGAAGGGCTCCACGGTCCGTCCACGCAGCAGATGCCCCAGGGCAGCGAAGCTCGCCGCCAGGCACAGGAGCGTCGGCAGAATCAGGTCGTCATCGATTCCCGCCACCGTGAAGACCACCGACACTTGTAGCGCGATGGCGGTGGTGATCAGCAAGACACGCGAGCGGAGCACCCAGACCAGCGGCCCGATCCCGAACAGAATCAGTAGCGGTGACAAGTGCGCGGAGTGGTGGAAATCAAAGACCTCGAACCCTCCCCACAGCACGAAAACCACCGCCGCGATGATCCCGTGCGCGATCGAGGGCGTGACCCAGGCCATGATCAGCGCTGCACCACCCCAGACCGGGAACGCGTCGGGGTAATGCTCGTCAATATGATAGATCTGGGCGACCAGCCAGATACCCGCGCCGAAGAGAATCGTCCCCAGCACATGCAACGCTTCGCCGAGCTCCACGTGCCTTCCGCCTTTACACAGCCGGTATCCGGAGCCGTGCGCCGACCCCAGGGCGACGAAGACCAGGCCCAGCTTCGCGAACTTCGGCATCGCTTCCCAGTTGTAGGCGAAGAAGAGAATCACCCCGAGCCCGAAGATGACCGCGCCGATACTGGAAAAGACAATAGCGCCCCAGGGACGCACCTTGGCGGGGGTGGGATAGTGCTCGCGGATCTTCTCGGCTGTCGCCGGGTCCACCAGGCCGGAGTGCTCCCATACTTGAAGTTCGCCCAGAAGCCAGCGGATGTGCCTTCTCATGCGTAGAGGCTATGATGAAAGCGTCCTGCTGCCTACGCGATTTCCGGCTGGAAACGGCGCTGTTGCACGAATCGAAATCGGCGCGTTCTTCCTCGCGGCCGATCAACCTCGATCTCGAATCGGCTCGAGTCCTGACGCTCCAAGCTGAAGCACACGGTCGACAATGTCTCAGGCGAATCGGGCCTCGGACGCTGGTTTACCTCGATGGCGTGATCGAAGTCGGCCGCCGAAGAGCGGCTTGAATCAAGAAAACGTGTTCTCGACGCGAGCCTGGCGATGGTAGCCCGCCTCCTTCTTCCACTGCCTGCGACCCACACTCCGGCCCGACGGACAGTGCGGCTTCGCGCTCTCGCTACTCGCATCTTTCTTCTGGACAGACTCGTCGATTTGACCGGAGGGACGACGACAGTCGCTCCAAGTTCGACGAACGTCTCTTAGGCGACAATCCGGTCGTAGGCGCCGTCGGCGGTGCATCGCGTGATCTTCGTGTCGTCGGGAATCTGTCTCACAAGAGCGGGTACGACGCTCGTGTCGTCCGCGGTGCTGTCGGTGGGATCCTTGGCCACGATCACTCCGTTCTCATCGACCCCGACATTCAGCTTCCGCCACTCTCGAGTCCCCCTCCGCCCGTTCTTCGCGTGGGCCCACGGGACTTGACCGACGATCTGCAATCCTGTGCTGGCAACGACGGTCTGAATCGCGCCTCCCTTTCCCGCAGCGGGGAGCCCGGTTTCAAGATGCTCAGCGCGACGCGAGAGCGTCGTGTGATCGGGCGATTCAAGGTCCGGATCCATCGATCCCGGAAGCGAGCTGGCGAAACCCCCGGGTTTGACGCGGCGGCAAATCAAACAAGAGCCTCGACGTCAGCGCCGTCTCGATCGCGAGGTCCGAGCACCGTCATTGCGCGCCTCGCCTCCGCCTCCCACGAGGAATCCAACGCACGATCGCCTCCTCGCTGAACCGGATCGTGATATCGACACGATTCCGGAGTCCTCGCTCGTGCTCCGGTCAGTTCTTCACCGCGTACTCTGTCTTGTATCTCGGGTGCACCGGACTGGACGTGCTTGCTGCCAACGAGCGAAGCTCCCCGAGAACTGTCGATGGACCGACAGTCTCGATGCGTCCGTCCACGTCGACAAGACGTATTCATGCACCAGCGCCCCGCCGTATCGCTTTCGGATCCCGGGCGCCGGCGACGCGTGCAACCTTGGCGTCGATTCGCGCGGGCTACAAGCGCTCGGGAAACTCGACGGTTCGCTCGCTTCGAGTATCACCGGTGTTCAGCGTGGACGCGGGCTCGAGGAGCAGGACTTGAGCTTCTTCCGAGGCGATCGGGTTGTGCTCGACACCCTTGGGCACGATGAAGAACTCGCCTTCGCGGAGAGGAACGTCGCGATCCCGGAGCTGGATGGTCATCTCGCCCTTCAAGACGAGGAACAGCTCGTCTTCGTGCTCGTGTCGGTGCCAAACGAACTCTCCCTGGAGTTTCACTAGCTTCACGTGGTGTCCGTTCAGCTCGCCGACGATCTTCGGGCTCCAGTGGTCAGAGAACCGTTTGAGCTTCTCCTGGAGGTTGACTTTCTGCACTACCGTACTGACTCGAATGGTGCCACCGAACGATCGCGATCAGCGGGCACACGCCGTTGATCTTGCCATATGTAGCCGACCGGATCACACGCTCCGTCGCATCGCCTGCTTCGCCACTTCTCGGTTGAAACCCGCAAACGAAGGAGATGCCTTCGCATGTGTTCATTCATTCAGAGCTCCTCGCCGGACCCATCATCCGGCGCGGCAAGGAAGAAGGCAAGGAGCGCGATACAAATGCAAATGAAACATGGCACCCCGATGCCGGTCGCGGCCCGTGCAGACGCCTTGGTTCCTCCGATCGCAAGGCGACGCTCATGGGTGCTCCGTTGGAGTGCTCTCGCGCATAGATACATCCCGGAGCTCGAAGCTGTCGAGAGACCCGGCGGGAAATCGTCTGGTAGAAGAAACAGCCACCACCAGAAACGAAGCCGTCCCGAAGAAGCCGGCGGCGAACGCCACGTTTGCAGCGGCGACGTCACCAGAGCGTCTGTAGCTGATCGCCAGTAGCACACATCCTGCAACCGGGAGACCGAAAAGAGACGCCCGAGCCACGCGCCCCGGCGAGTACAACTCAGCGCTGGTCCGGGTTGCGGATCCGGTCGCGGGTGACGTATGCGGATTGGTGCCGGCCATACGACAGATCACGCTTTCCGGTTTGTCGGCGAGCGTCCAGGTTGAGCAGCCGCGGAGTGGAGCGCCACTGGCCACGCGGGCGTTACCGAAGGCCGCTCCAGCGCGTGGTCAGGCCTCGTATTGACGTTCGACGAGATACACCTGGAGCCACCGGAGATGGTACTGCCAGTGGGAACCGTACGTGAACTCGAAATGAAAGAGGGCGTCTGCCGAGCTCGTGTTCGACCAGCGCCATTCGACCTCGAGGAGCTCGGAAACGATGTCGTGAATATCGTCGATCGCGTCACCGACGATGCACGGAGACTCACCGACGTTGGTCTCGAGATACTCGGGGGTGTTGTAGTGGCCGAAGTCGGGGAAACGCCGGGCGATCCGGTCTCGTAGCTTGTCAGCGAGATTCGGCGGATCAGGATAATCGCGATCGTCGAACGTGAACGCGACGTGGTGCTGGGAGTGGGCAAGCGAGTCGAGGTGTCTCAGAAGCCGTTGATCTCGCTCCGCGGCGTCCGCAGGAGGGGAGTCGACGAACTTCAAGAACGCCCGTACGGTCGAGATAATTTGATGGCCGTCCAACGGCAACTCCCGGGGGGCCTGACGATCGAGTTCAGCAGCCGCGAGCTGTTGCGAGAACGATCATCGTGCGCGCTGTCGCAGTCCGCTGCAACGACTGGTCATGTGGCCGGAGACGTTCGATGCCGGATCCCGGAACAGCTTCCTGGCTGGAGCGGTCGGACGGAATTGTCTACGCTGCCGAGGAAGTCGAAACCTGAAGGATCAACTGGAAGGAGAAGACCTGGCAACGGATGTGGAATGCCGGACGCACGAGCTAAAGGAAACGTCGCATCGGAACCGACAAGAACGGCGCCAGGCCCGTTCCTCGTCAGCATGCACTCGCTTGTTCGACGGAGATTCAGCGATCACGGTATCCACCGCCTATACCTTCGGCACCTGCGAATCCGGAGACTCGTCTGAGTTTCGACTTCCCTGAGCCGCACGATCGAGCGCTCGAAACATCCAGGTGGCAAGCTGCATGAATGCTAACGTCGCAGCGACGAGGACGACGATGAATCCGAGACTGAAGAGAGAGCTGCGAGCCTCGGGAACGGAGAGGATTCCGAGGATCGAAACAAGAACCAGGACGGTCAACCAGAAGACGACGCGTCTGAGCGAGGCGACTCGATACCCGAGCTTCGCAACGTTCTCTTCGAGCTCGTTGACCTTGTCGTCCAGATTCATGATCGGACTGCCCTCGAACAGTTGTGCCGTCTGGCGGCAGGGCGCGGAGCGGACGGTCCGCTGCAATGGCTTGTCAAACAGATACCCATGATTCCCGATCCTCGATTGCGCGGCACCAGCCAGCAGTCGCGCGTGGCAGCCTTGGATACAGCGAAACGAAGCCGTCCCATTCCGGGGGCCTTGACGCGGCGTCTCCCGCTCGATTCTCTGGAACCGGGCCATCAGACTTCTCGCGGTTGCAGGCGGAACACGCCGCAACCGAGTTCTCGATGCTGGGATTGCTCCCTCGAGAAACAGGGATCACGTGATCGCAGCAAGCACATCGGTTCTCGAGCTGGGCCAGCATCACGCCGCAACGACCTTTGCCGTCGTGGTACCCGTGACCTGGCGATAGCTCTTCGAGGAGTCGTCGTGTCCGTGACGAACCGCTGAAGAGGCTCCCGTCACGGCGATCGTCGCGGGGATGGAGCCGGGCACGGTGGCCACACGACGTGACCGGGCAGTGCCGACGGCCGGGGCTCGCGGGCCGGCCTGCTGACAGAACCTGATCGAGACCGGCCGCTTCCCGTGCGTCGCGGGGCCAGAGGCCGAGTCCGCACGAGCTGCCGGCCGAGCCCATCCCGCGCTCTCAGGAACGAACGAGCTCGCCGACCGACACGCCAGGAAGCTCACCCACAAAGCCGGAGCCGAAGGCGCGCGATGGCGTCCACGCACCGGGTGCCACGGCGCCGTCCAGGACTCGCCGGGCGCACTCGACCGACGAAAGAACGGTGAAGGCGTATCCCTCGGAGGTTTCGAGAGTGCCGGCAACGCTCTCGCCTGCGGCGTTCTTGACTCTCCCCCAAATGAAGGTGCGGACCGAGTCGCGCGCGACCCGATCCGGCCCGGTTACTGTCCGGCCGACGCGCCACTGGAGGAGCCGCTTGACCGGTTTCAAGCCGGCGAGCGGCAGCAGCGGACGCATCCGCCGGGCCCGTCGAATGGCGCGGGGCGACTGACCGGTGTAGACACGGATGTCGGGAATGCCCGTCGAGTGGAATGCGGTCGAGACGTCTCCCCAGGGAACGGTCATCGCCCAGCGTTTACCACAGGAGAACTCGATCTCCTTGACGTCGAAGGCGAGCGGCACGGGTGTGATCTTGCCGTTCTTGCGCACTGCCCCCGCGGCGGGCATGGCCTCGATCATGGTCTTGATCGTTCCCCTGCTGACCGAGCCGCCGTTCGCGGTGAAGGCGAGCTCGAGGTGGGTGGCATCCGGGAGAGCGTCGGCCAGACTCGCAGCCAGGCAGTCCGTGGGTACGACGTCGAAACCGACGCCCGGCAGAAGCGCGACACCGACGGCCCTGGCTTTCTCATCGAGGGGCATGATGGACTCCAGGACCGCGATTTCTCCAGTGATGTCCAGGTAGTGAGTTCCGGTCGTGAGACAGGCCTGCAACATACGCGGGCCGGTACGCACGAAAGGACCTGCGCAGTGGAGCATCAGGTCGACGTCTTCCAGTGACCTCCGGAGCGCTTCCGTTTCTTCGAGGCTCGCCACTCGCGTCGGCAGGTCGAGCTCACGGCCCAGGGCTTCGATGCGCTCCCGATTCCGGCCGGCCAGGATCGGCGCCAGGCCTCGCCGCTTTGCCTCGCGTGCGATGAGCTCCCCGGTGTAGCCGGTCGCACCGTAAACCATCCAATTCGGCGTCGTCATCTTCGGCGCTACGACAGGTCGGTGTGAGATCTCGAGACGTGATCTCCTGACAGAAAGGACGAGGTAGCCTCCCCATGAAGATGATCGACCATCTTGACCTGATCCAGAGCCGTGTTCCGGCGAGCCGCGGAAAAGAGCAGGTGACACCCGAGTACTGTCTCTCGACGGTGAACCCGTCAAGTGCGGCCTGCAACAAGAAGAACACCCGCGATTCGGTGACCGGGCTCACCGAGACGGAGGTTATCCCCTCGATCGGGATGTAGAAAGGCCGCCGGCGGCTCGGATCGAGCCGCCGTTCATCGTGCAGACCCGGACTCACCGCCCGGCTCGTACCGCCGACTGTCGAAGTCGCCAACCCAGCAGCAGCTGCTCGCCGCCTTGGCCCGTGGCTACCACTCGCGGGAGATGATCGAGAGCCGAAGGTTCTCAGGCGTCACCGAGCCGGCAGGAGCACTTGGGATCGATCGCTCCTGCGTCGGCCGCATCCTGCGCCCGGCGATGTTGGCGCCTGCCATCATCGGCGCCATCGTCGAGGGAAGCGAGCCTGGCGGCCTGTCGCTGGAGCGGCTGGTGAAGGGGAGGCCGATGGTGTGGGCGGAGCAGGGAGCCACAGACGCCGCAGGTGCTCGCGATCGTGCTCGGTGACTCCACGATCGCTGTCGACATGACTGCCAGGCGCACGCCCCTGGCAACGTAGCAACAGGTGCTGGCGGAAGCACTCGACTCGACAGGATGGTGCGCTTCGCCGAGGCGGCCGATCCGGTGGTGTAGGCCAGCATCATCTTCCAGTCCATCAGCCCTCCGACCACCTCGTCCATCCAACGTACCGACGACAGAATCCCCGCCACGGAGACGCGGATTCAAGGTGATGGGCGGTGACCGAGAACGGCGCGCAACCTGGCCCTGTTGCGAGCGTCCGAATACTCCGACCCTACGGGGAAGGTCAGAAGTATCAAGCTCTTCGAACCCTGCGAGGACGGGCTCCGACGAGGATTGGTGAAACTTCATGGCGGTCACAGACACAAACAGTGAGTAGCGGGAATCGTGGAAACGGCCGCGTCTGGCGCAGGCCGGTCCGCTCTCATTCCTCGACGCAGCGGTTTCGTTCACTTCATCGACTCATGGATCTTCCTGGAAGGAGGACACTCATGATCCGTTTCAGCGCGCTTGCGGTCATCGTGCCAGACGTGAATGCTCACCGACCGACGCAGTGGAATGAGCCGGACCTCGCCTTCTCGCGAGAACTTACGGTGACGTGGCCCGCCGGCAGAAGTGCTCACGCCGCCCAGGCCCATGTTCGCGGAGCCCTTCCCTTGGGGCCCGCTCGGTTCAACGTGGCTACCCGGTAGAGGCCTCCCTTCTCTGGAGACCCGTCGGGTCCAGCT
>CAYMLL010000068.1:0-27889 GCA_964390645.1 uncultured Planctomycetia bacterium | reverse complement strand
ACCCGCATCTCGAGTTCGCGACGCGTCGGGCCGTGCGCGACGCCCTGCGCGACGAGGCGGTCTTCCGCTCGGTCACACGCGGGGAGCTGGGCTCGTCGCGGACCCGGCTCGTCATGGGGCTCTGTCTGTCGCTGAAGACGCCGGCCGCGGGGGTCTTCGTGCTCCGCAATCTCGAGCACCTCGAGCCGGAGCCCCCGGGGCGTGTGCGGGAGTTCCTCACCTTCGCGACACGTCACGTGTCGCGCAAGTCGGTGGCCGAGGTCGTCGCCTTCGCTCGCACGCGGTACGCGAGCGATATCGAGTTCCAGCTCGAGCTGCTGAGCTCGGTCCAGGACGGTCTCGCAGGGCGCGGTGTCCGGGAGGCGCCCGCCGTGCGTCGGTGGGCGCTGGCGCTCGCGCGCGAGCTGCTCGGCGTCGACGAGGACGGAAAGCTCGTCGGTGCGGCCACGGCGCGGTCGATCGCCTGGACCTTCGTGCCGTATCGGGGCAAACCCGACCGCGGGAATCCGTGGGTGCTGTCGACGCGTCGGGGCTCGGCGGACGGTGTCGCGAGGACGCTTCTCTACAGCAGCTTTCCGCGTGGCGAGGCGATGACCGGGATCCACCGCTCCGGTCCCTTCGAGCTCACGGAGAGACTCGAGTTCTTCCTCGCCGGGCATGACGGACCGCCGCCGGACCCCGTCCGGGGGAAGAACCTGGTGCGCCTGCGCGACGCCGTCTCGCACACCGTGCTGCGACGGGTCACCCCGCCGCGTAACGACACTGCTCAGCGTGTCCGCTGGAACACCTCCGCGTGGAAGGGGCGCCGCGCCTACCTCGAGCTCGTCGACGGCGACACCGGCAGCGCCTTCGCGTGGCTCGCTGCCGGTCGCTTCTCGGTGCAGGGGCTGAATCCGAGCCGGCTGCCCGAGCGGCGCCGCCAGGCCGCCGGGCTTGTCCAGCGCTTCGTGCTCGACGAGCTGCGCCGGCCGATCGTCGAGCTCCTGCGCGGCGGCTCGTGCGGACCCGACAGCCTCGTCGCCCTGGGGCGGTCGGTGGTGATCCTCGCGCCGGATGTGCGGCTCGCCGCGCTGGCCGAGACTCCCCGGCTCGTCGGCGCGGACGCGAAGCTGGTTCGTCGCTCGCTCGATACGCTGATCGCGGGTCGCGGCGAGGTGGCCGTCGAGGTCCTCGCCGACGTCATGAGGGTCGCGAGCGCCGGCGAGCAGCTGAAGCTCGCGGGGATCCTGTCGTCGGAGCGTCGCGGCGTCGAGACACTGCTCCAGCTCGTCGACAAGGGACGCGCCTCGGCCACGCTGCTGCGGCGGGCCGGCGTGTCGCAGAAGCTGGCCGGCTCCGCGAGCGTCGCGCAGAAGAAGCGCGTCGATTCCATCGTCGCGGAGCTCCCCGACGACGACGCACGCCTCGTCGAGCTCATCGCCGGGCGCCGGGGCAGCTACATGACTCGCGGGGGGGCCGCTGCGAAGGGCAGGGAGCTCTTCGTCGAGACCTGCGCGCCGTGCCATCGCGTCGGGGACGTCGGCAAGAGCTTCGCGCCGAACCTCGACGGCATCGGCAGCCGTGGGCTCGATCGCGTCCTCGAGGACGTGCTCGCTCCGAACCGCAACGTCGACGTCGCCTTTCGCGCGACGACGATCGTCACGACGAAGGGCAGGGTCCTGACCGGTCTGCTGCGTCCCTCGGATGGCGCTCGGCTCCTCCTCGTCGACGGCGAGGGCAAGGAGCTGTCGATCCCCGAGGACGACGTCGCCTCGAAGACCCCCTCGACGTTCTCACCGATGCCCGCGAATCTCGGCGAGACGTTCGGCGACGATCAGCTGCGTGACCTGCTCGCCTACCTGCTGTCGCTGCGTGGCGGCTGATCGCGTCGGCTCGCTCCTCTCACCGCGCGAAGCGCAGCGCGAAGATCACGGTGCGAAGCGCATCGCGAAGAGCCTGGCATCCCGCATCACGAAGCGCAGGCGAACCGTCCGGCCCGCGAGCGATCCGACGTCGGCGCCTCCCTTCCAGCGCACGGCCCTCTCGATCTCGTTGCCGATCGTCTCGGCGGCGTCCGCGAGCGTGTAGCCGGGAATCGGCTGCCCCGTTCCGTCCTGGATCTCGACCCGGATGCTGCCGGCAGCGGAGGTCGAGAAGTTCAGCAGCAGGCGCTTGCCGGCGAAACGCAGCCTCTTGGTCAGCATCTCGCCGCCCTCGAACGGCGCCCGCACGGCGGTCATGCCGTCGAGCCGCATCGAGTAACGCCGCAGGTGCGACGTCGGCTGACCGTAGCTCTGGTTGACGTAGAGCGACATCTCGGTCGGCCCGGTCTGCACGATGTTGAGCGCGGGATACCCCGTGCGCGAGACCCAGTTGGCGGCGCCGATGCCGGGTCGGATCAGGGCGCCGAGAAAGGTCCGGTCGAAAAGATCACCGCCGCGAGTGGTCATCAGCACGCAGTCGGACGTGTCGTTGAAGTAGCTCGGATGGACGCCGATCGCGTTCGCCTCCTCGTCGCTGAGCACCTTGCGGCCGGGCATGAAGCGGGCCGCCGTCGAGACGTAGATGTGTGGAGCGCGGAAGTACGGGTGCGTCTGCGACGTGTAGAGGTGCTGGCTCGGCCGCTCGCCTCCCGTGTCGCTGTAGCGCATCTGGACCGGCTCGGACCAGTGGACGAAGTCCGCCGACGTCGCGCGAGCCACGGCGCGGATGCCGTCGGGGGCGGATCGATAGTAGAGGACGTAGCTCTTCTCGGCCTCGGACCAGAACGAGACGTTCTGCGAGTCGAAGACCCAGCCGCTGTCGCGAAAGACCGGCTGGTCGCGCAGCTTCCGCCAGCGGAGGCCGTCGGCCGAGACGAACGCGACGAGGCCGCTGGACGCCGTGCCGCCGAGGGCCTTGTAGCGCTGATCTGCGGGAACGTCCGGTCGCCGGTCGAGGAAGGGGCTGAAGTTGTGCGAGTACGGCGCGGCGTTCGCGAGAACGATGTTCGTGCGCCGGGAGCCCCCGGCCTCGAAGAGACCGAGCTCCGGCTTCGTCCACCGGATGCCGTCCTCGGACTCCGCGCAGCACGTCGTCTCGCTGGTGCTGCCGTCCTTGCCGGCGACCGGCAGGCCGCGGTAGTAGGCGCGCAGCTTCTCACCGTCGCGGATGATCGTCGCGTAGCCGCAGAAGAGCCCCTCCCACGGCCGGTCGAACTTCAGCACGGGGCCCTCGTCGCGCGGCTCCTCGAGCTCGAGGAGCACGTGGTCCAGACGCTCGATGAGGTGACGGTCGACGAAGAGCTCCCGCCGCGAGCCGATGTCGACGCCGCGACGGAGCTGCTCCCACGTCGGTGGATAGGGCAGCGACGGCGGCTCGTAGTCCGCGGGCCGCCTCGGTCTCCACGGCAGCACGTCGCTGCGACTTGCCCACGCGTCGTACATGGCGATCATCTGCGCACGCAGCTCCGGCTTCTGCGTCGAGAGGTCCTTCGTCTCCGTGCGGTCGGCGTGCATGTCGTGAAGCTGCCAGTCATCGCCGTGAGCGGCGACGAGCTTCCAGCGGTCCATGCGCACCGCGCGGTTGCCCTCGTGCTCCCAGTAGATCGCCTCGCGCTCGATCGGCTTGTCGTCCAGAGCCGGGACGAGGCTGCGTCCCTCGAGCGGCACGATTGCGCGGCCCCGGTAGGTCTTCGGGTACCGAGTCTTCGCGAGCTCGACACAGGTCGCCATGAGGTCGATCAGGTGCGTCGGCTGCTTGCGGAAGGCGCCCCTGTCACGGATGCGCGCCGGCCAGTGCGCGATGAGCGGCGACGCAACACCGCCTTCGTGGACCCAGTGCTTGTAGCGACGGAACGGGGTGTTCGACGCGTTCGCCCAGCCTCGCCCGTAGGACAGCATGTACCCTTCCTTCGTGCCGAGCTGCTTGGCGGGCCCGCCGCCGAAGGGACCGCCCTCGGCGCAGCCACCGTTGTCGGCGAGGAAGAGGATCAGCGTGTTGTCGAGGCGGCCGAGCTCCTCGAGCGTCTTCACGAGACGCCCGATGTTCTGGTCCATGCGGTCGATCATCGCCGCGTAGATCGCCATGCGCCAGTCGAGCTCCCGGCGACGCGCCTCGGAGAGCGTCGCCCAGTCGGGAGCGTCGCGGTCGGTCAGCTTCCAGGTCCGGTCGATGATGCCGAGCTCGACCATCCTGGAGAGCCGGCGCCGGCGGAGCTCGTCCCAGCCGTCCATGTACTTGCCACGGTACTTCGCGATGTCCTCGGGCCACGCATGGAGCGGCCAGTGAGGCGACGTGTACGCCAGGTAGAGGAAGAACGGACGATCGTCGTCCTTCGATGCCTCGCGGACGAGCTCGATCGCGTGGTCGGTGAATCCGTCGGTCGTGTAGAAGTCCGCGGGCGGCTCGATCGGTGTGCGATTGCGCGACAGGAGCTTGTCCGGCTGCGGCCGGAAGAAGTTACTCGCGCCGCGGACGATGCCGAAGAACTCGTCGAAGCCGCGGTCGTTCGGCCACATGCCCTCGAAGGTGCCCACGTGCCACTTGCCGGCCATCAGCGTGTGGTAGCCGGCCGGCTTCAGGACCTCGGCGATGGTGACGCAGCGTCGATTCAGCCGGCCGCGATAGCCGGGACGTCCCCAGTCGCTCGACATGCGGACGCTCTCGCTGGTCATGTGTCCGATGCCCGCCTGGTGCGCGTAGAGCCCGGTCAGCAGGGACGCGCGTGTCGGGCAGCAGCGGCCGGTGTTGTAGAACTGTGTGAAGCGCAGCCCACCGGCGGCGAGCCGGTCGAGGTTGGGCGTCTCGATCTCGCCGCCGTAGCAGCCGATGTCGGAATACCCCATGTCGTCGGCCATGACGATGACGATGTTCGGCCTTTCGTCAGCGAGGGCCGGCAACGTCGAGACGACTACGAGAAGAGCGCGGCTGGCGAGATTCGGCGTGCGCATGGCGAGATTCAGACCTCTTGCTGCTGCTGGGAGCGCCCGGGACGTCGCTCGGTGGGCCGGGCATGGTCCGGTTCTACTCGTCACGGCGTCGAGGCTCAAGCCCGGACGCGGCTTGCCCCGGCGGCCTCGGGACCGGATCATCGAGCTCGATAGCCAGATGGGCCCAGCGGAGAGAGAGATGCGGAGAGTTCTGATCGGGCTGGCGGCGGTGGCGGTTTGTCAGCTCACGGGTGGGGGCGGGTTCGCGCAGGAGGTGCTGATCAACGAGATCCACTTCGACCCGGTGGACAACACGTCGCGAGAGGAGTTCCTCGAGCTGCACAATCCCGGGGGCTCGGCCGTCGACCTCTCGGGGTGGTTTTTTTCCAACGGCGTCGAGCTGCGGATTCCCGGTGGCGTCTCGATCGCTCCCGGGGGGTTTCTCGTCATCGCGGAGGACCCACCCGCATTCCGGACGCGCTTCGGCTTCGACCCCGACGTCGGACCTTATGTCGGCCGGCTCTCGTCGACGGGCGAGATCCTCACGCTGAGAGATCCGGACGGAGTTACCGTGGATCGTGTCGACTACCGGGTCGGCTTTCCGTGGCCGGTGGCGTCGGCGGGGGACGGTGCGTCGCTCGAGCTCGTTCATCCCGACCTCGACAACGACCTCGGCAGCAGCTGGCGCGCGTCTGGTCTCTCGACGACGGAGCCGCGCGCGCCGCGGTACTTTGTCCGTGCTGCCACGAGTGGCTGGCTCTATCGCGAGGGGAGGTCCGAGGCGTCGAACCCGATCGGTGCATGGCGCGAGCTCGACTTCCGGCCGAATGCGACCTGGAGTGGCGGTCGCACACCGATTGGCTACGGCGACGGTGACGACAACACCGAGCTCGACGACATGCGGGGCAGCTACTCGACGGTCTACCTGCGTCGTACTTTCGAGGTCGAGGACGTCGCATCGCTGCCGCCCGCTCTGCGGCTGCGAGCCTACTTCGACGACGGTTGCATCGTCTGGATCAACGGCGTCGAGGTCGGACGCTTCTCGGTCAGCGCCGGCGAGAAGCGATTCGACGACTTCGCGATCAGCCACGAGGCGAACTGGGACGAGGCGGACATCGCCAGCCCCGCGGCTCTCTTTCGTGAGGGCGAGAATGTCGTTGCGGTCCACGCGCTCAACACGACGCTCGACTCGAGCGACTTCTCGATCGACATCGAGCTGCTGATTCCCGGAAGCGATGGCGAGAGCGCCGGTGTGCCGACGCCGGGCGTACGCAACTCGGTGTACTCGACGTCAGTCCCTCCGAACATCCGGCAGGTGAGCCATGATCCGCAGCAGGCGCCGTCCGGAGTGCCCGTGCGGGTGTCGGCGAAGGTGACGGACCCGGACGGCGTCGGCTCGGTCACCTTGAGCTACCAGCTCGTCGAGCCCGGGGACTATATCCCCGCGTTCCTGCCTCTTTCTCTCAGCGTGCTGCGCAGCGACCCGAGACGGTCGCGGCAGCCGAATCCGGAGTTCCTCGCCGCGGCGAGCTGGACCGAGATTTCGATGGTCGACGACGGTTCGGGCATCGATCTGGAGCCTCGCGACGACATCTTCACCGCCTTGATCCCGCCGCAGGCGAATCGCACGCTGGTGCGCTATCGCATCACGGTGACCGACACCGACGGCAACGCCGCCGTCGTTCCGTATGCCGACGATCCGTCCATGAACTTCGCCGCGTTCGTCCACGACGGCGTTCCGGCGTACGAGACGACGCGTCGCAGCGTGCACCCGGACGGCGCGGGCCACACCTACCCGGCCGCGATCATGACGTCGCTTCCGGTGTACCACGTGATCACGCGCAACCAGGACGTCGTCAACTGCGTTGCGGCGTCCGGCGGATTGCAGATCTCGCAGGGCACCGAGGCGCGCTTCATCGAGAACTGGGAAGCCGCGTTCGTCTACGAGGGCGAGGTCTACGACCATGTGCGATATCGTCTGCGCGGCGCGAACGGGCGCTATCAGGTGCCGCCAGGTAATCCCGGAGGCACCGCCGGCAAGCGGCACTGGCGATTCCAGTTCAACAAGGGCCGGCATCTGCGTGCGCGCGACCGCTACGGCAAGCTCTATCCGACCCGCTGGCGAATCCTCAACACCGGGCGCATGTTCGGCAACCGCCTCGACGGGAGCTGGGGGCTCGGCGATCAGGTCAACGACGTCATCTGGCGCGCCTACGATGTTCCCGCTCCCTTCGGGCACGCGTTTCACTGGCGCATGGTCGACGGTGCCGAGGAGGCGCCGGGTGGCGCGGACGGGCAGTACCACGGTGACTTCTGGGGCATCGCGCGGGCCTTCGAGAACTACGACGTGCGCTTCCTCGAGGCCCACGGGCTGCCGAAGGGCAACCTCTACAAGCTCGTCAACCAGACCAACGACTGCGAGGACCAGCAGCGCTACCAGGCTCCTGACGCGCCGAGCGGCGGCGTCGACCACCGCAACATCGAGGATGAGCTGCGGTCGTCCCGGAGCAGCTCGTGGCTCGACGCGTACGTGAACTACGACGCCTGGTACCGCTATCACTCGATCGTGCAGGCGATTCGTCACTACGACTACTGGCCGTCGGCGAACAAGAACGCGACGTGGTACTTCGAGCCGGACTACCGCTCGCAGAACGGCTTCCTGGGTCGCATGTGGACGCTGCCCTTCGACGCCGACGCCACCTGGGGGCCGACCTGGAACGGCGGGCAGGACCGGCCATGGGAGGCGATTCACGGCGGCGGCGGCAAGGCCGCGTTCCAGCGTGCGTATCGCAACCACATCCGCGAGGTGCGTGACCTCCTCTGGCAGCGTGATCAGCTCGAGCTCGTCGTGCGTCAGGTCGCGTCGTTCATGGACCGCCTCGAGGAGCCGGACATCGATCGGTGGAAGAGCGCACCGTCCGCCGCGGGTCGGCAGTGGTTCTCGGCGTCGTCGCAGGGCACGGTGGCGGGCAAGGTCGCCGACATGATGCGCTTCGCGTTCACGGGTGGCAGCTGGCCGGGTGGTAGCGTCGGAGGCGGCGGACGTGCGGCTTTCCTCGACAGCCTCGCGGACGGGCCGGACGGCGGACGTCTGCCTCGTCGTCCGACGCTCACGTACACGGGCGAGGACGGCTATCCGTCGGACGGTCTGAGCTTTCGCTCGAGCGCCTTCTCCGATCCGCAGGGGCCCGGGACCTTCGCGGCGATGCAGTGGCGAGTGGCGGAGGTCGCGGACGTCAACAACCCCGGGGCGATCCCGCTGTCGAGCAGTCTGTGGACCCTGCGGCCGGCGCCGCTGGAGATCGTCGCGAGGTGGCGAAGCGCAGAGCTGACGACGCAGCGGCGTGACCTCGCGCTGGCAGCGGGTATCGCTGCGCCGCTCAGGCGCTACCGTGTGCGCGTGCGGATGAAGGACAGCACCGGGCTGTGGAGCCACTGGTCGACGCCGGTCGACTTCAGGGCCTCGGAGCCGGCGTTGCCGGTTCCCGTCGTGGAGCACCTGCGGGTCACGGAGCTGCACTACAATCCCATCGGAGGCAACGACTTCGAGTTCGTGGAGCTGTTCAACACCGGAGCTCGGTCCCTCGACCTGACGAACGTGTTCATCGACGGCGGCATCGAGTTTGCCTTCGAGGACGGTGACATCCGGACGCTCGATCCGGGCGACCACGTCGTCGTCGTGCGGGATCCCCTCGCTTTCTCGGTCCGGTACGACACGGCTGAGATGCCGATCGCCGGCAAGTACTCCGGGAGGCTCGACAACGCCGGCGAGACCGTTCTCCTGCGCCTCGGGGACGGCATCACGATCCAGGAGTTCACCTACGAGGACTGGCACCCGGACACGGATGGGCTCGGCCACTCGATGGAGGTCGTCGATGTGCTGCGCGCGACCGATGCGTGGAGTCAGCCGTGGCAGTGGGCGCCGAGCGCTTCCGTGCACGGTACTCCCGGCGAGAGTCCGACGGGGGTGCCGCTAACGGGGGGCTTCCGGCTGCCTGGCGACGTCAATGCCGATCGGCGCCTCGACATCTCGGACGCGGTGACGATCGTCCGGCGTCTCTTCGTCGGCGTCGGGGCGGAGCTGCCTTGCGAGGGGGCGACGATGACCGCAGGCGGGAATCTGACGCTGCACGACGCGAACGGTGACGACGGGGTCGACGTGTCGGATGCCGTCTACCTGCTCGACCATCTCTACGGTGGCGGTCCGGCGCCGGTGCATGGCGAGACCTGCGTGCGGCTCGAGGGCTGTCGCAACGATTGCGAGTTCTGACGAGAAAGGACGATATCGAGCCTGCCATGACGCGATCTCCGGCGCGGCTCTGTCGCGCGCTTTTACTCCTTGCCTTCGCCTCCGCGTCGATCGCCGATGACTACCCGAGGACGCCGCCCAACGTCCTCCTGATCTGCGTCGACGATCTGCGTCCCGAGATCGGAGCCTTCGGCTGCAAGACGATCCGCACGCCGAACATCGATCGGCTCGCCGCGGGTGGGCGGCCCTTTCTCCGTCACTACGTGCAGGTGCCCACCTGCGGTGCCTCGCGCTACTCGATGCTCACCGGGCGGCGTCCCTCGAAGGGGCCCTCGCTGTCGAACGGCGCCTTCGAGAGCCTGTCGCGAGTGGAGGGGCGACTCCCCGAGTCGCTGCCGCATCTTTTTCGTCGCGCGGGCTATCGCACCGTGTCGATCGGCAAGGTCAGTCACATGCCCGACGGCCGTCGGCATCCAAAGGAAAAGCCGGGTGGCGACGGCGAGGCGGAGATGCCGTTCAGCTGGGACGAGGTCGGCGCGCCCGCCGGCAAATGGAAGACGGGCTGGTCGGCGTTCTTCGGCTACGCCGATGGCTCCGGTCGTCAGCGCGGCCGATCGCCGCCGCTGGAGTTCGCCGACGTCGACGACGAGGGCTATCCCGATGGGCTCATCGCCCGCGAGGCGGTCGGCGCCCTCGGGCGACTGAAGGACCGTCGCTTCTTTCTCGCGGTCGGGTTCTACAAGCCGCACCTGCCGTTCAACGCGCCGAAGCGCTACCGGGATCTCTACGATGTGCAGAAGATCGCGCTCTCGGAGTGCCCCCAGCCGCCCGCGGACGTCGATCGCGCGCTCAGCCTGCATCGCAGCGGCGAGCTGCTCGGTAACTACGGCGGGCACCCCGACGGCAAGCGCATCTCCGACGCCTACGCACGCGAGCTGCGGCACGCCTATTTCGCCTGCGTCAGCTACGTCGATGCGCAGATCGGCAAGGTGCTCGACGAGCTCGACCGTCTCGATCTCAGCGAACGCACCGTCGTCGTGCTCTGGGGTGACCACGGCTGGCATCTCGGCGACCTGTCGCTGTGGGGGAAGCACTCGACGTTCGAGCGTGCGCTCCACAGCCCGCTGATCATTCGCACGCCAGGCATCAGGATGCCGGGGGTTCCGGCGCGCGGCATCGTCGAGAGTCTCGATATCTACCCGACACTGGCCTCGCTCTGCGGACTCGAGGCTCCGCCGGGCCTCGGCGGACTCGACGTCTCGGCGCTGCTCGCCGATCCGCACAGCGTCGGCAAGGACGCGGCGATCGGCTACTGGAGGCGCGGCGGGGCCATCGGCCGGTCGCTGCGGACCGAGCGGTACCGGCTCGTGCGGTGGACCCGTGGCGAGAAGACTGTCGGCGTCGAGCTCTACGACCATCGGGAGGATCCGAACGAGACGCACAACGTCGCCGTGCAGCGGCCCGAGACCGTCGATCGCCTGTCGCGGCGGCTGGACTCGGGGCCGCCGGCTCTCGGAGCGCGCTGAACATCGAGGTTCTTCACCCGGTGAGCCCGTTCCGGGACGCCTGTCCCGTGGGGCGTGCGGTCCGGGGGCGAAGGGGCCTGCTTCGGAGTTCACGATCACCGTCGCAGTGTCGGGGATCGGGCCGCTCCTCGGTGTCGGTCGACGGGAAGGTCGCCGCTCGACGGGCCGTCGGTCGGTCCGTCGAGTGGGCGATCGGCGACGGACCCTGCCGCATCGATCTGACCGCAAGGCTCTCGTCGTGACGATCACCGCCACTCGGCGCTGATGTCCTTCGTCTCGTACTGGCTGCGGATGCGCCACTCGCGGAGCACGGCGAGCAGCTTCTGCTTCGCCTCGGCGCCCTCGGCCGCATCCCAGAGGTTGCGCACCTCGTCGGGATCCTCGGTGAGGTCGAAGAGCTGGCCGAAGGGCTCGTCGAGGAAGTGGACCAGCTTCCACTCCTTGCTGCGAACCATCGTCATGAACTCGGCGTCGGTCAGGATGCCGTCGCGCGCCTGCTCCGCGAACACGTGGTCGCGGCCGGGCCACTCCTTGCCTTCGATCGCCGGAAGCAACGAGCGTGCCTCCAGGTCGGACGGTGGCGTGACGCCTGCCAGCTCGAGGATTGCCGAGCCGATGTCCATCTGCTGACAGAGCGTGTCGACGACACGTCCCTGATCGAAGCGTCCCGGCGCACGAACGATGAGCGGGACGTGGGTGATCTGGTCGTACATCGTCCACTTCTGGCTGTGACCGTGGTCGGTCAGACAGTCGCCGTGGTCCGACGTGAAGATGATGATCGAGTTCTCCAGGTATCCGTTGCGTTCCAGGGCCTCCAGGATCTGGCCGACCTTCTCGTCGATCATCGTCACGTTCGCGAGGTAGTACGCCCGCTGGCGATGTCGTTGCTCACGCGTCGGATCGAGCTGGTGGACGACGGAGTCGTGGTCGATTCTCGTGTTGTGAACGCGCAGCTCCTGGAAGGGCGGTGGCTGGCCGTCGAGCTCCTCCCGCGTGACCTCCAGCAACGGAAGCTCCTTCTCGAGGTAGGGCTTCGTGTAGCGCGGGACGGGATCGTACGGAGGGTGTGGGCCGGGGAATCCGATCTCCAGGAAGAGCGGCTCCGTCTTCGGGAAGCTGTCGAGCCACCACAGTGCCATGTCGCCGACGAAGATGTCCGGGTGCGTATCCTCGGGAAGCTCCCAGTCGAACGCGCCGAGGGAGTCGTTGTAGTACTCGCGCTTGCGGTAGAGCTCGCGCTGCTGCTTGACGAGCCCGCGGAAGCGCAGGGCCCTGTCCCACTCATCGAAGTAGTAGCGCCCCTCGAGGTAGCGGTCCTTGTTCTCGACAACGTAGCGCTCGTCGAAGCCTAGCGAGGAGTTGAACGGCCAGGTGTGCATCTTGCCGACGTTGGTGCAGTGGTAGCCGCCGTCGTTGAGAAGCTCGATCCACGAGCGCCTCCAGGTGTCGGCGTTGCGCAGGATGCCGGTCGTGTGCGGGTAGTAGCCCTTGAAGAGGCTCGCTCGCGCGGGCGCGCAGGAGGCGGCGCTGACATCGCAGACGGAGAATGACACGCCCTCGCGAACGAGGCGATCGAGGTTTGGCGTGTCCATGTAGTCGTGACCGAGCGCGTTGATTGTGTCGTAACGCTGCTGGTCGGTGATGATGAAGATGATGTTCGGTCGTTCAGAGGGCATGTTCGATCCGCAAGGAAGCTCTTGTGAGCGCTCAGGACAGCTTGGCGTAAATCGCGGCCGCGCCGGTGATCAGCATGCCGACTGCAGACACCCAGAGCCAGATGTCCCACGCGCGTCGCGGTTGGATGCGTGGGTCGCAGCGTCGGAAACGGAACCAGAGGGCGGCTCCGGCGAGCATCGGAAGCATGATCGCCTGCATCATGCCGCTGAGAAGGACCAACTGCTTGGGCGCCTGCACGAAGAGGTACACGATCAGGCACGCGAAGGGGAAGATGCCGCTGAAGACGCGCACCCAGCGCTTCGTGTCCTCGCGTGACTTGATGCCGATCCCGAAGACTCGCAGCGCGTCCGGGAAGACGCGCGCGTGGCTGGCGTTGGCGACGAAGAAGGTCGAGTAGAGCACGGCGAAGGCGCCGAAGAGGAAGAGAATCGGCGCCCAGGTGCCGAACACCGGCTCGTACATCACGGCGAGGGTGCGGATCATCTCGGTGCCCGACGGGTTGAGGCCGGTGCGCCAGAGGATCGCCGCGCCGAGCAGGTAGAACGCGACGGTCGCGAAGGTGTAGACCACCATCGAGCACCAGGCATCCCAGCGCATGACGCGCATCCAGCCGCGCGCGCGCTCAGCCCAGGCCTCGGAATCGTCGCGCGGGCCGGTGAAGCGGGCGTAGCCCTTCTCGATGCACCAGTACGGATAGGTCACCAGCTCGGACGCGCCGACGCCGATGATCCCGAACGTGAACAGCGCCGTGCGCAGTGGATTCCCGCCGGTGATCTGGTCGAGAGGAGGCAGCCGGAACCTCAGGCCGTTCGCCAGGTCGTCCCAGGTGACGGCCCACGCGCCCGTCGACTGCAGCGAGATCAGGTTGATAATCGTGATGACCGTGAAGAGGAAGACCATGACGGTGGAGAAGGTCTGGATCAGACCGTAGCGGCCGAGCACCAGGATGAGGGCCGTGGCGATCGCAATCACCGTGGCCCAGATGCGGTCGTCGTAGACCTGGTCCGGCTTCTCGCGTCCGAGGTACGTCGACAGCTGCTCGAGCTCGCCTCGCAGCACGCCGACGCGATCGGAGCTCACGGAGGTCAAGGGACCGTCCGCTCGCGTGACGACTCCGAGCGCTCGCGTGCGCAGGTCGGCGGGCAGCGTCGATGTCACGACCTCGAAGATCGTTCGCCAGGAGTTGCCGTCGCGCGTCCAGTCCTCGCGCCTGGCGAGTTCGGCCAGTCTCTCCTCCACGCGGCCGCGAAACAGCTGCGTGACCTCCTCGTGGTCCCTTGCGAGCGTGCCCGTGATGTCATGACGCAGCTCGTCGGTCGAGTCCGGGTCCGTCGGCGTGATGTCGAAGACTCGTTCCACCTCGAGTTGCAGCTCCCGGAGCTTCACGGTGATCTGCGTCTCGTTGTCGATGATGTCGTTGTAGGCCTTGCCATCCGCCGTGATCGGAACGCTGATCGACAGTGCCTGGCCGACGCCGCCGACGATGCCGCCGAGCTGAGCCAGGCTGGCGAGGAACATGGCGAGCCAGTACCAGACCAGCCAGTTGCCGCGCGCCTTCTTCGCGCCGTGACCGATTCTGGATGCGACTTCGATCGCCGGCCCGGGCACCTCGTTCATGCCGTCCAGCGTCGTGTGGCCGGTGACGATGCTGTAGCGTCCGAGCTCGACCTGTGTGAAGACCTTGATGACGCAGCCGATGACGATCAGCCAGAGGAGCCAGAAGCCGGCCTCCGCTCCCACGGCCGTCGTCGCGATCAGCTCGCCCGAGCCGACGATGGAGCCGGCGACGATGAGCCCGGGTCCGAGCCGCTTGAGGATGCCGCCAATCGTCCTCGGTGGATCCTGGATGCCATCCGCGCTGCCAGGGGCGGCGTCAGGGTCTTCGGCCATGCTACGCGTCCGTTGTTGCGGGGGAAGCTCGGGACGCCACGGTACGCGAATCGGCGACGGATGGAAACCCGTCCCGGCCGGGTGGAGGGGATGGAGCGGGAAGGAAGAGGATCTACAGCACGGCGCCAGGGACGTGCGGAAGAAGCCAGGGGCTCGGGCCGGGCAGCGGAGCCGTTGACGGGGGTGGACGCGATCCTGCAGCCGGTTTCACGGCCGGTGTCGCCGGCCGGGAGCCGTGGATCGGACCCGGCTCAGCTGCCCTCTCGAAGTGCCGCGAGTCGGCTGGCGGCGCTGCCGAGCTTCTGCTCGATGCAGGCTGTCGCCGGGGCCTGACCGGGAGTCTGCTGCGGATCGTTCGACGGGGGTGTCTCCGGGAGCTCGAGCAGCAGGTCCTGGGGAGAGTCGACCGGGGGAGGCACCGGTGCGGGCGGAGTCGACGTCCCGGCGCGTTCCTCGTCGGACTTCGTGTTCGTTGCCGCGGCCCCGTCGTTCGACGACGGGGAGCCGAGCCCCTTGAGCTTCGCGGCGATGTCGCCGAGTCCCTTGACGGTGTGTCCATCGCTCGAGTCGTTCGACTTGAGGTCGCGCAGGCGCGTCGTGATTCCGGAGACCGACGTCTTGACGATCGCCGGCGGCGTCTGGAAGGGCTGACGCGGTGGCGCCGCACAGCTTCCGGCGGGCGTCCGATCGACCCGGGTCGGGCCTGGATGGGTCTCGAGCCGGTCGAGCTCGTCGAGCAGGCGCGTGCCCTCCGGATTGCAGGCGTCGAGCTCGAGCAGCCGGCCGAGTGTCCGGCGTGCGCGCCCCTGGTCGCGACTGTCGAGGTGAATCCTCGCCGCCTTCAGGAACTGCTCGACCGCCTTCCTGCGATCACCCGATTCCAGACAGAGTACTCCGAGCCGATCGACGACGTCCGCCGCCTTCGGATCGGCAACCAGCACCCGCCGGCAGTACTCCTCGGCCTCCTGTACGTGACCGGCGAGGGTCTCGAGCGTGGCGATATCCTTCAGCGTCTCGACCGCGAGCTGCTTCTCTCCTCGCGCATCGAGAAGGTCGGCCTGGGCCTTGCGAGTCTCGATGTCCAGCGGCGATTTTTCGAGGATCCTGTCGAGCGCGCGCGCGGCTTCGTCGAACCTCCTCTCGCCGCGGGCGAGGCTGGCGAGGCGGCGGAGCTCGCGTTGGCAGTCCTCCGTGCGCCCCAGCTTCTCGAACGTCGTCGCCAGCGACCAGTGGTCTGCGTCGTCTCCCTCGAGCTCGGTCAGCTTCTCGAGTACGCCGACCAGCTCCTCGTGGTCTTCCTCGCGCTCGAGTTCGTCGCGCCAGCCCTTCAGCGTGTCGATCGCGAGATCCCGCTCGTCTGTCTCGAGGTGGCGGTCCACGAGCCAGCTGCTCGAGCGGGAGTCGCCGGGCTTGAGCTCGAGCATCGTCGTGTGGAGGGTCAGCAGCGTCTCGGCGTTCTGGACGCCTCTGGTGCCGGCGGCCGAGAGCAGCGCGTTGACATGGTCGATCGCCTTCTGACGGTTGCCCTGCTTACGGTGTAGAGCGATGAGCTTGAGGCGCACCTCGACGCCGTCGTCCCCGGCGCAGAACATGTTCTGGTACGCCTCCAGAGCCTGCTGCACATCTTCGTGCTCGTCGAAGGTCTCGGCGAGGAGCTGCTTCTCCTCGCGAGCGATCTCGGGTTCGTTGCAGACCTCGGCGAGCTCGACGACCTTCTCGTGGAAGCGAGACAAGCCACGGAGACGGGGCTCCAGGTCGACGAGCATGCTCAGTGCCGCGGAGTGACGGCCCTGGCTCTCGTGCCGACCCGCGATCTGCAGAGCGACCTCGAGAGCCTCGTCCTTTCGCTTCTGCTGCACGTAGATCTCGAGGAGCTTGTCGAGTGCGATCTCGTGATCGGGATCGATCTCCGCCACGCGTCGCAGGGAGTCGATCGCTTCGTTGCTGCGCAGCTGAGCCAGGCAGCTCGTGGCGTAGTCGAGGTACCAGCGTGTCGCTTCCGTGCGCCTGCCGAGTCGGTCCAGCGTCTGCGCGATCCGGCGCTCGAGGTCGAAGTCGTTGAGGCCGCGCTCCTTGGCGCGCAGCAGGAGCTTGTAGGCCTTCTCGAGGGAGCCCTCCTCGGCGAGGTCTGTCCCGATCTGGAACATCTGGACCGGATTGACGAGCTCGATCTCACCTTGCTGGACGAGCAGACGGACGATCTTCATCGCCTCGAAGGGGTCCAGGTTCGACTCCCTGACAACCTCCTCGACGTCCTTCATCCCGTCGATCGATCCGAGCACGCAGAGCTCGTTGGCGTAGGTATCGGGCTCGCGAAAGTAGTGGAAGGTGCCGGGAGTCGCGTAGAAAACATCGCGCAGGATGTCGAAGTTGGACTGGATCAACTCCCACAGATCGAGACGGTGGCAGGCCTCGAGGAAGAGCTCCTCCGGATCCGCGCGCAGGTCGAAGTAGTCCGACAGGCAGCGGCGAAACCCCTCCAGGGTCTCGGCCGGGGAGTGGGGGGTGAAGAGGAACTCGTCGAGATCCCACGAGAGGACCTCGGTCATCTCGTCCGCGACGCTGGCCTCGAGCGTTTCGAGGACGAGCTCCTCCGAGACCGCATTCATCTCGAGCAGGACACCTCCGAGCACGAGGCCGTGCTTCTGGGAGATCTTCTCCGCCTTGCGAAGCGTGCGTGCGTTGACCTCGCCGGTGTCGAGAACGCCCTCGGTCAGCAGCTCGTTCTCGCGATCGGTGTCGAGATCGGCGATGGCCCCTTCGTGAAAGAGAAAGCTCCGGTACGCTCCCTCGGTGTTCGACACGACGAGCGTGCCTGACAGCTTCTTGCCCGCGATCGCGAGGAATTGCCGACAGAGATAGGTCGTCTGGGATGGCCGCTGCTCTTCGGGCGGGTCGGCGGGCTGCTGCTCTTCGGGCGGATCGACGGGCTGCTGCTCTTCGGGCGGATCGACGGGCTGCTGCTCTACGGACGGGTCGAGTACCGTACTCTGTGCGTTTGACATTCTGGTGCCCGGAAGAAACGGTGTGCCGCGGGGCGGATCGGGAACGAGGTCCGAGAGCCGACTGCCCGTCCGCCTCCGGCCGCCCCTGACCGAAGGCGCGAATCCTCGTCGCTGCGCTTCCCACGCGATCCTGCGCAGAAGAGTATCATCCGGACGAGGCGCCGGCACGTTCCTTACCGGAACCCGGGTGTCGCGTCCTCTGCCGGCTCCCCTTTCCCGGTCTCGGACCCGGGTCGGATTCCGGGACCGGGGTCCCCCTCTTCCTATTCCGCCTTCTCCCGGCACTTCGCCAGAATGCGCTGGTACCGCGGCTGCCCGCGAATCGGATCGAGATCCGGGTCGTTCTCCAGGTGCTCCGGATCGTCGAACCCGGCGTCGATGGAGACGTCGAGCGCCTCGAGGGCCTTCTCGGCATCGCCGCCGAGCGAGTACGCGCACGCGAGGTTGTACAGCGTCAGCTGGTCACGCGGCTGGATGCGCCGAGCGATCTCGAAGTAGTGGATCGCCCGTGGGAAGTCCTTCAGGAGCAGGTACGAGAAGGCGAGGTGGTAGTTGCCCTGAAAATCGAAGGGGGAGTCCTCGAGAATTTTGAGGAACTCGCGCACCGCCGAGGCGTAGTCCTTCGATCGCACGAATCCGAGCCCCTGGAGCAGGTAGATGTCGCGCGAGACCTCCGGGCGCTTCAAGACCATGTCGGGATGACGGGCCTGAAGCGTGAGGATGCCTCGGCGGTCTGACAGCCGGGATGCGAGCGCGCGGGCGGCGGCGTACTTGACGAGAAAGCTGCTCTCGAGCGTGTCATCTTCGACGATGGCGCGCAGCGTCGACAGGGCCATCGGGCCTGCCGCGCGGGCGTACTGGATGACCCTGCGTCGTCGGCCCGCGAAGGGTAGAGCGGTGAAGTCGTTGAAGTGGATGCCGACACGCTCGTAGACGTGCGGAGGAACGCGCCAGCGCAGGAGCCCCGCGAGGAACCTGTGCCGGGTACCGTCGACGGCGGCGACGCCGCGGCGCCCCAGGCGGAAGAGCGCGCCGGCCGCCCGGTCGCGCGCGTGAGTGTCCTCGTGATCGAGCTCCGCGACGAGCTGCAGCACGTGGCTGTCCAGAAGTGTCCTCGCGCGCGCGGCATGCTCGCCGTCGCGATCGACCTCGATAGCCCACAGCGCCGCGAGCTGATAGCGTGCCCTGGCGACTTGCGAGGGGCGCGGAAAGAGCTCGCCGGTCTTCGCGAGCCGATCGACGGCGCCGGCGAGAATCTCGTCGAAGAAGGCTCGAACCAGTGAGCGCGGCGAGGAACGCTCGGCGCTGTCGGACTGGTCAGGGCGCTCGGACAGCGGCAGGAACTCGCGGCGCGCGGCCATCGCGGCATAGGCCGGAAGGCCGATGGAGTGTACCTGGTCGGTGAGGCTCTCGACGCGTGGCTCCGTCTCCTTCGCGCGCGTCTCGAGATTCTCGCGGCGCAGCTCGGCCGCTTCACGGACGGACTCCAGGCTCGACGCGATGCTCTCGAGCTCGAGGAGTCGCCGGTAGGACTCCGCCTTCTCGTCGAAGGCCGGAATGACCTCGCGTAGAGCGTCGACCTGCTTCTTCAGGCTGCGAAGCCGCTTGAGCTGTTGATCCGTCGGCTCGCCTTCGAGGCGACGACGTTTCTCGAGGGACTGCCAGTCGAGAAAGATCTTGGCCTTGGCCTGAAAGCCCTTCGTCGATGTTTCCCACTCGGTGAGCTTGCCGCGGAGCGTTTCCAGCTCGCGAAGCTCGGTCGCCTGCGATTGTAGCTGTACGAGCTCGCGTCGATCGAGCTCGAGCGCGCGGTACTCGGCCTCGAGCTGCGAGATGAAATCGATGAGCAGCCCGTCGAGGATCGCCTCGAGGCGCTGCAGCTGCTTCCCGTCGAGCTTGACGGGAGGCTCCAGCCAGCTTCGCCAGCGCGCGGCAAGAGGGATCAGGGCCTCATCTCCGAGCCGGAGGATCTCCGCGGTGCCGCGGCGTGAGACGAAGGGGTCGGGATGCTCGAGGTCTCTGAGCCAGTCGTCGATGCGGTCCCCGTCCTCGGCCGAGACGGGCGCGAGCCCGACGATCGCCAGGATCGTGAAGCCGAGGCTGAACCTGAAGTGAGCCGGTCGTCGCATGTCAATCCGCCCGCAGGTGAAGCTCGTCTCCGACCTCCATCGGAAGCTCGATTCTGGACTTCAGCTCGTCGTCATCGAGGGCGAACAGGGGCGAGATCTCGATGGTCGGCGGCACGTCCGCGTTGGCGTCGGGAAAGCTCGCGCCGCTCTCTCGTAGCCACCGTGCGTAGAGGTCGGAGAGATCTCGTTGCGCCGTCTGCGGCGAATGCTGGCCACCGGTGCTCTGGATCGGCGAGTACTCGTCCTCGCGCGGCACGAACACCACGCTGCTGGTCTCGGCGAGTCCGAGGAGGTCGAAGAGGAAGCAGCGGAACTCGAAGCAGTTCGGCTCCGTGGGCCGATCGATCTTGCCGTGGCGGTTGACGCATGGCACGCAGCGCTCCACCTCATGACAGGGCAAGTGAACATGTTCGCGCGATAGCCTCTCGAAGAGATCCACGCGAATCAGGTGTGCCGCGAGATTGCCGGTGCTGAACGCGAGGTTTCCGTCGGGCTGTGTCAGCAGACGCTTCTCCTCGGGCAGCTTGTTGTGGTCGATTACGCCGGTCCAGTCGCCGGCCTGGCAGAAGACGCCGAGCTTCTCGTCCGCGTCCATGCGCAAGATCGACTTGGACGTCACCTCGGCGCCTGCGAGCAGGTGGTAGCCGACGAAGAGAGGGTCGGCGATGCGGATCAGCGGGTTGTCGACCTGGAAGAAGAAGAGGTGCTCGACACCGTCGGTCGTCAGCTCGGCGAGGCCCTTCTCGTCGAAAAGCTCCTCGACGATTCCGCCGTGGCCGTTCGGCCGCAAGGCGACGCGCCCGGGCTCGCTGAGGACGAAACGACCGCGCCGATCGATGAGCGGTAGCCGCGGTTGAGGGACAAGGACGACGGCGGACGCGTTGAGACCGAAGTAGTTGCTGTCCTTGAAGAACCTCCTCACCCGCGAGATGGCGTCGGGATGGACGACGATGGTCCAGCGCAGCGAGATCCTGTAGCGACGGTTGAGCGCACGGATTTTCTCGGCGTGAAGCTGGAAGACGCTCTTGGCCGTGACGGGACCGACCGGCACCAGGCCGGTAGGCTCACCCAGAGGACCGGTGCCGACGTCGCCCGACAGCGTGATGACGGCGAGCTTCCCTGCTCGCAGCGCGTCCTCGCCCGCGGTCAGTGCATCGTCGAAGCTGACGCCGTCGACGGTCGGGGCACCTTTCGATGGCAAGCGATCGGCCGCGAGCGGACGCAGGGCCTCGAGGTCGATGGGGAGGGAGCTCCCGTGACGTTGCTGGTGCAGCAGCTGCTTGACCCGCTGGAAGTTGATCGACTGCAGATCGGCGACGAGGTGGCGTTGCTCGTCGGCCGAGAGCTTGTCCCAGTGGTCGAAGACGTGCCCCTGGCCTGCCTCGTTCGCCTTGGCAACGCAGACCTTGTCGATCTCGGTGTGAACCTTGACCATCCATCTATTCTCGGTCGCGGTGGCGGGCTGCCGCCAGAATCGCCGAAGACGGTGGATTCTAGAGCGGGTCGCGGGGCCCGTCAAACTCTAACTACCTTCTCCTGGCATCGGCAGCTGCAGGTACAAGTCTTTGTGGCAAATGTACTTTCGGACGGTCGTCGGGTGCTGCTGGACTTTTCCGCGGACCGTACCATGATGCATCCTCTGTCCGCGTTCGCGGACCGCGACCCGTGCGCGAAGGACGCTGGAAAACCGATGTCCGAACACAGCCCAGACAGCCCTGCTTCCGCCCCGGTGCTCGCAGAGCGGGGCTTCGAGGCGGAGGAGGCCGCCGAGGCCGATCGCTTGATCGAGATCGCGCTGGCCGAGGATCTTCCCGACGGCGACCGCACCTCGGACACGCTGTTCCCGGATGTTGTCAGCTGCTTTCCGGACGGTCGTCGTCGCGGCGGCTGGCTGCTGAGGGCGCGATGTGTCGTGCGCGCGGATGGGGTCGTCAGCGGCGCTCCGGTCGTCGGTCGCCTCTTCGCCGCCCTCGATCCGCGAGTCGAGGTCGTCGTGCATCGTGCGGACGGCGAGGCGGTTTGTGAGGGTGACACCATCTTCGAGATCTCGGGACCGGTCGCGTCCGTTCTGCGCGGCGAGAGGACGGCGCTCAACTTCCTGGGTCGTCTCTCCGGCATCGCGAGTGGCGTCGCGCGCTGGGTCGCGGTGCTCCGGGGTTCGCGGGCGACTCTCCTCGACACTCGCAAGACGACGCCCGGCTGGCGGCGGCTGGAGAAGTACGCCGTACGCTGCGGGGGCGGTACAAACCACCGCGGCAGCCTCTCCGACGGCATCCTCGTCAAGGACAACCACCGGGAGATTCTCGCGGCCGGGGGTATCGACGAATTCGCGACGTGGATCGCTGCCTTCCGCCGCGACTGCGTCGGCGAGCATCTGCAGGTCGAGGTCGATGACCGCGAGGGGTTTCTTGCCGCCCGTGGCTGCGAAGTGGACTCGATCTTGCTGGACAACTTCACTGCGGACGATCTGCGCTGGGCGGTGGAGCGCAATCGCGAGATGCCGCGGCCGCGACCGCTGCTCGAGGCGTCGGGCGGCATCCGTCTCGACAACCTCTCGGAGATCGCCGCCACCGGAGTCGATCGTGTCTCGGCCGGTGCGTTGACTCATTCCTCCACGTCGCTGGACGTCAGCCTGGAGACTGTCGGCATCGACGACGCGGCGTCCGCTTCCCACTCTGCCAGAGGAGTCGAGACGTGATTCGAAGATCCGCCCCGAGAACGGGGACGTCGGGAGGCCTGTCGCGGCGGTTGGCGGGTATCCGTGGAGTGTTGGCCAGTGGAGTGATCGCCAGTGGAGTGATCGCCGCTGGATTGATCACCGTCGTCGTCGTTCTGGAGGGCTGCGACAAGCGTCAGGGCGGAACGACGGTGCGTCCCGGAGCGCGACTGCAGTTCGAGATGGGTGACCGACATGTCGACGTCAAGGTGGTCTTCGAGGCCAAGACGCGCGAGCTCGGGCTGATGTTCGTCGAGCCCGATCAGCTCGGGGAGGACGAGGGCATGCTCTTCGTCTATCCGACGCTCGAGTTCCTCGGCTTCTGGATGAAGAACACGGTGACACCGCTGTCGATCGCGTACATCGGTGATGACGGCACCATCCTCCAGATCGAGGACATGCAGCCGGGGGACGAGCGGTCGGTGAAGTCGCGACACCGGATACGCTACGCGCTGGAGATGCACCAGGGGTGGTTCGAGCGGGCCGGATTCGGCGAAGGGAGCACGATCCCCGGCTTTGAGAGGAAACTGACGCCGTTCCGTGAGATCGCGGAGCCGTCGCCACGGAGGTCTCGTTGAGCGATAGGCAGCGGGCTTCGTGAATTGGCAGACGGGTCGATCGGCGCTGCGCCGTCGCGGAGTGCGATCATGAAACGAATCGAGAACGACGTCGAGTCCAGCCCGTGGAAATCCGGCCGCCGGTCGGAGCCAGGCCCGCGCCGTATCGCCGGTGAGGAGCTTGCGGTCCTCATCCTCGCCGTCCTCGTCCTCGTCCTTCCGGCGCTTGTCGGTGGGCACGGCGGTGGCGAGCCGACGATCACGCACCGGGAGGTCGAGCCGCTGCTCATCGATGTCGACACCGCCAGCTGGTACGAATGGGCCTTGCTTGACGGTATCGGCGAGGTCCGTGCACGGCGCATCGTCGAATATGTGCGTGCAAACCGGCCGATCACCAGCCTGGACCAGCTGAGCGCCGTGCCGGGCTTGCCGGTCGTGTGGATCGAGCGAGCGCGGCCCTTTCTCGGTCTTCGCGGTGTGAGGGTGAGGGATACGAACGGAGCCAGAAGGTGAGCCTGCGTCGTGCTAGTGACGAGTTTCGCCTGGTCAGCGACTTCGAGCCTCGCGGCGATCAGCCACAGGCCATCGAGACGCTGACGAAGGGGCTGCTGGCGGGGCAAGAGCACCAGACGCTTCTCGGCGTCACGGGATCGGGAAAGACCTTCGCGATCGCCAACGTGATCGAGCGCGTGAGCCGTCCGACGCTCGTCATCTCTCACAACAAGACCCTGGCCGCACAGCTTTTCTCCGAGCTGCGCGAGTTCTTTCCGCGCAACGCGGTCGAGTACTTCGTCAGCTACTACGACTATTACCAGCCCGAGGCGTACATTCCGCAGCGCGACCTCTACATCGAGAAGGACGCGTCGATCAACAACGACATCGATCGGCTACGTCTTTCGACGACCAGCTCGCTACAGTCCCGCAGAGATGTGATCGTCGTCGCCAGCGTCTCCTGCATCTACGGTCTCGGTGATCCTCAGGACTACAAGGAGATGCTCGTTGTCCTCGAGCGCGGTGCGACGATCGACCGCGACGACCTGCTGCGGGGGCTCGTTGATATCCAGTACGACCGCAATGACGTCGAGCTCATCCGAGGCTCCTTTCGTGTCCGCGGCGATGTCGTCGAGATCTTCCCGGCATACGAGGAGACGGCTGTTCGCGTCGAGATGTTCGGAGACGAGATCGAGGAGCTCGTCGAGGTCGATCCGCTCACCGGGGAGGTGAAGTCCGACCTCGACCGGATCACGATCTATCCGGCCAAGCACTTTGTTATCGGACGCGAGAAGATCGAGACTGCCGTGCAGAGCATTCGCGTCGAGCTCAACGAACAGGTCGAGTTCCTCGAGAAGGCAGGGAAGATGCTCGAGGCGCAGCGGCTCAACTCGCGAGCCCGCTACGACTGCGAGCTGCTTCTGGAGATCGGCTACTGTCCGGGCATCGAGAACTACTCGCGGCATTTCTCGGGCCTTCCGGCGGGGCAGCGACCGCACAATCTGCTCGACCACTTCCCCGACGACTTCCTCGTGGTCGTCGACGAGTCGCACGTAACGCTGCCTCAGGTCGGCGCCATGTACAACGGTGACCGTGCGCGCAAGAACAACCTCGTCAGCTTCGGCTTTCGCTTGCCGTCGGCGCTCGACAACCGTCCGATGCGCTTCGACGAGTGGGAGGAGAAGGTCGGCCAGTGTATATTCGTCTCGGCAACGCCGGGAAGCTACGAGCTCGAGAGGACGCGTGGTGAGGTCGTCGAGCTGATCAACCGGCCGACGGGGCTCCTCGATCCCGTCATCGAGGTTCGTCCGGCGACGGGTCAGGTTCCCGATCTCGTCGAGGCCGTCCGCGAGACCACCGCTGCCGGAGACCGCATTCTGGTAACGACGCTGACGAAGCGCATGGCCGAGGATCTTCACGAGCACTTCCAGGAGAACGGTATCCGCTCGCAGTACCTCCACTCGGAGGTCGAGACGATCGAGCGCGTCGAGATCCTCCAGGATCTGCGTCGGGGCCGCTATGACGTCGTTGTCGGTGTCAACTTGCTGCGTGAGGGGCTCGACTTGCCCGAGGTCGCGCTCGTCGCCGTCCTCGACGCGGACAAGGAGGGCTTCCTGCGCTCCGAGACATCGCTCGTGCAGACGATGGGACGGGCCGCGCGGAGCGAACGTGCCAGGGTTATCCTCTACGCCGACACGATGACGCGTTCGATGAAGGCCGCGATCGGCGAGACATCGCGGCGCCGCGTTCAGCAGCAGAAGTTCAATACGGAGCACGGCATCGTGCCTCGCGGCATCCGCAAGGAGATCGTCCCGGGCATCGAGGAGGAGATTCGTGGCCACCGCGTCGAGCGACAGGTCGTGCGCGAGGACGCGGGCAGCTTCGACCGTCGGGAGCGTCTGGGGGAGCTCGAGAAGCGGATGCACGAGGCCGCCGAGTCGCTGGAGTTCGAGCGAGCCGCGGAGCTGCGCGATGCGATCAGCGCCCTGGAAGGCAAGAGCCCGCCGCCGGGAGCGGATCGCCCACCGCGACGGAAGGGCAAGGGGAGGATCGCCCGGGGAAGGTCCGGCTGAGCCGGACGTGAGCCCTTGACGGCGCGGCCTCGCGACTCGCGCACGTCTGCGGTGTCGAGGTCGGCTCCCGGAGAGATTCCGACTGCGCTTCCCGCTTGCGGACCGAGCTCGCCCTTCGCCTTGTCCGGGATCGTCCGCCTCCGTGGAGCCCAGCGGATCGAGCCCTTGCGCCGGCCAGGCCAACCGGTGGTCCGCCTCCCTCCTTCACACCGTGCTATAATCGCCGGACCCGGGAGTCGGGCTCCCTTCCAGCGTCTCTTCGGCCGGACGGTCTCGTGTTCAAGAAGCTCAAGAGCAAGTTCGGCAACGTCCCGATCAAGCTGGTCGCGACCGTGCTGGTCGCGATTTTCATCCCGAGCGTCATCGTCACCGCCCTCGGACTGGTGACGGTCTTTCAGGCCGATCGCTTCGTCAAGGATTTTGTCTCGGAGTCGTTCCGCGAGCAGCTCCGGCACACCGGGAAGCGGCTCTCGGAGCGCTGGGCCGTGCGCCTCGACAGCCTCGAGCGCCGTCTGCTCGACGCTCATCAGCGCGGCCGTCATCTGGCGAGATTGCGGGTCGACCCCGACGTCGCGGACGTGCTGTACTCCGACGTCCGGGGCTTGCACCTGCTTCGCGGGCTCCCCCCGCACCGTGAGCTCTGGGCGAACGTCGACTCCGCCGAGCTGCGGCAGGCACGTCGTTGGGAGGGGGAGGCGGAGGAGGGGGAGCCGGCGCAGGGGTCGGAGCGGGCGACCCTGCTCCGGAAGGCTCACGAGGTGTATCTTCGACTCCTGGAATCCGAGGACGAGAGCGTCGTCGTGGTAGCGGTCCTCGGTGCCGCGCGCACCAGCTACCGCCTCGGACGTCAGGGAGAGTCGCTCGAACATCTCGACCACGCGCTGCGTCGCTTCGGTGAGACCGTCGACGAGACCGGGGTGCTGCGCAAGGCGCCGATCCTGCTGCGTCAGGTGGAGATCCTCCGAGAGGTCGGCGGCCCGCAGGTCGAGAATGTCGCGACGAGCCTGATGCGCACCCTTCGTGATGAGAGCCCATGGCTGCCGTCGAGAGTCGCCTCGATGTACCGCAAGCGTCTGGAGGCGATAGTGCCTTACGCCGGTAACCTCGCGCTTGGCCCTCAGCGGGGATCGGGGCGGTACACCATCGACTCCGCGGTCCTTGCCGCCGCGCGCGAGCCGCTCACCGCGGCGGTCCGAAGTCTCGAGGCCCCGCGTGCTCCGATCATCACGCACGTGCCTGTGGCCGACGGTGGTGGCGCCACGTTTCTCAGCGCGCGCGCCGGTGACGACGGCTTCGTCGTGCACGTGATGCTGGAGCCCCGGTCGTTCCTTCGCGACATCGAGATGGTGCTCGCGGACCTGCAGATCGACACGGAGCGGGTGGGGGTGGGTCGGTCGGGCCATGAGTTGGAGTTCGGCTCATCTTCCGGTAGCGAGCCGATCGCGACGGTGCCTCTTCCGAGGCCCTTCGAGAGCTACGAAATGCGCTACCTCCTGGCTTCCGGGGAGGTCCCTGTCGGCTTTCGTAGCTTCGAGGTGCTCACGCTGGCGACCTTCACCTGGGCGGTGATCGTGCTCGTCTTGACGATCATCGTCGGCGTCTACTACACGCTGCGGTACGTCTTCGTCGAGACGAAGACTGCCAGGTTGAAGTCGGACTTCGTCAGCTTCATCAGCCACGAACTGAAGACACCGCTGGCTGCGATCCGGATGTTCACCGAGACACTGCTGGCCAATCGCGTTGCGGACGAAGAGGAGCGGACGCAGTGCCTGAGGCTCATCGACAGGGAGAGTGATCGGCTCCAGGGGCTCATCGATAAGGTGCTCGCGTACTCCAAGGTCGAGCGCGAGCAGAAGGTGTTCCAGTTTCGCAGCTGCTCGATGGACGACGTCGTCCGGGACTCCGTGCGGCTATTTCACGAGCATACGAAGGACCGTCCCCGGAAGGTCGAGGTCAGCAGCGTGCAGCGCGTTTCGTACATCCAGATGGATCGCGCAGCGATGGTGGAGCTCGTCCTGAACTTGCTCTCGAACGCTGCCAAGTACTCACCTCGTACCACGAAGATCAGTTTGACGATTCGCGAGACCGTCGACGACATCATACTGGAGGTCATCGATCGTGGCGTCGGCATCCCGCGGCGTGACCAGAAGCGCGTCTTCGAGAAGTTCTTCCGCTCGAACGATTACCTGAGTCGTGAGATCGAGGGCACTGGTTTGGGCTTGGCATTCTCGCGGTACATTGCGAAAGTACACAATGGAGAGCTCAGGGTGGCCAGCCAGGTGAACGTGGGCAGCGTATTCACGCTGCAGCTGAAGAAGACCCATGTGATCGCGGCAGAGTAGGAGATCTTCGTTGAGCAAGGTTCCGGAGAACAAGGCGAAGCCGCGGATTCTCGTCGTCGAGGACGACTCGTCGCTCCTGTTCGGTTTGCAGAAGAACCTCGAGTTCGAGGGCTTCGAGGTGCTCGTCGCTTCCGACGGCGAGTCGGGACTGCAGCGAGCGATCGACGATCGTCCTGATCTCATCGTCCTCGACGTGATGCTCCCGCGGATGAACGGGTTCGAGGTCTGCGAGATCCTCCGCAGGAACGACATCAGTACGCCGGTGATTTTCCTCACCGCGAAGTCGCTCGACAGCGACAAGATCACCGGGCTCGACCTCGGCGGCGACGACTACATGACGAAACC
>CAYMLL010000067.1:27433-28047 GCA_964390645.1 uncultured Planctomycetia bacterium | reverse complement strand
GGCGGCCCGGCGCAGGTCGCCGCTCGCACGTCTCTCGACGATGTAGGTGCCGAAAGCGCCGTTCTCGAGGTAGTGGTGGTTGAGGAAATACCTGCGGTTCTGGAGGAAGCTCGGGTGGAATGCGAGTCCCATGAGACCCATGTGCTGCCCCGTGTGAATCTCCTTCTTGAGATCGAGGAAGAGCGTCTTGCGCGTGCCCGAGCTGCTGATCTCGAGGAGCCAGATCTTCGCCGGGTCGTTCTCGACGACGACGAAGGTGTCGGGTAGGCCGGGCATCGGCTCGAGCCAGACCGGATGCCCGAAGCTCAGCTTCTCGCCGTGGATTGGCACGAGACGAATCGGCTTCTTCAGCGACTGGATCTCGTCCGGCGTCGCGAACGACGCGTGCTGGTACGCGTTCGGGTCCACGAGGCTCTCGACGTATGCAATCAGGTCGGCGAACTCCTCCTTCATCAGCTCGGTCTGAAGGCCGTCGGGCATCAGCGAAGGCCTGGCGGCCTTGTCGCTCGCGATTTTGCTCGTGGGGATCTTGATGACCTCGCCGGTCGCGATCCACAGCTCGAGCGTCTCGACCCCGCGGTTCTTGACGATGCCGGTGTGCGCTTCTCCCTGGT
>CAYMLL010000067.1:19302-27423 GCA_964390645.1 uncultured Planctomycetia bacterium | reverse complement strand
CGTGACGATGACCTGGGTCGCGTAGCCCGCGAGGATCTCGGTGCTGGGCTTCAGGATGTGGTGAATCAGCTTCGCGCGCGGGTGCTTGTCGGCGATGCCGAGGAGATTCGGTCCCGCCTTGCGCTCGTCCGTGCCGACCACGTGGCAACGCGAGCACTTCGCCTTGTCGCCCTCGAAGACCTTCCGGCCGGCGCCCGCGTCGCCGGGAGTCCTCGTTGCGAAGGCTCGATACTCCTCGACGTCATCGGCGACGATCGCGCACGACGCGAACGTCAAGATCGCTGTCGGTATCCACCGGACGAGAACAGTCTTCGAGCGCGTGCAGCGCATCGGGGGACCCTCCGTGAGCACTCCTCTGGAGCAGCCCAGGCTATCCACGGGTCGGCGAGGAGGCAAGGCCCGCGGAGCCGGGGGGCCGGGACTGGCTCCGAGTCTGGCTCCGTCTCGGGAGACTCCCGGGGCGGGGACAGGCACCTTCCCGGACCGCCGGGAGCCAGCCCTCACCGTGTCCGTTGTCGTTTCCGTTGCACCCACGTGACTCCGGATGTACACGTGGTGTTCTCCCACCCCGAAACGAGGAGGTGTACCATGCCCCGTATTACCGCTGCTCTTCTATCGATCGCGCTTCTCTTGGCGAGCTCGCCGGCGCAGGCCGCTGATGACAAGCGGCCGCCGAACTTCGTTGTTATTTTCCTCGACGACTCCGGCTGGGGCGACTTCGAGCCTTTCGGCAAGCCGAAGTACAAGACGCCGAACGTCGATCGCCTCGCGAAGCAGGGCTGCCGTTTCGACAACTTCTACGTGCCGCAGGCGGTCTGCTCCGCATCGCGCTCCGCGCTGCTGTCGGGGTGCTATCCGGGACGCACGAAGGTCTTCGGCGCCCACGGCCCGAACGCGAGAGGGCTCGCTCCGAAGTTCGAGAACATCGCCGAGGTGTTGAAGAAGAAGGGGTACAGCAGCGCGATCTTCGGCAAGTGGCACGTTGGCGACCAGCCCGCGACACGTCCTTCTTCTCGCGGCTTCGATGAGTCGTCCGGGCTCATGTACTCGAACGACATGTGGGAGTTCCATCCCGAGAACCCGAAGCACTGGGGTCGCTTTCCGCTCAAGTACTGGAAGAACGGGAAGGTGACGATCGATCGCATGACGAAGGAACACCAGCCGCATCTGACGACGTGGTACACCGAGGACGCGGTCGACTTCATCCGTCGCAAGAAGGGCGAGCCGTTCTTCCTCTACGTGCCGCACTCGATGCCGCACGTGCCGCTGTTCGTCAGCAAGAAGTTCGCCGGCAAGTCCGGAACGGGACTCTACGGCGACGTGATGATGGAGATCGACTGGTCGGTCGGCAGCATCGTCAAGGCGCTTGACGACGCCGGCGTTTCGGACAACACGCTCGTCGTTTTCACGTCGGACAACGGCCCGTGGGTGTCCTACGGCAACCACGGCGGCACCACTCCCTATCGTGAAGCAAAAGGCACCAGCTTCGACGGTGGCGTTCGCAGCGCCTGTGTGATGAGGTTTCCCGGTCGCATCGCTGCCGGGACGCGTTCGTCGCGTACGTTGTCGACGATCGATCTTCTGCCGACGTTCGCGCACCTCGCGGGAGCCGATCTGCCGAGGAACCCCATCGACGGGAAGAACGTCCTCGATCTGATCACGGGCAAGCCGGACGCGAAGAGCCCGCACGACTACTACCCCTTCTCGGCGGGAAGACGCTTCGAGGGCGTGATCTCGGGAGACGGTCGATGGAAGCTGCACCTCCCGCACGCCTACCGCACGCTGAGGACGCCGGGGAAGGACGGAGCCGCGGGGAAGTACGACCAGGCGCGAATCGGCCTGGCGCTCTTCGACATGAAGAACGACCCCTACGAGACGACGAACCTCGCCGAGAAGCACCCGGAGGTCACGGCGAGGATGAAGGCGATGGCGCAGAAGCACCGGGCGACGTTTTACGGCACGGTGAAGAAAGGCAGGTAGGGGGTCAGTCGGACCCGTGCCCGGGCACGGGCACGGCGGGGGGCGGTGGCTGCTTCGTCGGCTTTCTCACCAGCAGCTCCGCCGCCTCCGCCACCCAGCCGCTCGACCAGTGGTGCTTGCGCTTCGGACCATCCCGATAGACGTGCGGGATCTCGAGCTCGTCCATGCGCGCATGCAGCGCCTGGTGGTGCTTGCGAAAGTTGTCGTAGCCGATCAGCACCAGTCTTTTCGACCCGCGAAGCTTCTTCGTCTGTCTCCCGAGCAGACCCAGCACCTCGTACTTCGCGAAGCTCTCCTTCGTGCCGAAGATCGGACCCGAGCTGTATGCTCCGGGGGCGGTCATCAACAAAGGCGCGTCCCAGGCGACGGCGCGGCCGAAAGTCCCGGGGTTTCGCAAGAGCAGCGTGAAGGCGCCCCAGCCTGACTTGCTGAAGCCGAGCAGGAGGCGTCCGTCGGCGCTCTTCCGAGCGGCGTACGTCTTCTCGACGAAGGGAAGCACGACCTTCAGCAAGTGGCTCTCCTGTCGGATCTCCTTCTTCGTCGGGTGGTCGGCGAACCACGGCACGCGGGAGAACGTCGGCGCGACACAGATGACGCCGTGGCGGTCGTGGCTTTTCGTCTTCTTCGCCTCGACGAGGCCGTCGCCCCAGCGCGTGCCTACGCCGGCTTCGACGGGGAGGATGTAGACGACCCGTAGGCGTTCGCCGCCCGCCGGTTTGTCCGGAAGCAGCACGCGAATGAGCGTCTCTCCCGCCTGGTATGGTGATGCGACGTGGTGGACGAGAAAACCCTGCGCGTCCTTCCTCGCATCGCTGACCGCGATCGAGGTGCCGTCGTCGGCCGCGGCGACGGTCGTGAGCAGCGAGATGAAGACCGTCAGTCGCTTTATCGGGATCCCCTTTCGGGTAGGATGGTACGGCGATGTGGTGTGAGCGTTTATTGTCATCGTAGGCAGGGGAGGAGGCGAGTGGCGAAGCTTTCGACGGCAGAGGTCGAGAAATACCGTCAGGACGGATATATCGTCCCCGAGTTTCGCTTGTCGAGCGAGAAGGTCACGCGTTTGCGCGAAGCGCTCGACCGCGTGATCGAGAAGAACCGCGAGACGCGACCGGAGCGTCTCGTCAGCGTTCATCTACAGGGTCTCAACTCCGAGGGCATTCACGGCGATGGCGCCTTCCTCGATCTGGCGACGGACTCCGATATCGTCGATCTCGTCGAGCAGATAATCGGCCCGGACGTGATCCTGTGGGGATGCCAGAGCTTTTGCAAGCCCGGCGGCCACGGCATGGAGGTGCCGTGGCACCAGGACGGTCACTACTGGCCGATCCGGCCGCTGGCGACATGCACCGCCTGGGTCGCGATCGATGATAGCGTCGCCGAGAACGGCTGTATGCGTGTCGTTCCCGGCTCGCACAATCCGCCGCGGCTGCTGCGGCATCTGCGCGACGACCGGGATGACTTGACGCTCAACCAGCGCGTCGCCGACGAGCATCTCGATGAGACTCGGGCCGTCGACGTCGAGCTCGAGGCCGGTCAACTGTCTCTGCACGACGTGTACCTCGTCCACGGATCGGCTGCGAATCGCTCGACCCGCAGGCGTGCCGGCATCGCGATCCGCTACTTGCCCGCGACGTCGCACTTCGACCGCTCGATGATGGAGACCGGCGACCAGGCCGGCTACACGATCGACTTTTCGATGCGTCCGCTATGGCTTCTGCGCGGAGCGGATCGCTGCGGCAAGAACGACTTTCAGATTGGTCACACGTGATGGACCGGCTCGGAAGAGGGTCGGCCCGGGTTCTCACGGTAGCTCTCGGCAGACTCGAGACAGCTGCTCCGATCGACTCGATGCGCGAGGAGGCGAATCGTCGGCTCGCCGAGCGGTGATTCCGCAGACGTCGAGGTACCCGTAGCCCGCTTCTACGCGAGAAGCTCTCGCACGACCCGCCCGTGCACATCCGTCAATCGATAGTCCCGCCCCTGGAACTCGTACGTCAGCCGCTCGTGGTCGATGCCGAGGAGGTGCAGGATGGTCGCTTGAAGGTCGTGGACGTGGACGCCGTCGTTCGCGACGTTGACGCTGTAGTCGTCGGTCGTCCCGTGCGTCATGCCGCCGCGAACACCGCCGCCGGCCAGCCACATCGAGAAGCAGCTCGGGTGGTGGTCGCGGCCGTAGGACTTCTTCGTCAGCTTTCCCTGCGAGTAGACGGTGCGGCCGAACTCGCCTCCCCAGACGATCAGCGTGTCGTCGAGCATGCCCCGTTGCTTGAGGTCCCGGATCAGCCCGGCGGTCGGCTGTCGGTGTCCACGCACTGTCCGCGGATCTGTTTCGGCAGGTTGCCGTGCTGATCCCAGCCCTGGTGGAAGAGCTGGATGAAGCGGACGCCACGCTCCGCGAGTCGACGAGCGAGGAGGCAGTTGTAAGCGTAGTTGCCCGGACGGCGAGCGGCCTTGCCGTAGAGCTCGAAGGTGCTGGCGGTCTCGTCGGAGAGATCGGTGAGGTCGGGGACCGACATCTGCATGCGGTAGGCGAGCTCGTAGGCGGCGATGCGCGTCGCGATCTCCGGGTCACCGGTCTCGCCGAGTCGTTTGCGATTGAGCGTGGTGACGAAGTCGATCATCTCGCGGCGCAGCTCGCGATCGACTCCGGGCGGGTTCGAAATGTCGAGGACCGGGTCGCCCTGGTTGCGGAACTTGACACCCTGGTAGTGCGACGGCAGGAAGCCGCTTCCCCAGAGGCGATCGTAGATAGGCTGACCGGCGCGACCCGAGCCGCGAGAGCTCATCGCGACGAAGGACGGTAGCTCGTGAGTCTCCGCGCCGAGGCCGTAGGTCAGCCATGCGCCGATGCTCGGTCGCCCGGGAATCTGTGATCCGGTCTGGAAGAAGGTGATCGCCGGGTCGTGGTTGATCGCTTCGGTATACATCGAGCGTACGACGCAGATCTCGTTCGCGACCTTCGCGGTGTGAGGCAGAAGCTCGCTGATCCTCGTTCCGCCGTCCCCGTGTCGCTCGAAGCGGAAACGGCTCGGCGCGGTCGCGAAGGACTCTTGCGCCGAGGTCATCGTCGTCTTGCGCGCGTCGGGGTAGACCGAGCGCGGCACCTCCTTGCCGAAGAGCTTCAGCAGCCCGGGCTTGGGGTCGAAGAGGTCGAGCTGCGAAGGACCGCCTGACTGGAACAAATAGATGACGCGGGCGGCTTTCGGAGCGAAGTGGGGGAGCTCCGGCAGGCCGCCGAGCGTGCCGTGCTTCTCGACGCCGCCGGCGAGCAGTCTCGAGTCGAGCAGGGACCCCAATCCCAGCGCGCCGATGCCGGCGCCGGCGCCGCCGAGCAGGTGTCGGCGGGTGATCCGGAGAGCGGGAGCGGGGTCGTTCATCTGCGGAGCCGGCATCATTCCTTGGTGATCGTCTCGTCGAGGTTGAGGAGCAGAGAGCCGAGCATCGTCATCGCTGCATGCTCCGTGGGATCGATGGCCGCGTCGCGTTTCTTCTCGCCGACCGCGAGCAGCTTCTTCGCGGCATCCGGAGCCGAGCCAAAGCGCGCGAGGAACGAGAGGTGCGCGCTCGCGAGCATCGACGATTCGGCTGCGTCGGGACGGCGTCCCGTGGTCAGACGGAAGCCGAACGCGATCCGCGATTCGGCGTCTTCGCCTCCTTCGCGCATCATGCGGGAAGCGAGAAAGCGCGATGCTTCGACGAAGGCGACGTTGTTCATCAGCGTAAGCGCCTGGAGCGGCGTGTTCGTACGGTCCTTGCGTATGACGCACACCTCGCGCTCGGCCGCATCGAAGCTGACCATCGTCGGCGGCGGAATCGTGCGTCGCCAGTACGTGTAGAGGCTGCGCCGATAGAGCTGCTCCCCGTGGTCCTGCGTGTACTTGTTGTTGGAGATCGACCGCCAGATCTTCGGCGGCATGTACGGCTTGGCCGAAGGCCCGCCAATCTTCCTCGCGAGCAGCCCACTCGACTGAAGAGACTGATCGCGGATCGCGAACGCGGAGAGACGAAAACGCGGCCCGCGCGCGAGAAGCCGGTTCTGAGGATCCTCGATGAACGACTCCCTCGCGGCGCTCGAGGCCTGACGGTAGGTCGAGCTCAGGAGGATCTTACGCACCAGCGAGCGAACGTCCCAGCCGCTGTCCACCAGCTCGACGGCGAGCCAGTCGAGCAGAAGCGGGTGGCTCGGCGGCTCGCCGCGAGAGCCGAAGTTCTCGCTGGTCTTCACGAGCCCGACGCCGAAGATCCGCTGCCAGAGCCCATTGACCGTGACGCGCGCCGTCAGCGCATTCGCGGGATGAACGAGCCAGCGCGCGAGCTCGAGGCGGTTCGTGGGCTTCGGCCCGGGGACGATGTCGAGGCTTGCCGGCACGCCCGGCGTGAGCTCTCGCGTCCTGTCCGGGGCATCGTACCGTCCACGTTTCAGGAGGTAGGTCGTGCGCGGTTCGGCGAGTTCCGCCATCACCATGACCGTGTCGGTGCCGCCGGGCTTCGGACGGACGACACCGCCGCCGTACGTGTTCTTCTGGAACTTCATCACGTCGGGGACGATCTTGCGGTTCTCCTCGTCGCGCAGGAGCGGCCAGCTCTTCGGGACCTTGATGAAGGGCGGGCTGTTGCCGTTGTTCGGCCCGACGCCGAACTCGGGGACGTTGTTGAAGTACGCGAAGAGGCGGTAGTACTCGGTCTGCGAGATCGGGTCGTACTTGTGGTCGTGGCAGCGCGCACAGCCGACGGTGAGGCCGAGGAACATCGTGCCCAGCGTGTCCACTCGATCGGCGACGTACTCGGCGCGCCACTCCGCCTCGATCGACCCGGCCTCCGAGTTGATGCGATGGTTGCGCCCGAAGCCGGACGCGATCTGCTGCATCAACGTCGCGCCGGGGATCATGTCACCGGCAATCTGCTCGACGACGAACTCGTCGAAGGGCTGACCATCGTTGAGCGCGAGGATGATCCAGTCACGCCAGACGTTCTGATAGCGATAGCGATCGTTCTGGTAGCCGTCGGTGTCAGCGTAGCGAGCGGCGTCGAGCCAGGCTGCGGCGCCGTGCTCGCCGTAGCCGGGAGAGGTGATGAGACGGTCGATGACCTTCTCGAAGGCTTCGGGCGAGTCGTCGGCGAGAAAGGCGTCGACCTCGTCCGGCGTCGGAGGAAGACCGGTGAGATCGAAGGTCGCGCGCCGTATCAGCGTGACGGGATCCGCCGGAGAACAGGGGTGACCGTTCTGCGCCTCGATCCTCGCGAGCACGAGTCGGTCGATGGCGTTCGTCTCCCAGTCGCGGTCCTCGACATCTGGAAGGTCCGGTCGTCGCGGTGGCCGAAATGCCCAGTGAGCGGCGTACGGCGCACCCTGCGCGATCCAGCGGCGCAGCGTGTTCGCCTCGGCGGGCGTGATCTTTTTGTGGGATTCCGGGGGCGGCATGACCTCGTCGGGGTCGTTCGACGAGATGCGTCCGAGGAGCTCGCTCGCGCCGGGCTCGCTTCCGCCGAGCACGCGTACGGCCGAGTCGCGGACGTCGAGCCGCAGTCGCGCCTTGCGCGCGGACTTGTCGGGCCCGTGGCACGCGAAGCACTTCTGCGACAGGATCGGACGTACGTCGCGCACGTAGCTCACGTCGTCGTCGGCGACGAGCCAGGGCGCTGTGAGAATCAGAACGGCTCTGACGAAAAGGGGTCGAGGGTTCGCGCGCATGCCAGACCGAGCCTAAGGGCTCGAGCCCATGTGGCGCAAGCGTCCGCCTCCGGGCCGCGCAGTTATTACCGCGCTGCCCGGAGGGAGGCTGCTCCCGGCACTCGCTGCCGATTGACCGGGAGCCACGCCTCTCGGGCGCGTCTCGATCGGCGCGCACCGGAAGACGTCGACAGGCCGCGATCTCAGGGTCGCGAGATGCAAGGGTGCGAATGGCCCTCCGAGTTCGCCAGAAAATTAGTTCTCTGCGTCGAGTTCGCGCACGTTATTGCCTTTGCTACAATGGAAACCGTCAGGAATCAGCGTCCTTCGCACTGCGGGGTTTGTACGACGTGTCGCCAGTTCGAGCTCTCTGTTCGGTCGTCTTCTCGCTCCTGGTGAGCCGTCTCTCGGCCGATGAGGGAACACTGCCTTCGGCGGTCGCGCGCGAGGTGTCGTTCGACGCCGACGTC
>CAYMLL010000067.1:0-19292 GCA_964390645.1 uncultured Planctomycetia bacterium | reverse complement strand
CGCTGCGTCAAGTGTCACGGACCGCGACGCCAGAAGAGCGAGTTTCGTGTCGATGTGCGCGACATCCTTCTCGAGGGAGGCGATACCGGGAATCCCGCGATCGTCCCGGGGAAGAGCGCGAACAGCCGACTGATTCACCTCGTCGCAGGCGTCGATCCCGACGAGGTCATGCCGCCGAAGGGCGAGCGATTGACGAGGGGCGAAATCGGCATCCTGCGCGCCTGGATCGATCAAGGCGCGGCGATGACGAACGGCGCGGTGAAGATTGTCGAGTCGGCGAAGCTCGAGAGCGATCACTGGTCGTTCCAGCCGCTGCGTGCGCGGGATCCACCGAAGAGTGATGACCCGTGGGTGCGCGGAGGCATCGATGCGTTCATCCTGCGGAAGCTCGCATCCCGCGACCTGAAGCCGTCGAAGGATGCGGACCGGGTGACGCTGATCCGCCGTCTGCATCTCGTCCTTCACGGGTTGCCGCCGACGCCGGAAGAGATCGATCGCTTCGTCCTGGACTCGAGCTCGGATGCCTACGAGGAGCTCGTCGACCGTGCTCTCGAGAGCCCGCGTTACGGCGAGCGCTGGGCGCGTCACTGGCTCGACCTGGTGCGATTCGGGGAGACACACGGCTTCGAGATGAATCGCGAGCGGCCGAACGCGTGGCACTACCGCGACTACGTGATCGACGCGTTCAACTCGGACAAGCCTTACGACGTGTTCGTGCGCGAGCAGATCGCCGGCGACGCGATGGGCGCGGAAGTCGCCACCGGCTTCCTCGTCGGCGGTCCCTGCGATCAGGTCAAGAGCCCGGACATCAACCTGGTCCTGATGCAGCGGCAGGACGAGCTCGCGGACATGATCAACACGACCGGTACGACCTTCCTCGGTCTTACCCTCGGCTGTGCGCGTTGCCACGATCACAAGTTCGATCCGATCAGTCAGAAGGACTACTACGCGATCCAGGCGGTGCTCGCCGGCGTCGAGCACGGTGACCGTGATCTTCCTCCGCGGGCCGCGAGCATCGAGGAGAGAGCGCGGATCGAGGCGAGGGTGAGCGACCTGAAGCGCGATCTGGAGCGCTTTCTCGACGTCGCGAGAGCCGGGGTCTTTCCGATCGATGACTCGGCGGCCGCCGGTCCGCGAGCGCGTGGACTGACCGCTCTCGTCGCCCCTGCCGGAAGGGTCGAGCATGCCGAGGGCCTCGCTCGCGGTCAGCGCGACGACCCTGGCTCCGCGTCTCACGGCCCGAACATCAGCGACGGCAGCTACACCTGGTGGACGAACCGTCCCGGACGGTTCGTCGCATCGTATCGACTGCTGGTCGAGGGACGCTTCCGTGTCTGGATTTCGTGGGGCAGCGGGTACGTGACTCACTCGCGGGACGCCGAGTACGTCCTCGATCGCGATGGGCGGCTCGAGACGGCGGAAGACCAGACGGTCATCGCCGTCGTCGATCAGCAGCGCTTCAGCGACAGGAGCGGTGAGCCACGAAACACCTCGCTGTTCAGCGGAGTTCTCGACGGTGGCGTGTGGAATCTCGGACGCGATAGCGTCATCGCACTTCGTTGTGGGAAGACCGGCGACGCGATCTCGTCGGACCTGCTCGTTCTCGAGGGCGTTGGTGAGAGCGCGACGGACACGCCGTCGATCTCCCCGCATCTGCGGCCGATGGTGCGGCCGACTCACAACATCGAGAGAGTCGAGCGTGTCGATGCGCGCTACGTCCGGTTCACGATCCACGCGACCAATGGCTCCGAGCCGTGCATCGACGAGCTCGAGATCTACTCGGCGGGTGAAAACGTCGCGCTCGCGAGCAAGGGCGCGAGAACGTCTTCGTCGGGGAACTACGCCGGTAACGCCTTTCACAAGCTCGAGCACATCAACGACGGTCAGTACGGCAACAGCCGCAGCTGGATCTCGAACACCGGCGGGCGAGGCTGGGTCCAGATCGAGCTGCCGCGGGTGCTGTCGATCGATCGCATCGAGTGGGCCCGTGACCGTGAAGGCCGCTACAAGGATCGGCTCGCGACGTCGTACACGATCGAGGCCGCCGTCGAGCCCGGAAAGTGGCGGCGCGTCGCGAGCTCGGACGATCGGATTCCGGTCTCCTGGGGCAGGCGGGTCGAGGTTGCCTACCGATTCGACCGATTTCCTGCCGAGGATGCTGAGCGCGGCCGGCGTGCGCTCGCGGAGCTGACCAGCACGCGGAAGAGGCTCGATACCGTCACCAAACCGCTGAAGGTCTACTCCGGCAAGTTCAAGCAGCCCGGACCGACGCATCGCCTCTACCGCGGCGAGCCTCAGGCAAAGCGCGAGGAGGTTACGCCCGGCACGATCGCGGCGCTCGGGACGCTCGAGCTCGCGAAGAGCTCTCCGGAGCGGATGCGTCGCGTCGAATTCGCCGAGTGGATCACGAGTCGTGAGAATCCGCTGACGCCGCGCGTCGTCGTCAATCGTCTCTGGCAGTACACTTTCGGCTCGGCGATCGTCGACACGCCGAGCGACTTCGGCGCCAGCGGAACGCTGCCGACGCACCCCGAGCTGCTCGACTGGCTCGCGACGGAGCTGGTGCGCTCGGACTGGTCGATGAAGCACGTCCAGCGCCTGATTCTTCTCTCGAGCGCCTTTCGGCAATCGGGCCGGCCACGCGAGGACGCGCTCCGGGTGGACGTCGGCTCGCGCCTCCTCTGGCGTTTTCCGCCACGTCGTCTCGAGGCCGAGGCCATCCGCGACAGCATGCTGAGGGTGAGCGGCGTTCTCGACCTGTCGATGGGCGGCCCCGGATTCAGCGGCTTCGAGATTCAGCTGGAGAACGTCCGGCACTTCTTTCCGAAGAAGTCTTACGGTCCAGCGGACTGGCGGCGAATGGTCTACATGACAAAGGTGCGTCAGGAGCAGGACTCGGTCTTCGGCGTCTTCGACTGTCCGGACGGGAACCAGGTGATGCCGAAGCGCAGCAGCTCCACGACGCCGCTGCAGGCGCTGAGTCTCTTCAACAGCACGTTCGTCCTCCAGCAGGCCGCCTTGCTGGCGAGGCGTCTCGAGAAGGAGGCTTCTGACGGGGACGCGCGAGTCCGTCGAGGATTTCGTCTCGTCTTCGGGCGCGCCGCCGTGGACGACGAGGCACGCGACTCCGTCGCCTTCGTCGAGGAGCACGGTCTCGACGCGTTCTGCCGTGCGCTATTCAACGCCAACGAGTTCGTCTTCGTCCCATGACCTCCCAAGAATCGCTGAGACCCCCTCTCGATCGGCGTGGATTCCTCGGCGACTTCAGCACGGGTCTGGGCAGCATCGCCCTGGCGTCGATGCTCGCGTCGCGGGGGCTCATCGGCGAGGAAAAGCAGCGCCTGGCGCCGGGCGGCAAGGTGCCGATCCGTCCGCGAATCAATCCCGCGCGCCCGCATGAAGCACGCGTTTCGCACTTCCGACCGCAGGCGAAGAATGTTCTCGTCATCTTCTGCTCCGGCGGCTGCAGCCATCTCGACACCTTCGACTACAAGCCGGAGCTGATCCGGCGGCACGGCCAGCCGATGCCCGGCGGCAAGAAGCTGATCACGTTTCAAGGCGAGCAGGGCAGTCTGCAACGCAGCCCGTGGGACTTCCGCCCACGGGGTCAGTGCGGGAAGATGGTCTCCGACCTCGTGCCGCATCTCGGCGACCTGGCCGACGACATCTGCTTCATCCACTCGCTCACGGGCAAGACGAACACGCACGGTCCCGGCGAGAACTTCATGTCGACGGGCTTCACGCTCGACGGCTTCCCGAGCATGGGTGCGTGGGTCACGTACGCGCTCGGCAGCGAGAACGAGAACCTTCCAGCGTACGTCGCTGTGTCGGATCCGCGCGGCACGCCGCAGTCGAGCGTCAACAACTGGGGGCCCGGCTTCCTGCCGGCTGCTTTCCAGGGCACGGAGTTCAACGCGACGAAGCCGATCCTCAACCTGGCGCGTCCGGGTGACATTCCGCGGGCCAGGGACGTCGCCACGCGCGAGTTCCTCGACGGTCTGAACCGACGCCACCTCTCCCGCTTTCCCGGGGACACGCAGCTCGCCGCGCGCATCTCGAGCTACGAGCTCGCCGCGCGCATGCAGCTCAGCGTTCCGGAGGTCAGCGACCTGTCGACCGAATCAAAGCACGTGCTGCGAATGTACGGTGCCGACGACTCGAGCAACAAGCTCAAGGCGTCGTTCGCGCGCAACTGCATTCTCGCTCGGCGCTTGATCGAGCAGGGCGTCCGATTCGTCCAGCTCTTCAATGGCGCGTACCAGACGGGTGGCGAGGGCGTCAGCAACTGGGACGGGCACAAGGTGCTGAAGAAGCAGTACAGCATTCACGGTCCGGTGCTCGATCAACCGGCGGCGGCGCTGATTGCGGACCTCAAGGATCGTGGCCTTCTCAGCGACACGCTCGTCGTATGGTGCACCGAGTTCGGCCGCATGCCGACCTTCCAGAAGGGCGCCAGCGGCCGCGACCACAACCCGTCGGGCTTCACCGCCTGGATGGCGGGAGCCGGGGTCAAGGCGCCGTTCACCTATGGTGCGACGGACGACTTCGGCTACAAGGCCGTCGAGAACGTCACGACGGTCTACGACCTCCACGCGACCGTCTTGCAGCTCCTCGGGCTCGACCACGAGCGCCTGACGTTCTACCACAACGGCATCGAGCGGCGCTTGACGGACGTGCACGGGCACGTGATCCGGGATGTGATCGCGTAGCGGCCCCGACCCGGTCGCCACGGATCGGAACGTCGGTATGGGGTGACCCCGAGCACCGGCTGTCCGTGGCCGGTGCCGGGTTATTGTCGAGACCGAGGGCTCGAGCCGGGGCGTGTCGCCTCGCGCCCAGCTTTGGATCAGAGACTACAGCGTCCAGTCCTTCCGGTACTCCTGGCGTACGTACTGGTCGGCATTCTTGCTGTTCGTGGCGCGCATGTTTTCGCCGTCCCAGAGGAGCCTCTCACCCGTGCGCTGCGCCACGTTGCCGAGCAGCATGAGCTCGGTGAGCGGTCCGGAGTAGTCGAACCGCGAGCTCGCCGGCGGTCCGCCCTTGCACGCGTCGAGCCAGGCGCGGTCGTGAGCGGCTACGCGGCGAAGCGTCCTTGGCGGTCGCTCGTAATCCTTGTCGAGCGCCTCCGGAAGCAAGCGCGGCGCGCCGCTCCAGCCGCCGGCGAGGATCTTTCCCTTCTTGCCTATGAAGAGGATTCCCTCGCCAGGGAGGTTCTGACCCGGCTTCAGCTCTCGCGGGCGCGGAGGCTGGAGCCCTCCGTCGTACCACGTGAGCTTCACCGGCGCGTGGTCGCCGCGGCGCGGGAACGTGAAGTTGATGATGGACCCGAGCGGCACGGTCTCCGGGTAGATGCCGGTCGTGCTCGCCTCGACGATGCTCGGATACTCGAGCCTCAGCGCGGCCAGCGCCGGGTCGATGTTGTGGCACCCCATGTCGCCGACGGCCCCGGTCCCGAAGCGCCACCAGCCGCGCCAGTTGTACGGCGCGTACGCCGGGTGGTACGGCCGGTGCTTTACCGGGCCGAGCCACAGGTCCCAGTTCATCTCCTTCGGCACGGCAGGCGTCTCCTTCGGTCGATCGCGGTACTCGCCGGCCCATCCCTTGGCGCCGCTCCAGGCGTGAACCTCGCGGATGCCGCCGATCGCGCCGTCCCAGATCCACTCGCACATCTGTCGGATGCCCTCGCCCGAGTTGCCCTGGTTGCCCATCTGCGTCGCGACCTTCGCGCGCCGGGCCTCCTCGGTGACCTTGCGCGCCTCCTCGATCGAGTGTGTCAGCGGCTTCTCGCAGTAGACGTGCTTGCCGAGACGGATCGCCGCGAGCGTCCCGTGCGCGTGCACGTGGTCCGGTGTCGCGACGACGACCGCGTCGAGCGATTTCTCCTTGTCGAGCATCCGGCGAAAGTCGACGTAGTCCTTCGGCGTGAAGTCCTTCAGCCCCTTGCCGACGTAGTGCTTGTCGATGAGGTTCTTGACCGGCAGGCGTCCGGAGGTGCCGCGGTAGTAGAATCGCGCGTAGTCCTCCTTGTCCGTCGGATCGGCGATCGCCGCGATGCGGACGTCGTCGTAGCGCAGCAATCCCTTGGTCAGACGCTGCCCTCGACCGCCGACCCCGATGACCGCGATGTTCAGGCGCTCGCTCGGGGGAGCGAGGCCGCCGGCGGTGACGAAGGGAAGCGGCATCGCTGCGCCGGCCGTGAACGCCACGCTCGTGCGGAGAAATCGTCGTCGAGAGGTGTTGACCTGTCGTTGCTCGATCACGGCTCTTCTCCTCGATTTTACGAGTGACGGTGGCTCATGATGGCGTGCGGCCGTCGGGGCAACCGAGGATCTGGGGATTCGACGTCGCGCCTTCATCGGTTAGGATGCTCGCTCCATCTCCGGATCACGAGGGTTTTTTCGATGACGTCCGACAACCGTCGCTCGTGGCTCGTCTGCGTGTTCGTTCTCGTCGGGTCCTGCGAGCTTGTCGCCGAGGAGCCGGCGCGTCCCGACATCCTCTTCTGCATCGCTGACGACGCATCCTATCCCCACATGGGCGCGTACGGGTGTCGGTGGGTGAAGACGCCGGGCTTCGACCGGGTCGCGCGCGAGGGCATCCTCTTCAACAATGCGTACACGCCGAACGCCAAGTGCTCGCCGTCGCGCGCATGTATCCTCACCGGGCGCAACTCCTGGCAGCTGGAGGAGGCCTGCAACCACATCCCGTTCTTTCCGCTGCAGTTCCGGACCTACCCCGAGGCTCTCGCGGAGCACGGCTATTTCGTCGGCAAGACCGCGAAGGGGTGGGCTCCCGGCATCGCACGGGATGGGAACGGCAAGAAGCGTCAGCTCGCCGGAAAGCCGTTCGAGAAGCGCAAGGCGAGGCCTCCTGCTCGCGGAATCTCGAGCAACGATTACGCACGCAACTTCGCGGACTTTCTCGATGCTCGGCCCGCCGGTTCTCCATGGTGCTTCTGGTACGGCGCCTACGAGCCGCATCGCGGGTACGAGTACGGTGCCGGTGCCGCCAAGGGGGGCAAGAAGATCTCCGACATCGATGCGGTCCCCGGCTTCTGGCCCGACAACGAGATCGTGCGCAACGACATGCTCGACTACGCCTTCGAGATCGAGCACTTCGATGCTCACCTCGTTCGCATGCTCGCGCTGCTCGAGAATCGCGGCGAGCTCGACAACACACTCGTCGTCGTCACCGCTGACAACGGCATGCCGTTTCCACGCGCGAAGGGGCAGGAGTACGAGATCTCGAATCATCTGCCGCTCGCGATCATGTGGAGGAACGGTATCAGCAAGCCCGGTCGTGTCGTCGACGACCACGTCAGCTTCATCGATTTCGCACCCACGTTCGTCGAGCTCGCCGGCGTCAGCTGGGAGGCGACCGGGATGAAGCCGACGCCCGGACGTAGCCTCACCGACGTTTTCCGCTCGGGGAAGCCGGGCCAGGTGAATCCTGCTCGCGATCACGTGCTGATCGGCAAGGAGCGGCACGACATCGGCCGGCCGGGTGACGTGGGATACCCGATTCGCGGCATCGTCAAGGGCGGCAAGATGTACCTGCGCAACTTCGAGACGCGCCGCTGGCCCGCGGGAAACCCCGAGACCGGCTACCTGAACTGCGACGGCAGTCCGACGAAGACCCAGGTGCTGAAGACGAGAACCATGAAGGAGCAACGCCACCTCTGGCAGCTCTGCTTCGGCCGCCGGCCTCGCGAGGAGATGTACAGCGTCCTGGAGGACCCGTACTGCCTCCTCAACCTTGCCGACTCCACGGTCCACCAGAAGGAGAAGAAGGCGCTCGAGGAGCAGCTCTTGCGGGAGCTGAAGGAGCAGGGTGATCCGCGGGTTCTCGGCAAGGGGACCGTCTTTGATGAATACCTCTACGCGAACGGGGGGGGCCGCAACTTCTACGAGCGCTACAGAAACGGCGAGAAGGTGCGCGCCGGGTGGGTCCGCCCGGGCGACTTCGAGAAGGACTTCGAGGACGACTTCGAGGACGACTTCGACGACGGGGGGAGCGACCGATGAGGCCGAGGACGGCTCTTTCGGCGACGGCGGTCGCGCTGGTTCTCGGAACGCTTGCACGGGCGGCTTCCGCGCAGGACGACTACGAGCCCGGTCCGGATTCGAAGCGTCAGGAAGGAGTCCTCGAGGGAAAGGTCGAGGGTCCCTTCGTCTGGAGTCAGAGCAAGATCTTCCCGGGCACGACGCGCCGCTACTGGATCTACGTCCCCGCGCAGTACGACGCGCAGAAGCCGGCCTGCACTCTTGTCGTTCAGGACGGGCTCGGCCGTGCGAGAGGCTGGCGGCTGCCGGTCGTTCTGGACAATCTCATTCACCGCGAGGAGGTGCCGGTGACGGTCGGCGTCTTCATCGAGCCGGGCGTGGTCCCTGCGGGGCGTGGAGACTCTCACCCGCGCTTCAACCGCAGCTTCGAGTACGACTCCATGGGAGACCGCTACGCGCGTTTTCTCATCGAGGAGATCCTTCCCGAGGTCGCGAAGACGTACGCGCTCAGCGACGATCCGAACGACCGGGCCATCGCCGGTGCGAGCTCGGGCGGCATCTGCGCGTTCACGGTCGCCTGGGAGCGCCCCGATGCGTTCCGTCGCGTGCTCAGCACGATCGGCACCTTTGTCGGGCTGCGTGGCGGCAACGAGTACCCGACGCTGGTGCGCAAGTGCGAGCCGAAGCCGATCCGGATCTTCCTGCAAGATGGTAGCAGGGACCTGAACCTCTACGGAGGCGACTGGTGGGCCGCGAATCGGACGATGCTGTCAGCGCTCGAGTGGGCCGGCTACGACGTCGAGCACGTCTGGGGCACCGGGGGCCACAACGGCAAGCACTCGACGGCGATCCTGCCCGAAGCGCTGCGCTGGCTCTGGCGTGACCATCCACGGCCGGTCCGCGCCGGTACGGGCGGTGACCCGCGCAAGCGCGGCAAGCGGCGCACCGACATCCTCCTCCCGGATGAACGCTGGGAGCTCGTCAGCGAAGGCCACGGCTTCACCGACGCGCCAGCGGTCAACGCTGCGGGCGAGGTCTTCTTCAGTGACGTTCCGAGCGGCAAGATCCACCGGGTCGGGCTCGACGGCAAGGTCAGCGTCTTCGTCGAGGATAGCCGGAACGCGACCGGGCTGATGTTCGGCCCCGAGGGCCGTCTCCATGCGTGCCGCTCGAGCACGCAGGAGATCGTCCGGTACGACGCGGCGGGCAAGGAGCAGACGGTCGTCTCGCGGGTGACCCCCAACGACCTGGTCGTCCTGCGCAGCGGGCTCTACTTCACCGATCCGACGAACCGCAGGCTCTGGCACGTCGACGCCGCAGGGAAGGCCACCGTCGTGGACGAGGGGATCGGTTTTCCCAATGGCGTGATCTCGTCGGCCGACCAGGCATTTCTGCTCGCCTCGGACTCGCTCGGCCGCTTCCTCTACTCGTTTCGTATCGCTGCGGACGGCAAGCTCGAGCACAAGCAGCGCTACGGCTGGGTTCACCTCGGTGACGAGGCGAGCGGCAGCGGCGCCGACGGCATGACGGTGGACACGCAGGGACGGCTCTACGTGGCCTCGATGCTCGGCGTGCAGGTTTTCGATCAGCTCGGCCGAGTGCATCTGATCCTGGCGAAGCCGCACGGCGCATGGCTCTCGGCTGTTGTCTTTGGCGGCCCGGAGCTGGACACGCTCTACGCTACCTGTGGTGACCGGGTCTATCGCCGCAAGCTGAAGGCGAAGGGCGTCGTCCCGTGGCAGGCTCCGGTGAAGCCGCCGCGGCCGCGGCTGTGACCCGCGCCGGGAACGAACGACGGCAACTCGACACGTAACGGACGACAAACTGACGAGACAACCTGACGGATCGACGGACCTCTCCATGCAAGTCTTCCCAGCCCTCTCACGTCGCCCTCTCGTGGGGCTCTGCGCGCTGCTCATCGTCGCGGCTCCGGTCGCGGCAGACGGACCGACGAAGAGCCGCCCGAACCTTCTCGTCATCGAGACCGACGAGCATCACTACGGCACGCTCTCCTGCTACGGCGGTGAGATCGTCGAGACTCCGCATATCGACTCGCTGGCGAAGGAGGGGGCGAGGTGCACGAGCTTCTATGCCTCGACGCCGGTGTGCTCTCCTTCTCGAGCCGCGTTGGTCTCCGGCCGCTATCCTCAGAATACTTCGGTCGTGACGAACAACATCCCGCTCGACGACAAGATCATCACCTTCGCCGAACTCCTTCGCCGCCGAGGCTACGCGACCGGCTATGCGGGAAAATGGCACCTGGACGGCGACGGCAAGCCTCAGTGGGCGCCGAAGCGCAGGTTCGGCTTCGACGACAACCGCTTCATGTTCAACCGGGGGCACTGGAAGAAGCTGGAGGACACCGAGACGGGACCGCGAGTCGCGTCCAGGCGAGGCGGAAAGCCGAGCTACGGCGTCGAGGGCGCGGACAAGCGGTCCTTCACGACCGACTGGCTGACGGACAAGGCGATCGAGTTCGTCCGACGGAATCGTGAGCGACCGTTCTGCTACGTGCTCAGTCTTCCCGATCCTCACGGTCCCAACACGGTCCGGCCGCCGTACGACACGATGTACGCGAACGTCGACGTGCCGATTCCGGCGACTCTGAAGAAGAGCGCCGCGGAGACTCCGGGCTGGGCGAAGCCGGCCGGCAAGCTGAACGCTCGTGCGCTGCGTCGCCTCATGCCGGCGTACTTCGGCATGGTCAAGTGCATCGATGACAACGTCGGGCGTCTCCTTGCGGTGCTGCGGGAGGGCGGGACGCTCGATCACACCGTCGTCGTCTTCACGTCGGATCACGGCGATCTCTGCGGCGAGCACGGACGGCTCAACAAGGGGGTGCCCTACGAGGGATCGGCCCGCGTTCCGTTCCTGCTACGCTACCCCTCGAAGGTGAAGGCCGCGACGGAGATCCGGGAGGCTCTCTCGTCCGTCGACTTTCTCCCGACCGTTCTCTCGCTGATGGGAGCCGACGTGCCCGACGGAGTCGAGGGGCGCGATGCGTCGGAGCTCTTCACCGCTCACCGGCCGAGTTCGTGGCGCGACGTCACGTTTCTGCGCAGCACCCCCGGGAACATCTGGGTCTGTGCCGTCAGCGACCGCTACAAGCTCGTCTTCTCGAAGAACGATCGTCCATGGCTCTTCGACCTCGAGACGGACCCGCAGGAGCGTCGAAATCGTTTCAGCGATCCCGGGAGCCGGGCGGTCGTCCGGCAGCTTGCTGCGGACCTCGCCGCTTACGGAGCGCGGACCGGCGACACCCACTGCGAGGATCCGAAGATCCGCGCCGAGATCGCCGCCGCGGCGAAATAGAGGAGCTGTTGGTCGTGTCACGCCTCGGGAGTATCTTCAACCCACCACAGACAGAGAGACCCTCGGGAGAGAGCTTCATGCAGATTCGACGAGCCTTGCCGGCTGTACTGCTGTTCACCGCTGCTTGCCTGGCGCGGTCGCTCGCGGCGGAGCAGGCTCCGGAGCGGGTCTGGCCCTCGTGGCGCGGCCCCAAGGGCACCGGGAGCGCGGTGTCCGGAAGCTATGCGACGACGTGGAGCGGCTCGCAGAATCTCGCTTGGAAGACGGAGCTTCCGGGCAAGGGGTGCTCGACGCCCGCGGTCTGGGGTGATCGCGTCCTGGTGACCGCGCCGCTCGAAGGACGGGACGCGCTCCTGGCGTACGACTGGAAGGGCCGGCTCCAGTGGTCGACGAGCATCGGCAAGACGCGCAAGGGCAAGCACCGCAACGGGTCGAGCAGCAATCCATCTCCGGTCACGGACGGCAAGTACGTCGCGGCGTACTTCCGCAGCGGGAACTTCGCCGGTCTGACCACCGGTGGCCAGCTGCTCTGGAGCACCAACCTGCAGGAGCGTTTCGGTCGCGACACGCTCTACTGGGACATCGGCACGTCGCCGGTCTTCACCAGCAAGCACGCGGTGATCGCCGTGATGCACGAGGGGGAGTCCTTCGTCGCGGCCTTCGACAAGAAGTCGGGCGAGATCGGCTGGAAGGTGTCCCGCAACTACGAGTGTCCGGTCGAGGGTGATCACAGCTACGCGACCCCGACCGTCGTCGAGCGGGACGGCAAGGAGGTCATCGTGGTCTGGGGGGCGGAGCGACTGACCGGGTACGCCGCCGAGAACGGCAAGCTGCTGTGGTCCTGCGCCGGCTTCAACCCCGAGGAGAAGCGCAACTGGGTCGCCGTCGCGTCCGCCGTCATCACGAGCGGCATGGCGGTCGTTCCGTACGGACGCGGGAGCCGTCTCGCCGGGATCCGGCTCGGCGGAGAGGGGGACGTGAGCGACTCCCACCGGGTGTGGACACGTCAGGGCACCGGGTCCTTCGTTCCGACGCCGGCCGCGGACGGTGCGAAGATCTACGTCCTGCGGGACGGCGGCGAGGTCGAGTGCATCGACGCGAGGAGCGGCAAGACCGAGTGGAAGAGCCGTCTACCGAAGCACCGCGCGAAGTACTACGCATCGCCCGTTGTCGCCGATGGCAAGCTCTACGCGACGCGCGAGGATGGCGTCATCATCGTCGCCGCGCTTTCCGAGTCTCTCGAGGTGCTGTCGCAGAACGATATGGGGGAGCGGATGATCGCGTCGCCGGTGCCGGTGGACGGACGGCTGCTGCTGCGCGGCGAGAGGCATCTGTTCTGTGTGAACGGACCTTGAGAGCGAGGCCGGTGTCCGGGTCCTGCTGCGCTACCGAGGTTCCGCGCTCGTGAAGGTGGACGTACCTGGCACCTTGCTCCGATGTCTGGGTCTCGTCAGGAGAGCAGCATGGCCGTGCCCTTCATCGAGCAGGAGATTCGCTCCCAGCCCGACGTGCTTCGTCGCGTCCTCGACGAGTGCGGAGCGGAGATCGCGGGACTCATCGAGCCGGGGCGGCACCGGCGCGTTCATCTCGTGGGCTGTGGCGACATGTTCCTCGCCGCTTGCACGGTCGAGTGGCAGGCGCGTCTGCTGTCGTCTCTCGAAGTTCGCGCCTGGCGATCGATGGACCTTCGCTGGTGCGGATCGCGGCTGACAGCGGCGGATCTTGTCGTCTGCGCGAGCATCTCGGGACGCACCCCGAGGACCGTGGAGGCCGCGCTCACAGCGCGCAGCGCGGGAGCTCGTGTCATCGGAATCTCGGACAACCCCGACTCGCCGCTCACGGACGCCGTCGACGACGTCGTGCTGCTGCGGACCAGTCCTCCCGATGCTCTCACACAGGGCGAGTATCCGGGCTACCACCATCAGATCGCCCAGACGAAGACGTACACGGCGGCTCTGCTTGCGGAGCTGCTCGTTCTCCGACGCGTCTCGCACGGCTCTTCGACGGCGCTCGAGCGTGTTCCCGAGGAGGTCGGGCGGGTCATCGGCTCCATGGACGAGCTCGCGAGCGAGACGATCCGTGTGGGCTTCGACGGCAGGTCGAACGTCGTCGTTGTCGCGGGCGGGCCTCTCCTTGCAACCGCGGAATACGGCGCTGCCAAGCTGCTGGAGTTCGCGATTCCGTCACGGGCGCAGTGCATCGAGGAGTTCAACCACCTCGAGATCTTCGTCTGCGACGAGACGACGCTTTCGATCGTCCTGGTCGCCGACGATCCAGCTCGTCGGCGCGTGGTCGAGCTGCTCCGGCCCTGGGAAGACGTGGGCCTGCGCTCGCTCGTCCTCGCAGGAGGGGGGGAGCTCCCGGGCCGGCGGACGTCGATCGTCGATGTCGGCGAGCCATGTCTCGAGCTCGCTCCGTTCACCTTCGCAACGGCGCTGCAGCTCGTGGCGTACCGCGGCGCGGGTGCTCTCGGGCGCGATGTCGATACCTGGCTCGGAGGCGTGCGCACGCGACTGATCAACGACACCAGCCGGCGGACGATTCGCGGGTCCGACGTGGATGGTTGAGAGCCAGCTGAAAGAGCCAGCTCGGCGTTGGCGCGGTGATTCCGGCCCAGCTCCCGGGTTCCGTAGACCCATGTCGTCAGAACCCGACCATGCACCACGTGGCCCGCTTGTTTTCCCTCCGTGTGATTCGTGGGCCTTCGCGATACGAGAGAGACTACTCGAAGTCGATCCTCATGTTGTGGATCGACCAGAACAGCCCCTGCGTCTCTCCGGTCTGCACGATCTTGACGAAGCGCGCACGCGCCGGCGTCTTCAGGTTGAGGCGCGTGATCGGCCGCTGCGGCGGGCTCGTCAGCACCGGCTTGCCCCAGCCCTTGCCGTCGAAGGAGACGTAGACCTCGCAGCCGCGCGGGTAGTCTCCCGGGGAGTTGCGGCAGTCGAGGATGATCCTCGTCACGGTCTGCTCCGCGCCGAGGTCGATCATGAACCACATGCCCGGCTTCATCGGCGTGTTCGTCGACCAGCGGCTGCTGAGGTTCTTGTCGAACGCGTTCCTCGTCTCGCCGCCATTGTGCGACGCCGTCGCGACGAGACTGTTCTGGATCAGCACGCCGCGGATCCTGGCTGCCGCCTGGTTCGCCGTCGCCGCGAGCTTCGCGCTCCTGGCGTGCTTGTCGGCGATCACCAGCCCCTCCTTGCACGGGAAGTCGCCGAGCTTGGCGATGATGCGTCGCTTCTCCTCGTCGCTCGACGCGATACCGATCGCCTCGTCGAGGAACTTCACGGTCTCCATCGCCGGTCGGTTCGCGGGCAGTGACAGCAGACGCGTGTAGCCCGCGAGCGCGAGCGACCGGATCCCGTCGTCGCCGCTCGTCTTCGTCAAGCGCAGCAGGTCTGCGAGGGGCGCGGGATCCCGCCAGGCGGCGAGTGCCTCGACGGCTCCGCGGGAGAGGTCAGGGCCGGCGCTCGAGAGAAGCTTGCGGACCGCCGCGAGGCCCTCGTCCGTACCGAGAACCGGTGCGACCCCGAGGAGCGCGATCCGCAGGGGATCGTTGTCCGACTCCAGCAGCTGTGCGGTGAGTCGGCCGGCGGGCGCACGGACCCGCTCGTCGAAGCGCTTCGCGATGGCGCGGATCGCGGAGCTCAGGCGCTCGCGGTCCTCGTCGTCTTGGGTCTCGGCGATGAGCACCGCGACGAGCGCGAAGGCCTCGGCGTCGCCGACTGCCGCGAGAGCCTCGAACGCGGCGCCTCGTACACCGGCGTCGATGTCCTTGGCTGCGTTGATCAGCACGGCGGTCACCTTCGTCTCGTGGCGGGCGGTGAGAACCTCGATTGCTCGTCGGCGGTACCTGGCGTCCTCGTGGCGCGTCAACTCCACGAGCCTCTCGACCACGCCGTCGCCGCTCAGGCGCGAGAGGCTGGCGGAGGCGAGCTCGCCTTCGTCGCTGTCCCGCAGGGAGCCTCCGTCGCCGTCCCGCAAGGAGATGGCCATCAGAGCGCCGACGCTGCCACCGTCGCCGAGCGTTCCGAGAGCCGTGATCGCGGATCGCGACACCTTCGCGCTCGGACTCTTCAGCAGGGAGAGCACTTCGCGTCCGATGCTCCGGTCACCGCGCTGAACGAGAGCCTCGATCAACGAGATCTGCACCTCGGCGCTACGTCCCGCGAGGCCCTCGACGATGGCCTTCGAGACACCGGCTCCGGGCGCCTCGCGGAGCAGGGTCCGCGCACCCTGCACGAGGGTCGTGTCGGAGCCGTCGAGCACCTCGATGACGTCGGCGACGGCGCCGGCTCCCTCCGCGTGGAGCACGCCGCGGTGTGCCGCGAGACGGACGATCGCGCTCTTGCTCTCGTCGCCGGCGATCGAGCGGAAAATCTCCGCGGCGACGTTCTCCTCGCCCGACGCCGCGATCGACTCGGCGCACATGAGGATCGCGTTGTCTCGCGCCCGCTCCTGATCTGCATGGATCCGTGCGCCGGCGAGTGCATCGGCGCTCCGGATGCCGCCGATGCGGCCGAGAGACCGGATCGCCGCGAGGGAGAGCCCCGGCTCACCGCCGAGCAGACTCGAGATGGCGGGGATGCTTCCCGCGTCCCCGCGGCTCGCGAGGCTGCCGATGATGCCGATCTTCAGGTCACCGCCGGCGCTCCGGAGCGCGCGTCGCAGCGCCGCCGTCGCCTCCTCGGCGGGAAGGCCTTCGAGTGCCCAGCGCGCGTTGTGTGCGAGCTCCCTGTCGCCGAGCAGCTTCTCGAGCGCTGGCACGCATCTCGCCGATCCGACACGCCGCAGCAGCCGCACGACGAACTGCTTGCCGGCGTACTTCGTCTCTGGCGCGGAGAGCGCCGCCAGCAGCCGGAGCTCGACCTTCGCGAGGAAGGCCGGGGACGCGCCGCGGCAGGACTCCTCGATCGCGACGAGGTTCTTGCGGCTGTCGCCGAAGTCGTAGCTGCGGATCGTTCCGTAGATCGGGTCGGCCAGCCAGAGCTTGACCGCGTCCGCTGTCGGAAAGGTCGCGGGGATCTTGTCGAGCGTCACTCTGGCTGTCGCAGCCCACTCGGTGCCACGCTGCAGCGTGAATGCGAAGCCGGCGCACTTCATCGCGCCGACGTGGTGACCCATCGTCGTGTGAAAGATGCGCCCCTTGCCGTAGTCCACGGCCATCAGGATCGGCTCGTGCCTTCCGGTGCCGCCGGTCTTCTTGTCGGCGAAGGCCGTCGCCAGGACCTTCATGTTCTTCGCCGGTCCACGCAGGTTGCTGTAGAGCTCGTCCGATGCGTGCATCCACTGCTCGGGAAGGCCCTTCGTGATCGGATGCTCGCGGTCGCGCGTTACCAGGCGGAACGCGTGCTGGCGGCCGTGCGAGCCGCCGGATCCCTTGCGGTTGTCGTGGACGAGCTTGCCCCCGTCCCAGTAGACCATCGGGCCGTCCTTCTCGTTGCGTCCGCCCCAGCCGCCGACTCCGATCATCTCGTTGTACTCTCTCCACTTCGGGAAGGAGTTGTCGGCCGCGTGAACACTGACGAGCCCACCGCCGCCGCGGATGAAGTCGACGAATGCCCGGCGCGTCTGCTCGGGCCAGTCCGCGCCGTTGTAGTTCGAGACCACCACATCGTACCGCGAGAAGTCGGGACGGAACTCCGAGAGGGTCTTCGGCGTTGTCGCCACGTCGACGTCGAAGATCCCCGCGTTGCCGAGAATCGTCACGAGGACCGGTGAGGTGGATCGCCAGTCATGGTTGTTCTGGCCGTCCACGAGGAGCACATCGATCTTGCCATCCTCGGCGTTCGCTTCGAAGAGGGCCCCGAGCAGTCCCAGCCCGAGAGTCAGCGTGTGAACGGCGCTTCGGAGGGGCATGGTCCGGATTCGCTTGGTCGACTGCATGGCAGCTCTCCCCCTCACAGTGTCCAGGGCTCACGGTAGGACCGGCCGAGAAGCGCGCTCGCGCCCGCGTCGCCGAGGATCTCCTCCGTGACCGGGTTCCAGCGAATCCTGCGACCGGTGAGCATGGCGATCTCACCGAGCAGCCCGACGCTGATCGACCGGAAGCCGACCTCTGCCGGGCAGATGGTCTCCTCGCGGGTCTTGACGCAGTCCAGGAAGTTCTGCTTGTGGTTGTGCGACACGTAGAGCTTCGTCTCGTCGGGTCCGACGACCTCGTCGAGGACGCTTTTCGGGTGGGCGTCCAGCCCTCCGCGGTTGACGTGGATCCAGGAGCCGTTCTCGCCGTACCACTTCGCACCTTGCTTCACCCGATGGTTGTCGGCGACGACGATCTCGACGTCGTCACGGTACTTGCACGAGAAGCGATACGCGTAAGGCGTGTTGTAGAGACCGTCGTCGGGGTATTCACCGCGACCTTCGATGGACACCGGGCCGGTGCGTTCGAGGCCCAGGCCCCAGTGCGCGATGTCGATGTGGTGACCGGCCCAGTCGGTCATCTGCCCTCCGGAGTAGTCCATGATCCAGCGCCAGTGCCAGTGAACGCTGCCGCTGCCGAAGTCGGTGAAGGGACGGTAGGGCGCCGGTCCGAGCCACCAGTTCCAGTCGAGATCGTCCGGTGGGGTCATCGCGGGCTTGCGATCGTGGCGTCCGCCGTGGGGGAGGCCGACCTCGCAGTACTTCACCTTGCCGATGCGACCGTTGCGGACCAGCTCGCAGGCGCGTCGGAACTTGCGATCGGACCGCTGCTGGCTGCCGGTCTGCCAGATCCTGCCGTAGCGCTCGACGGCATCGACCATGGCGCGACCCTCACGGATAGAGCGTGCGAAGGGCTTCTGCCCGTGGACGTCGAGCCCGTTCTCCGCGGCGGCGATGGCTGGCAAGGCGTGCCAGTGATCCGGCACCGCGGTCATCACGGCGTCGAGGTCGCCGCGTCCGACGAGCTCGCGAAAGTCGAGGTACTCGGCACAGTCCTTGTTGCCGTAGCGTCGGTCGGCCATGTCCTTTGCCATGCGGCGGTGGCGGCGATCGACGTCGCAGACCCCGACGACCTGCACCTCCTTCTTGCCGAGGAACTCGCCGAGGTCGCCGCGACCCATCGATCCGGTGCCGATGGCGCCGAGGACGATGCGGTTGCTCGGCGCGATGCTGTCGCCGAGCCCCAGAGCTGACGACGGGGCGATCGTGGGACAGACGATCGTGGCGCCCGCGATCGACGAGGCGCTCGCGAGGAACGAGCGCCGGGAGAGGGTTCTCTTGCGCGCCATGGGTAGCTCCTGACGGGGGCCGAGGAAGGTGGGGTGGTGGGGCGGAGTCGCGCCGCCTTGCCGTCGAGCATTGTAACCGAGACCGCCGCCGATACCCGTTCTCGAGCCCGGGCCTGATTCTCCTGCGGTCGACGTCCTCGAGTCCGGGTCCGGTCGGCGAACGTTCCGCAAACCCGTTGACTCCGCCGATCACACCCCGGATAGTTGATGCCGGAAGACGAGTCCGTTTTCCGGTATTCGAGGAGGAAAGTAATGAGATACATGTGCCGACCGTGCGGCCGCGTTCTGGCCATCGCGTTGTGCTGGGTGGGTTCCAGCATGCCCGCTCGGGCGCAGGACTGTCCTCGCGCACTGGAGCTGGGAAGCGCGAGTGGAGAGTTCGGTGAGGTTGTCGCCATCGCGGTGACGATCGAATCGGATTCCGACGTTCAGGGCCTGGTGGCGACCGCTGACTGGGACGCCTCCGTGGCCACGGGTCTCTCGATCGAAGCCGCCGCTGCTGCGGCCGACGCTGAGATTCTCGAGAGTCGTATCGAGGAGAGCTACTTCGTGCTCGGCGTCGTCGTCGATATCGACGGCCAGGGCCCGGATTCGATTCCGGCCGGTGCGGACGTCGATATCGCCGTTCTGTCGCTTCGTTGCGGCGCTGGTGACGGTGGTGGCGCCGTGTCCTCGCCGATCGAGTTCCGTGACGGCTCGTACGCCACGGTCGACGGCGGTCCGCTGCTCGACAACATCCTGGTGATCGGCGGTCTTTCGATCG
>CAYMLL010000066.1:13233-28120 GCA_964390645.1 uncultured Planctomycetia bacterium | reverse complement strand
GGAGTGGGTGGCCGGGGGGCACGTGGCGACGGTCGACGGCAAGTCGAACTCCATCGTCGTCTTCGGTGAGACCGATGGGCCCGAAGATCCGATGACCCTGAAGATCGTCGACATTCTCGATCGATTCGATCAGGTCGACCTGGACATCCGGCGCAAGATCGTCAAGCCGAGGTACATCGACGTACGGCTCGCGATGGACGCGCTCCTCATGGCCGGCATCTGCAACGTCTGGCAGCTCGAGGAGGCGCAAGACGCGCTGACATGGAAGGAAGGCTCCAAGACGAGGACGCTGTCGCGATCGGTCGAGATGTACGTTCACCAGGGGGGCGACTCCGGCGCTGCGCCGGTCGCGGCCGCGCCGACCGTCCCCTTCGTCTACGACATGCCGCGCAAGGACGCGTTCCAGATGCCTGCGGGCTACGGGGGACAGTCGAACACGGGGTCGCTGGTCATGACCTTCGACAGCACTTCGTCGACCGAGGATCGAGGCGGGATGATGGCCGTCGGCACCGACGAGGATCTCCTCGCGATCGAGGACTTCGTCGAGTCGATCGATGTGCCGGCCCGTCGCATCATGATCGAGGTGCAGCTGATCGAGCTCGACGCCAGCAAGCTCACGGATATCGGCATCGACTCGATCCAGGGGGGCGAGGGGCACATGGTCGGCAACCTGTCGCTGCCGCTACCGGGCGAGCCGGTCGTGTCGCCGGGCATTCCGAACGCGCGCAGTCCCGGCAGGATCGTTCCGGAGATCGTCGGCGAGGGCCTCGAGCTCCTCTTCGATGACACGAGCCTCGCTCTTCAGAGCCGCTTCATGGCGACCGTTCACGCACTCGTGCGAGAGGGCGAGGCGAAGGTGCGCGCACGTCCCAAGATCTTGACGCTCGATGATCGTGTCAGCGCTCTGCACCTCGGGCGTGACGTGCCCACCTTTGCGTCGACCTCGGTGACGCATGACTCCGTCAACGGCAACATCATCAGCCAGGTGCAGTCGGTCACGACGGTCTACGCCGGCATCACGCTGCATATCCGTCCGCGGGTCACCGGCGGTGATCAGGATCGCGTCGCATTGCAGATCGAGGTCGTCGACAACCAGATCGTCGGTCGTCAGCAGGTCTTCGAGCAGGACCTCGCCGGCATTCCGGAGGTCATCAAGCGGCAGTACATCGGCGAGGTCGTCGCGCACAATCACCGACCGATCATCCTCGGGGGTCTGATCCAGGAGCAGGAGGTCGAGTCGACCAACAAGCTACCGTTCGTCGGGGAGATCCCGGTGCTCGGCTGGCTTTTCCGCCGCACGCAGTCGACGAGCGCGCGGCGTGAGGTGATCATCGTCGTCACTCCGCATATCCTGTCCGAGGAGGGCGTGGATCCGTCCGCGACGCCGAAGGAGAGCATGCACTTCGACACCTTCGACAGTGTTCTCTTCAACGACCGACATATTCTCAAGGGGGGCGATGTTCTCGGGCTCGACCCGATCAACGACGTTCCGGCGATGGGGACTGACGGCAAGCCCTTCGAGGAGGAGGAGGTGATCGATCTGACCCTGCTCAACGTCATCAAGAAGCGCGAGCTGGTGTCCAAGCTGAAGATGTTGACCAACTACCTTTCCGACGACGAGATCGCCGAGCTCAACTGGGTGCAGCGGAGCTATCCCGAGAGCACCGTGGCTACCTGGTCGGAGGGCGACAAGAGGCTGTTCTTCCGCGTTGCCGCGATCTGCATCGAGAACGTCAAGGACCTCAACCCGGAGCTCACCTTCGAGGACCTGACGCTCGCGCGCCGGGAGATCGTTCTGCCGACCTCTCCGTACAACATCACTCTTTCCTACGACAACATCTCGCGCATCCAGAGACTGGGGCTCGACAGAGTGTTTCGCGGCGAGCGTGTCGAGCTCGGGAGCCAGCACATCGTTCTTGTCCACAAAGCCTCGTCGCACACGCTGCGTGCATTCGGGGAGTTCCTTCGCCGGCAGCTGCGGCCTGACGGGATCAGAGGGCGACAGTCGACGGATCACGGAGAGCTTCGAGAGGAGCTGCTGCGGCTGTATCGCGGTCTTCATCCGCAGGACGAGAGCCTTGCTGACGTCGACTACGTCGACCTGTGGCGGGAACTCGATCGAAGAGGCATCTCGTTCGTCGGCATCGCCGCATTCTTGCAAGCGAACCTCGAGCAGCGCTACGAAATCGAGGGAGCTCCGGACGTCGGAGCCTTTCCCCTCGACCTGGAGGCCTTCCTGAAGACGTCGGTCAGCCTCAAGCAGCGCGCCGAGAAGCTCCGCGATCTCGAGGTCCGTTGGGAGAAGGTGAATACGGAGGACGTCGAGTGACTCGACTGCCGCTTGCCGTCGGGGCCGGAATCGGGGTGCTTCTGACTCTCTGCGGCTGTGCCGGAGCTGCGAAGGAGCAGGTCTCGGCGACGGAATGGCTGCAGGAGAACTCCAGCGTGCTGCGGGATCTGGAGAGTTTCGAGAAGCCTCGGCAGCAGAGTGCGGTGGCTCGACTGAGGGGACTCGGTCGCGCGCGAGGAAGGTCGGTGGCCATCGCCGTTCTGCGCGACGCGAGAGTCGACTACCGTGCGGAGGTCCTCCTGGGGCGCTTGCTGGCTGACTGGCGAGATCCGGAATCAGTACCGGTCCTGCTGAAGTTCCTTCGCCACGAGGATCGCGGCGCGGTCGATATCGCGATCGAGGGCCTCGCGAGCTTCGGCCACGACGACTACGTGCAGCGTTCGCTCACGGAGATGGCACGCAGCCCGGACGCGTCGGCGCGCATGGCGGCTGCCGAGGTGATGCTCGGCAACGGCGCGCAGGAGTTTTTCGAGCTCTGCGCACGACTCTACTCCGGTGAGGAGGATCGGCGGGTTCGAGGCGTGTACGTCGCAAAGTTCCTCGGCAGCCGGCATCCGCTTCGCGATGGGTTTCTCGTCGAGGCGCTGTCCGACAAGGACTCGGCGATCCGGGAGTCGGCGTGGTCTGCTCTACGCGGTGAGCGGGTTGCGTCGGGCGTTGACTACAACCCCGCCGCCGACCCGGCCGCGCGGGCTCGCGCGGTGGCTCGCCTCAAGCAGGCTCTCGCTCGGCGCTGATCACCTCGGCAGACTGTCGTCGGCAAGACGAGCGAGGATGAAGAACACGCGTCGATTCTCGATGAGCGTGGAGACGTGTCCCACCTTCAGCTTCGCGCCCGCCGCCCGCAGATGGCGCGGTAGCCTCTCGGCGGGAAGCCGGCCGAGGTCGCCTCCGTATCTGGCTCGCGGGTGGTCGGAATGTCGGCGGGCGAGCGCGGCGAAGTCCTGAACGCGGTTGGCCGCCGTCTGGCGCACGCGCTCGGCGAGCTCCTTCGCATCCCGGGACGACCCCCCGTCGTCGACCGCCGGGATACGGATCAGCGCGAAGCGGCGCGCGTCGAGCGGCTCGCGCAGGACGACGTGGAAGCCGCTCTCCGACTCCACCGGCTCACTGATCTCGCCGACTTCGAGGCTGGCGATGGTCTCACAGATTTCCGGTGGTCGCTCTCCTCGGCCGAAGACGCCGAGCTCTCCGTCCCGGATACGCTCCCGTCCATCGGAGTAGCGACGTGCCAGGGTCGCGAAGCTCGCGCCGGGGAGACGTGCCAGCTTCACGACCCTGCCGGCCAGGGCGAGCGCAGTATGGCGCGAGCGCTCGACCGCGGTCGACGGAGGCGCGAGCGCGATGAAAATCTCCCGGCCGCGCCACTCCTCCAGACCCACCCGTCGCAGGATGTGAAAGCCGAGAGGTGACGCCACGACCGGCGATATCTCGCCGACCTGCAGCTCGAAGGCAGCGGCCTCGAGGGCGCCGAAGGCGTCCGAGAGCTCCTGCCGCATCACCGTTCCGAGATAGCCGCCGTTCGCGCGCCGGTCGAGATCCTCGGAGTGCCGCTTGCAGAGGGCGGTGAAGTCGGCGTTCGGAGCCAGCGCCTGGCGTCGAAGGTCGAGTGCCAGCCGGTGGGCGGCATCCCGATCCCGTCGTGGGCGGTCAGCGGGCTCTGGCGCCTCGCGGAGCCGGACCAGGATGTGGGCCAGGGCCACGCGGAAGGGCTCAGGCTCGGCGGGGCTCCGCCGCGCGCCCGCGCCGATCGCGAGAGACGTCGCGGCCAGGACGCAGAGGACCCGGAGAACGTCGTTTGAAGCCCCGGAGAGCCGAGACATGCGGTCTTGTCCGATACTGTCCGATTGTTGTATCCGGGCTGAGAAGCGACTATAGTCAGCGACGGTGGAGGGGCTCCGATTGCCGGCGCGGTTCGATTTTCGGCGCGGTTCGATTTTCGGCGCGGTTCGATTTCCGGCGCCGTCTGATTGCAGTTCCCGTCCACCGTTCTCGCGTCGCTTCCAGGAGCCGGTACGCGTCATGAACAACGAGGTGTGGAAGGAATTCGCCGCGCACCAGGTGTCACACAGCGTGGCTCACTACTTGACCACCATTCTGGAGCTTCACCAGCGCAAGGGCTACGCGATTCTCAAGGACGTCGCCGAGGAACTCAGCGTCACGAAGGGCTCCGCATCCGTGCAGCTGAAGAATCTCAAGGAGAAGGGCCTCGTCGCGGAGGTCGATCGTCACCACCTCAAGTTGACGGACGACGGCAAGCGCGAGGCGCTGACGGTCATCTACAATCGGCGCGTGATGACCTGCCTGCTACACTCGGTTCTCGGCGTCGACGCGACCCAGGCCGAGGTCGACGCGTGCAAGGTCGAGCACCTGCTGAGCCGCGATGCGAGCCATCGTCTGCTGGCGCTCGTGCAGCTGCTGCAGTCGGAAGACGCTTTCGGCGCGGAGTTTCAACAGCGTTTCCGGGACTTCCGGGTCTCGTGCCCCGGACACGATGAGTGCAAGCTCTGCGGCGACGTCTGCATGGTCGAGAACGACTGAGCCCCGGCGGCTTTTCGAGGCGGCCGGGCGGCGGTCGACGAGGCTCCTGCCGATGTCGGGGCTCCCGCCGATATCCACGGGGCCGCCGACCCGAGGGCTCGGTGCTTCCGGCGAGCCGACGGTTTGGCTATCGATTCCCGAGTTGGGGGGCACAAACTGTTTATGGGGAACGGTTTCTGACTATTCTGCTTGCGCCTCCGGTAACTTCCGTGAAGAATTAGCAGGGACGGCGGGGCCGAGCCCGCCGGAGCCCAGAAGAGTCCCGGACCCGGAGATTTCCCGCGATGCAGAACGTAATCGAGCACCTGAACAAGGCCCTCAGCGTCGAGTATTCGGCGGTGATCCAGTACTGCCAGCACAGCGCCCTGATTCAGGGGCAGGAGCGAGCCGTCTACGAGGATTTTCTCGACAAGGCGAGTGAGGAAGCGCGCACGCACGCGAAAAAAGTCTCGGACTGGATCGTGTCGCTCGGGGGAGTGCCGACGATCGAGGCCGCGCACATCTGTCAGGCCACGGACGTCGAGGAGATGCTCAAGCAGGACCTGGCGACGGAGAAGGAGGCCCTGGCGGCCTACCAGGCGGCGCACGCCGCAGTCGACGGAGAGCACGGCATCAAGTACATGCTCGAGGAGCAGATCGTCCTCGAGCAGGAGGACGTCTGGGCGATCGAGAAGCTCCTGCGCCAGCACAAGATCCAGGTGCAGTCCAAGAGCATCGACCTGGCGGCGTCCTGAGCCCCGACGCGAGTCCTGGCGGAAAGGCCCGGTCCTGGCGCGGAAAGAGGCCCTGCCGCGAGTCGTGTGGAAGGCCGCTGGCAGGCTCTAATCGCCCTCGAGGGCCACGCCCCAGGTGTCCATCATCTGTCCGGTCGCGCGCAGGTAGTCGCTGAGCGCCATCTGGTAGTCGGCAGCGACTCGGAGCGCCTGGGCCTGGCTCTCCACTAGATCGTTCTCGATCACGCTGACGTTGTAGACGATCGAGCGTCCAAGACGCAGCTTTTCCCGCTCCTTGGCGAGAAGATCGGCCTGCAAGCGCACCCGTTCGTCGATGTTTCGACGGCGTACGAAGAGCTCGCGCAGGTCTCGAATCGCCTTGTCGACCTCGACGACCACGAGGTTCTCGAGGTCCGACTCCTGCAGCTTCATCTGCCGCAGCTCGTTGTTGACGCGGTTGCGGTTGGCCCGCGGACCCCGCATCAGGATCGGCACTCGAAGCTCGAGTCCGGCGGCCCAGCTGTAGAAGTCCTTTGTCAGCAGCGAGTCGAACGAGTCCCCGGCATTGGCCGCGAGTCCGTGCTGCGTCCAGCTGCCGGTGACGTTGAGCTCGGGGAGCACCTCGTTCTCGGCGATGTCGAGCTCGATGGTCTTGTTCTCGATGCGTACCGCAAGCTGGTGGTAGTCCGCGCGCTGACGAAAGGCCGTCTCGAGGGAGTGATCCCGCTCGGGGATCTCGATGCGAGGGCGTGGCTCGGTGGTGGGCGTCACGTCCAGGCGCTCGAATCGCGCGCTCTTCTCGCCCCGCTGCCAGCTCTCGCGCAGGGAGCTCTCGCCGTTGCGGTTGATCAGCAGCAGCAGGCGGTCGCGAGCATCCGCCAGGAGTGTGGTTGCCTCGCTGTGTTCCACCTTGCGCAGTGCGAGCTGGCTCTCGGAGACGACGAGCTCGAGGTCCGAGCGGGTGCCGGCGTCCTTCTCTGCGCGCGTCTTCTCGACGTTCTGTCGCGCGGTGTCGAGCGCCGTGCCCTTCGACTCGAAGTTCTTGATCGCGAAGCTGAGCTCCCAGTAGGCGACTTCCGCGCGATAGATCAGCTCGGTGATCGTCTCCCGGAGCTGGTGGCGGGCGAGACGCTTGTTGTTCGCGGCGATCCGGATGCGAGAAGTATTGTAGTCGTACCACGCTCCGCGCAGCAGAGGCTGCGAGAACTGGATCCTCGTGTTGACCTCTTCCTGGGGATTGAAACCGAAGACCGAGCCCGTTGCGAGCGGCCGGTCGAAGCGTGTTCCGCTCAAGGTCATCTCGTAGGTCGTGCCGATGACCGTGCGGCCCCCGATCCCCGCGGCAAACGTGCCCGTCTCGGTCGGATTGACCTGCACGACCGGGCTGAGGCCGGCGGTCCCGGCTTCCAGGAAGCTCGCTGTCGGTTGGCGATTCTTGGCGAGGTCACCGCTCAGCGTGAAGAACGGGTCGAATACCGCGCGTTCCACGACCGACGTCTCCCGTGCGATATCCCGCCCGACTTCGGCCGCTCGCATCTGGAAGTTGTTGCCCAGCAAAATGCGTACGGTCTCGTCGAGCGACAGGCGCACCACGGTCTTCGGCTTCGCCTCGGAGGGCAAGTTCCTCTCCGGGGGCGACGCATCGTTGCGAGGCGCCGACCCTTCCTCGGGCACCTGTGCGTCAACGAAGCCGTGGACCGTACAGCTCGCCAGAACCAGAGCGAGCGCCGCGGACTGGCGCATGGAACCCTCCTCTGCTGGTGCTTGGGCCGCCGATGGACGCCACACGAACATCGTGCAAGCAGAAGAGATAGCCGTAGGCCTCCCGGGTGTCAACGGCCTTGGGCCGTCGATCCCGCGCCACAGGCGGACACGCGGTGGGCTCGAGCGCAGGTCAGGCGGACGAGCGGAGATCCTCGAGTGACAGGACTTGTCCCTCGCCGCACGGGAGCTGTCGTGCCGGGTTGTCCTGCGGGTTGCCGGCCGAGCACTCCTGCCGTGCGCAGCAAAGCGCGCCGAGCAGGGCGTCGACCTGCGAAGGATCGAGGCGCAGGGTCTTGACGACGTACCAGCCGACTCCCGGACCCCATCCGAACTCGCGCAGCACGACGTGGCGACGTCGACCCGTCTCGTCGGGCTCGAAACGCACCTCGAAGCGGCGGTCGTCAACGGGGTCGACAGCGGGTTGAGGGTGGTTCCTGGCGTTCATGCTGCTACGGTCAGCGACGGATACCGTCGCCTTCGCCGGAGGCTTTCGTTGGGTAACTCGATCGATCGCTAGTGTACCCGAACTCAGGTTTGCCCGCAACTACCCAGTGGCCCCTTTTCCGGACTGCTGATCCCGGGTCTTGAGATCCACGGGGACTGGGGCGACAATCCGGTGGCGAAGGACCACCGGGCGTGTAACTCAATCGGCCAGAGTGCCACCCTTACAAGGTGGAAGTTCCCGGTTCGAGTCCGGGCACGCCCACCACCTTTTACTACAAGGACTTACGGGATCAGCGGGGGGAGTCCTGCAAGCCGCTTCAGTCCCGTAGTGGTCCAGCGCTCGCCATCCGGGCGAGTCTGGAGCACAGCTGCGGGAGCCCCGTATCACACCACGGGGCGTTCTTTTCTTGTCCCGCAGCGGTGGTGTGGTCCCGGCGCCGTCCACGCCGCAGGGCCGGAACTCCAGCCCCAGGAGGTCTGCGACGGTCCGCCCCCGCTCGAAGGTGTCGGACTCCCGCGGCTTCGGTGGCATGTCTACGGGGCTTCGGTTCAGGAGCAATCTACCTGGGGACTCATGGGATTGCTTATTCTGGCGAGTTCACCGAAAAACGACGCCTCGGATTCGCCTGTGCTGGGCGCCGCAATCGACCCGGCCCGACCCGTAGCGCCTCCGGAGAAAGCCCGCCATGTCCAGAAGTAGACTCGGAACCATCGGCAAATGGACCCTCTTCCCTGGCCTCGTCTGGGTCGGATCCAATGCTCTTGATACCAGCGGTGTCCTGGACGACGCTTTCGAAACAGGAGGAATAGGGCCCGAGATGACCGTCATACTGCGGCTCTGGGTCGCCGGTGGCTGGTTGGGAATCTTGACCGGCGTCGTCGCCTGCTTCGTCGGAGGCAGCCTGTTGCTGAAGGCCAGCGATCCCGACCGCAAGGACTGAGCCCGACCCGGAACTGGCCATTCTACGCGGCTTCGGTTTTTCTCGGTCGGCCGCGCTTGCGCTTCGGCTTCGCGCCGTCGCGTAGCGAGTTCCATAGGTCGCGGTACTCCTCGACACCCGTCGGCAGCGGCGGCTCGCCGCCGGCCTTGAAAACCTGGGTGGCCGACTTGCGCCACCCTCACACGGTGGAAGTCCCCGGTTCGAGTCCGGGCACGCCCACCAGTCCGCCCCGCCGAGCCTCCCTCCCGGACGGACCGGGGAGCGGTCGGCGTCCGGGGTACCACCTCGGTCCACGACCGCCGGCGCCCGTCGTCGCACTCGCCGTTTCCTTTGCAGGCGTCGACGTTGGACGGTAGCTTCTCGTGCAGAATGGTTGCCGACACGAGTTCCCTCCCGGTGATCGATCTCGCGCCCCTGCGCCGGGCTGCCGACGGTGGCGCCGAGACGGCGAGCGCGATCCGTGACGCCTGTCGCGAGCACGGGTTCTTCTACGTCGTCGGGCACGGTGTCAACGAAGCTCTGCAGGGGCGGCTCGAGGATCTGAGCCGACGCTTCTTCGCACAGGATCTCGACGCGAAGATGGCGATCCGCATGTCGCTCGGTGGCCGCGCCTGGCGCGGCTACTTCGCGGTCGGGGACGAGCTGACGCTCGGGAAGCCGGATCAGAAGGAGGGCGTCTACTTCGGCGCCGAGCTTGCGGACGAGCACCCGAAGGTGGCCGCTGGCGTGCCGCTCCACGGAGCCAACCTCTTTCCCGACATCGCCGGCTTTCGCGAGACCGTCCTGGACTACCTCGATGCTCTGACCGCGCTCGGCCAGACCATCCTCGAGGGGATCGGGCTGAGTCTCGGGCTGGAGCGCTCGTACTTCGTCGAACGCTACACGCGTGATCCGCTGATCCTCTTTCGCATCTTCAGCTACCCGCCGCTGTCGCGATGTGCCGACGGCGGGACGCTGCGGAGTGTCGGCGAGCACACCGACTACGGCTTGTTGACGATCCTGGGCCAGGATGCGAGCGGCGGTCTGCAGGTCAAGACGGCCGCCGGGTGGATCGATGCGCCACCGATCCCCGGCTCCTTCGTCTGCAATATCGGTGACATGCTCGATCGAACGACCGGCGGCTTCTACCGCTCGACGTTGCACCGCGTGTTGAACCGCGGCGATCGTGCCCGCCTCTCCTTTCCGTTCTTCCTCGACCCGGGCTTCGATGCGGACGTGTGCCCGATCACCCCTGCGGCGGAGCTGGTCGATGATCGGGACGAGCGCTGGGATGGTTCCAGCGTCCACGGGTTCGAGGGCAGCTACGGCGAGTACCTGCTGTCGAAGGTGTCGAAGGTGTTCCCCGAACTCGGTGGTGACGTGCTCTGAGCCGGCGCGGCCGCTATACTGTCCGGCTGACGGGTAGCGACCACATCCACAACCGGGGACCGTGTCGATGAGCAGGCTTCGATTCACTTCGCGGACTCCGGCAGACCCGGTGACGGGCATCCGGTCGAGATAGCGCGCCGGAGGCGTCACCATGTCGCGAATCGACTCGGCGGTGGAAGCCACCTACGCGCTCGCGCGCGAGCGCTACGCCGAGCTCGGCGTCGATACGGAGGCGGCGCTCGAGCGTCTGGCGCGCAATCCCGTTTCTCTCCATTGCTGGCAGGGAGACGACATCGGCGGGTTCGAGACGAGCGGCGAGGAGATCGGCGGCGGGCTTGCCGTCACCGGCACCTACCCGGGCAAGGCGCGCACGCCTGATGAGCTGCGGGTCGATCTCGACGTCGCTCTGTCGCTGATCCCCGGCTCGCACCGCCTCAATCTGCACGCCAGCTACGCCGAGACGGGCAGCTCTCCGGTCGAGCGTGATGAGATCGACGTATCGCACTTCCGCGGCTGGATCGACTGGGCGGGCGACAGGGGCCTCGGGCTCGACTTCAACCCGACGTACTTCGCGCACGAGAAGGCGCGCGACGGTTTCACGCTGTCCCACGCTGACCCAGGCATCCGTCGCTTCTGGATCGACCATGGCATCGCGTGTCGTGGCATCGGAGCGGCGATGGGCGAGGCGCTCGGCTCTCCGTGCGTGACGAATGTGTGGATTCCGGACGGGCTCAAGGACACGCCCGTCGATCGCAGGACGCCACGCGAACGGCTCGCCGAGTCGCTCGACCGGATGTTCGCACGGGAGATCGACCCGACCCACGGGCTCGACGCGATCGAGGCGAAGCTCTTCGGCATCGGCTCGGAGAGCTACGTCGTCGGCTCACACGAGTTCTATCTCGGCTACGCGGTCTCGCGGCGCAAGCTCCTCTGTCTGGATGCCGGCCACTTTCACCCGACCGAGGTCATCTCCGACAAGATCTCGTCGGTGCTGACACACGTCGACCGCATCCTCCTTCACGTCAGCCGCGGCGTTCGCTGGGACAGCGATCACGTCGTAACGCTGAGCGACGAGCTGCAGGCGATCGCCCAGGAGCTCGTGCGCGGTAACTACCTCGACCGAGTTCACATCGGGCTCGACTTTTTCGACGCGAGCATCAACCGTGTGGCCGCCTGGGTCGTCGGAACGCGTGCGCTGCTCGAGGCGCTGTGCATGGCGCTGCTCGAGCCGATCGAGACGCTGCGGCAGCTCGAGGCGGCGCTCGACTACACCGGGCGCCTCGCGACCTTCGAGGCTCTCAAGACGATGCCCTTCGGATCGGTCTGGGACGAGCACTGTCGGCGATGCGAGGTGCCGGTGGGCGTCGCATGGCTCCAGGACGTCCGTCGCCACGAGCGGGACGTTCAGGTGAAACGAAGGGAGAAGAACGATGTTCCGAGCTGAGAGAGCCCCTCTGTGCGTCACGCTCCTCGTGCTGTTCACCCTCCTGGCGCCGGTCGACGGGTCAGAGAGCCAACCGGCGTCGAACGGTAAGCCGTACAACGTCCTGTTCCTGGCGATCGACGATCTCAACGACTGGATCGGCTGCCTCGGTGGTCACCCGCAGGCGAAGACTCCGCACATCGATCGGCTTGCGAGTCGCGGCGTGCTCTTCACGAACGCCCATTGCCAGGCCCCGATCTGCAATCCGTCGCGTGTCAGTCTCCTCATCGGCAAGCTGCCCTCGTCGACAGGCACCTATTACCTCGGTCCGCGGCTGCGACAGTGGGAGGCGACGAAGCGCTCGGTGACGATCCCGATGCACTTCCAGCGTTCGGGGTGGGAGTCGTGGGGCGTCGGCAAGATCTTCCACGGCGGCGGACGCGGCGAGTTCGGGCAGTACGGCGGCAGCTTCGGCGGCTTCGGTCCGCGTCCGCGTGAGCCGATCGTCGCCGGGCACACGCACCCGCTGTGGGACTGGGGTGTCTTTCCCGAGCGAGACGACTCGATGCCGGACGCGAAGATCGCCGCCTGGGCCGCGGGCAAGATTCGCGGCAAGGGCGACACGCCGTTCTTCCTCGCCTGCGGCTTCTATCGTCCCCATGTGCCACTCTACGCGCCGAAACGGTGGTTCGACATGTATCCGCTGGATTCGATCCGCTTGCCGACGGTCGCTGAGAATGACCTCCGCGACGTGCCGCGCTACGCGCAGGATCTGTCCTGGAGCCGCGTGGCGCCGCGCCACCAGTGGCTCGTCGAGAACCGGCAGTGGAAGCACGCCGTGCAGAGCTATCTTGCGTGCGTCAGCTTCGTTGACGCGCAGGTAGGCAAGGTGCTCGACGCTCTCGACGCCGGCGGCGAGAGCGCGAACACGGTGATCGTGCTCTGGAGTGACCACGGCTTCCACCTCGGCACGAAGGAGCGCTGGGGGAAGCGATCGCTGTGGGAGGCGTCGACCAGGGTGGTCCTGATGATCGTCGCTCCCGGGCTCGCCTCGGGCGCGCGCTGCGATCGTCCCGTCGGCCTGATCGATCTCTTCCCGACACTGATCGAGCTCTGCGGGCTCGACGTCGTCACCGGCCTCGAGGGACACAGTCTCGTGCCGCTGCTGCGGAACCCGAAAGCCGAGCGGCCATGGCCGGCGTTGACCACCTTCGGCCAGCACAACCATTCCGTGCGCTCGCAGGACTGGCGCTACACGGTCTACGCCGACGGCTCGCAGGAGCTCTACGATCATCGCGCTGACCCGCATGAGCTCGAGAACCTCGCAGGCGATGCGAAGTACCGGGACGTGATCGAGCGTCACCGACGCTACCTGCCGCAGCTCAACCATCCGATGGCGCCGGGCAGCCACAACTGCGACGCCCGTCCGGGCTCGTCCGCCGAGATCGAGGCGGATCGCGACCGGCGAGCGAGATGAGCTGAGCCGCGTGCTGCGCCGCCTGTTGATTCGGTGCAACGAATCACGCGCCGAGAGGTGTCGTCGCACCCTTGGTGCCTGCTACAATGGTCTGTGGCAACTCGCGGGACGGTGTTCATGCCGACGACAGAAGAGAGCTCGAGGTACGGTGGTCACCGGGCACGGCTCGGTGTCGTCGTCCTCGCGTCGCTCCTCGTCTCCCCGGGCAGTGTCGCGGCGCGCCCGTCGGATGCCGCCGGCGAGGATTTCTTCGAGTCGCGCGTTCGTCCGCTGCTCGTCGAGCACTGCCACCCGTGCCACGGCACGAAGAAGCAGAAAGGGGGACTGCGCCTCGACTCTCGCGCGGCCGTCCTGGAAGGCGGTGACAGCGGCCCTGCGATCGTCCCGCGCGATCCCGCGCGCAGCCGTCTCGCTCGCGCGGTGAGCCACGCCGACGAGAATCTGCGGATGCCTCCGAAGAAGCGGCTCGACGATGTCGCGATCGCCGCGCTGACGCGGTGGGTCGCGATCGGTGCGCCCTGGCCGCAGGACACGGAGCCGACCGCGAAGGACCGCAAGCCGCTCGAGCGCATCGAGGAGATCCGCCGCAGTCACTGGGCCTTCCGGGCGATCGTTCCGCCGTCGGTTCCGGCGGGCGTCGGCAGCGAGATCGATCGTTTCGTCGCGCGGAATCTGGCGGCCCGGGGGCTCTCGCCATCACCGCGCGCGGACCCGCGCACGCTGCTGCGTCGCGTTTACCTCGACCTGGTCGGCATACCGCCCACCTTCGAGGAGATCGCCGCGTTCGTCGCCGGCCCGTCCGCGACGGCCTTCGCGCACGTCGTCGACGGATTGCTCGAGCGACCCGAGTACGGCGAGCGGTGGGGGCGACACTGGCTCGACGTCGCGCGCTACGGAGACACCAAGGGCTACGTTGATGCCGGTGAGCGCGAGTATCCGTTCGCGTGGACTTACCGCGACTGGGTGACGCGTGCGCTCAACGAGGACATGCCCTTCGATCGCTTCGTCGTGCGACAGATCGCCGCGGACCTCGTCGATCGGGAGGCGCGTCCCCGATCGCTGGCCGCGCTCGGCTTTCTCAACGTCGGCTCGCGCTTCAACTTTTTTCCGCACGAGATCCTCGACGATCGAATCGATGTCGTCGCACGTGGCCTGATGGGGCTGACACTCGCCTGCGCGCGCTGCCACGATCACAAGTACGACCCTCTCGGCGTCGATGACTACTACGGGCTTCACGGGATCTTTGCGAGCTCGCGGGAGCCGTCGCCTGACGAGATGCCGCTCCTGGACGGGTCCGCCTCGAAGGTCGAGAGCGGACTCGCGAAGCAGATCGTCGCCAAGGCGAAGGCCTACAGGGACCGGCGCCGCGAGCTTCACGCCCGGATCCGGCACGAGATGCGCGCCTGGGCGGCAGACTACCTCGACTACATCGTACAGCTGATGCCGCGCCACCGCACACGCGCACAACCGCTCCTGCGCACGAAGCGAGGCCTGATCCGCGAGGTTACCGCCTACGGTCGCGGCGCGGTGGTTCGCTGGCGGCGATACATCGCCGGGTGCGGTACGGAGCATCCGGTCTTCGGGGTCTGGAACCGGCTGGTCGGGCTCGAGCCCGCCCGGGTCGGCGCCCGGCTCGGCGCGCTCTTGAACACCGAGCCGAGGGTCCTCAACGAGCTCCTTGTCGCGAGGCTGCTGGCGGCAGATGCGAGGTCGCTGGTCGACGTCGCGAGGGTCGTGGGCGGACTGCTCGAGGAGACCGAACGGCTCTGGAACGAGCGCGTCAAGTCCGGCAGGACCGGGCCGTTCGAGTCCGTCGCGATGACCTGGTAGGTGGACTGGTACTCCTTTCCCTCGGAGTCGAAGAGG
>CAYMLL010000066.1:6656-13223 GCA_964390645.1 uncultured Planctomycetia bacterium | reverse complement strand
GCGGGCAGGCCGGGGCGGTGCGTGGCCGGCGCGCGCCAACAGCGCCGGTATGTCCCCCCCGGTGAGGGCGCGCCGACGGTCTTTACGATCGACGACTCCGAGGATCTCTACACGCTGGATGAGCATACCGACGTGAGGGGACGCTTCGCGGCGATCGAGCGGGTCTATCTGAAGCATCCGGACGCGCCGGCGCGAGCGATGGCGACGGTCGATCGTCGCCGACCGATCGAGCCGCGCGTTCTCGTCCGTGGCGACCCCGATCGTCCGGGTCGACGCGTCGCCCGTCGCTTTCCGCGTCTGCTCGCGGCGGTCGATGGCAGGGAGTACCGGGAAGGCAGCGGTCGGGCCGAGCTGGCGAGCTCCATCGTCGATCGGAGCAATCCGCTGACGGCGCGTGTCATCGTCAATCGCATCTGGGCCTGGCATTTCGGCGGGGGGCTCGTGTCGACCCCGAGCGACTTCGGCGTGCGTGGCGATCCGCCGTCGCATCCCGAGCTTCTCGACTGGCTCGCCTGGCGTCTGGTCGAGGACGGCTGGTCGTTGAAGAGTCTGCACCGGAGGATCCTCCTGTCGAGCACCTGGCAGCAGTCGAGCGTCGATCGGTCTTCAGCTCGCGAGGTCGATCCGGAGAACCGCTTGCTCTGGCGCGCGAACCGTCAGCGTCTCGACCTCGAGGCGATGCGTGACTCGATGCTGCACGTCGCCGGGCGGCTCGAGCTCGGCTACCGCGGACGGCCGATCGGCACCGCGTTCGACGATCCCGCCGGCACGCACCGCACGATGTACCTCCACGTCGGCCGCGAGCTCCTCGACGGTCTCTTTCGCGTCTTCGACTTCCCGAGCCCCGACCTCTCGAGTGCCGAGCGGTCGCGCACCACCGTGCCGCAGCAGGCGCTGTTTCTGCTCAACAGTCCTCTTGTCATCGCGCAGGCCGGCTACCTCGCGGCACGGACCGACGGCGACGACAGCGCGGCGCGAGTGCGCTCTCTCTACCGGCTCGCTCTCGGGCGCGACCCGTCGGCCGTCGAGATCGAGCTGGCGACGAGCTTCGTGGCGCGGGGAGGGTCGCGACGCGACGACACGGCGGCGCCCTCGCGTCCGTCCGCGTGGAGCTACGGGTACGGATCCGTCGACGCGAAGACACGGCGGCTGAGCTCCTTCACGCCGCTGCCGCACTTCACCGGCGAGCACTGGCAAGGGGGTGCGAGCTATCCTGACGCCGAGCTCGAGTATCTGCAGCTCACGGCGACCGGTGGGCACGCGGGCGTCCAGCCCGATCGCGCCGCCGTGCGCCGATGGACGGCACCGGTCGACGGTGTGATCTCCATCTCGGGAGAGCTCGCGCATGTCGAGGAGGACTGCGGCGATGGAGTGCGGGGGCGCGTCGTCTCCAGCCGCGTCGGCGTCGTGGGGGAGTGGACCGTGCACAAGGGGCGAACGTCGGCGGACGTCGAGCGTCTCGATGTGCAGAAGGGCGATACGGTGGACTTCGTCGTCGATTGTCGCGAGAATCACTTCTGTGACGGCTTCGGCTGGGCGCCTACCCTGCGAGTCGCTCCGGCGACTCTGCGAGTGGCAAGGGCGTCGGAGGATATCCGGAAGGAGTGGAGCGCTTTCGAGGACTTCGGCGGGGTGTCGAGCACACCGGAGCCGATCGATCCGTGGTCCGAGCTGGCGCAGGTGCTCCTGCAGTCCAACGAGTTTCTCTTCACGGATTGAGCCGACGTTCGATGGTGTTGACACGACGCAACCTCTTGCAGCGATCCGGAATGGGCCTCGGGATGCTGGGGCTCGGGGTGCTGGGGTCGGACGGTACGGGCGTGAAGGACCTTGTCGCCGCGCCGCGCGCGGGCCTGTCGGCAAGCCCGCTGGCGCGACGCGCGCCGCACTTCGCGCCGCGGGCGAAGCGCGTGATCCACATCTTTCTCAACGGGGGCCCGTCGCACGTCGACACCTTCGATCCCAAGCCGCTGCTGACGAAGCACCACGGCAAGATCCTGCCGATCCCGAATCTGCTGACGGAACGCGAGACCGGCACGGCGTTCGGTTCGCCGTTCGCCTTCGAGCGCCACGGCGACAGCGGCATCCCGATCAGCGAACTCTTCCGGCACGTAGGCGAGCACGCCGACGATCTCTGCGTCATCCGCTCGATGTACGCGGACGTGCCGAATCATGAGCCGTCCCTGATGCTGATGAACTGCGGCGACAACGTGTTGCCGAGGCCGAGTCTGGGCTCGTGGCTGCTGTACGGACTCGGCACGGAGAATCAGGACCTTCCCGGCTTTGTCGCCATGTGTCCGGGAGGCCACCCGGTAAAGGGACCCGACAACTGGCGCTCGGCGTTTCTGCCGGGCATCTTCGAGGGCACCCACGTCGACACGCGGCACTCGTCCGTCGACGAGCTCATCGAGAACATCCGCAACCCGCGCGTGGACTCCCGACGCCAACGCGAGCAGCTGGATCTGCTGCGGGAGCTCAACCGTCGTCATCTCGAGGATCGCGGTGACGACCCGTTGCTCGAGGCGCGGATCCACTCCTACGAGCAGGCCTTCCGCATGCAGGTCGCCGCGTCGGACGCCTTCGATGTGTCCAGGGAGACGGCCGCCGTGCGTGAGCGCTACGGCAACACAGTGCAGGCGCGGCAGACGTTGATCGCGCGACGGCTCGTCGAGCGTGGCGTGCGCTTCGTGCAGCTGTGGCACGGCAAATGGCAGCCCTGGGACAACCACGACAACATCGAGAAGAACCACCGCAAGCTCGCCGCTGAATGCTCGCAGGCCATCGGCGCGCTCCTCGGTGACCTCAAGGAGCGCGGCCTTCTCGACGAGACACTCGTCCTCTGGGGAGGGGAGTTCGGCCGCACACCGACGGTCGAGACGCGTGGCAGCAAGAGCAAGCTGGGTCGCGACCACAACCACCACGGGTTCTCGGTCTGGCTGGCCGGTGGCGGCGTCCGTGGCGGTACTGTCCACGGAGCGACGGACGAGTTCGGCTTCGCGGCGGTCGAGAAGCCCGTTCACGTGCACGATCTGCACGCAACGCTGCTGCACCTCCTCGGGCTCGATCACGAGCGCCTGACGTACCGTCACGCCGGCCGTGATTTTCGTCTCACGGACGTGCACGGCCGCGTCGTCGAGGAGATCGTCGCCTGAGCGTGGCGGGGCAGTCGGGAGTCTCCGGGTTTCCGTCGCGACCCCTCTCGGGCTACTCGGCGAGGAGCATCTCGAGCAGGTTGTGGCTGAGGAATGCGTAGTGCCCTCGCCAGCGGACGATCCCCTTGCGGCCGATGATGACCGAGGCGGGGAAGCTCCTCACGTGATAGGGCTTCTGGTTCCTGCTGCCGGTGTCGATGGCGACGTCGAAGAAGTCGATGCGGTGCTCGTTGAGGTAGACGTCGATCGGCGTCTTCGCGTCGCGGTGCTCAGGGTCCGAGCAGCCGATGAATATGACTCCGTGCGAGGTCCATCTCTCGACGTCACGCCGGATCTTCGGCATCTCGTTCTTGCAGTGACCGCAGCCGGTCATGAAGAAGGTAAGCACGACGACCTCTCCCTGGAGGTCTTTCAGGCCCCGGGGAATGACCCCCTTGAGCCATCGCTCGGCGTGCAGAGGGGGAGCCTTGCGACCGACGAACTCGATCTCGCGGAGGTACTTGCGCACCTTCTTGGTCGTGCCTGCGAGCTTCGCGTCGGTTCCGTAGGTGTCCAGGTACTGCCGGTAGATCTCGCGCGCCTTCGCCGGATTGCCGGTGCCCGCGAAGCAGACGCCGCGCCGTACCATGGATCGGGGTCGCTGCGAGGAGTTCGGGAAGCGCTCGTAGCAGCCGGTGTACTTCTCGAGCGCCGTGCGCTGGTCGCCCAGAAGAAGGTACGAGGAGCCGGTCATATAGGCGGCGAGCGGGGTCGAGTCCATCTCCTCGGGGTAGCGGCGGACAACCTCCTCGAAGAGGTCCGCCGCGACGGTCAGCGCGGCGTCCGCGTCAGCCTCCTCACCGGGGTCCAGCTTCTCGGACTGCGCGTCCTTGCCCTGACGGAAGTGGGTCTCCGCGAGCTCGAAGAGCGCCTCGGCGCGCACCTTGTCGGGCCCCCGCATCGCCACGGCCGTCGCGAGGACGTCGATGGCCTGCTTGTACTTCCCCTGTTTCTGCAGGCTGAGGCCTTGCTCGAGGGTCTTGGCGGGGTCGCCAGGGGAGGTCGCCGAGAGCTCGAACCCGTGGACGACCGCGGCCAGCGCTCCGTCGCCCGTGGTCGCGGTGCCCGTGGTCGCGGTGCCCGTGGTCGCGTCGCCCGTGGCCGCGTCGCCCGTGGCCGCGTCGCCCGTGGCCGCGTCGCCCGTGGTCGCGGTGCCCGTGGTCGCGGTGCCCGTCGTCGGATCTGTGCGATCCGCGCTCACCCGGGCGCCGGGAGCGGGCTCTTCCGAGTCCTGACAGCCGGTGCCGGGTGCGAGCAGGAGCGCGAAGCCCGTCAGTGTGAGGAGAATGCGGAGACTCGGTCGGTTCATGGACTCTGGTGGGGGGGGGCTGCCAGCTGCTCGGCGTCGAAGAATTCTAACACCTTCGAGCGTCATCGGAAAACGCGTCGTGGAGCGTCCGTACGTGCCGGACGACCGAGCGGGCCAACGCGTCGACATCGTACCCGCCTTCGAGCACGCTGATAATCCTCCCCGACGGCGCCACCTCGGTGGCGATGCGCGTCAGGGTCACGAAGTCGTCATCGTCGAGCAGCAGGTCGCCGAGTGGGTCGTCGCGATGGGAGTCGAAGCCGGCGCTCAGGAGGATGAACTCGGGCGAGAAGCGTTCGGCGATGGAGATCAGATCACTCCGGTAAAGCTCGACGTGGTCGGCGGCGGGGTACCCCGCGGGCAGCGGGCGGTTGAGCGTGGCGCCCTCGCCGGCTCGCAGGCCGATCTCGGAGCTCAACCCGGTTCCGGGGTAGTGCGGCCACTGGTGGAGCGAGTAGTAGAATACCGAGCCGTCGTCCCAGAAGATGTCCTGCGTACCGTTGCCATGATGCACGTCCCAGTCGACGATGAGCACGCGTTCGCAGCCGATCGCGCGCAGGTGGCGTGCAGCGATCGCCACGCTGTTGTAGAGACAGAATCCCATGGCACGGTCGGGCGTTGCGTGGTGCCCCGGGGGACGAGCCAGCGAGAACGCCGTCGAAATCTCTCCGTTCCAGCAGCGCTCGACCGCGTCAACGGCGGAGCCCGCGGCTCGTCGCGCCGCCTCGACAGAGCGCTCCGAGAACCGGGTGTCCGCGTCGAATCCGCCGGCCTTTCCGCGCGCGGCCTCGACCCGCTGGATGTGCTCCTTCGTGTGACAGCGACCGATCTCCTCGTCAGTCGCCTGTCGTCCCTGGCGCCAGTCGATCGCGTCCTTCAACGTTTCGTCGGCGCGCAGGGCTTGCAGGCAGCTGTCGAGACGCTCGCGACGCTCCGGGTGATGGGCGCCGGTGTCGTGCTCGAGATAGAGCTCGCTGGTGTAGATCGGTATTCGCTTCATGGTCTCACCGGCTCTCGCGCCATCGTCGGTCATTCGCCAGTCCTGGTCGCCGACGCCGACGCCGTCGGTGAAGCGGGCGCGCTCTCGCGACACCTTCACGCCGGTTCCGGAGCGTTCCGTGGTTCTGCGCGACCATGAAAGCCTCGACGTCTGCGTCACGATCGGCCGCCCGTCGGTCCTGCGGCTCGTGGAGGGCTCGCGAGACCTCGGAGCCGCATTCTGCTGGGCTCGGTGACGACAAAGCGGGCAGACCGGGCGCCGCAGACCAGGACGGCATTGTACGCCGGTCGTCCTCGCGGCGGAATCCCGCGCAACGCGGAGGGGCTCGAGATCGTCCTCTTCCGGGAGGGCGCCGACCGCTTTCCTGACGCGCCGTTGCGGTGGTAGCATGAGCGTTCAGGACGGGCTGACTCGGAAGGGCCGCCCCGGAAGGGCCGCCCGGGTGGACGGAGTGCTGCGCTTGAGCAAGAACAAGACTCGACGGACGCTCGGTTACGCGCTCGTGGCTCTGCTGATCCCGTTCGGCATCTTCATCTACTACCTGGCCGACGATCTGGGCGTCGGACGCCAGAGGGTGAAGGTGAAGATGATCCATGACATCGCCGAGCCTGCGCCGATGGTCTTCGAGGAGGAGTCGGAGCCCCGGCCGGTGCAGCGGCGCGCCGTTCCGATCACCGGCCGGATCTTCAACGCGGACGGGGGGCCCTTGACCGGTGTCCAGGTGCGTCTCGGCGGGGAGACCGTACCGGTGGACGAAGCGGGGCGCTTTCGCCTGGCGGCTGCTCTGCGCCCACGGGCCGGAACCGTCGGCGTCGTCGTCAGGGACGGCGAGTCCGAGCGGGAGATTCTGCGTTTCGAGGGCGCGGTCACCGGCGACCTGGATCCCGGGTCCGCGCAGGACGGTTCGGGACTCCTGTACGCCGGGTACGTGCCACCCCGGCCACAGCGGATTCGCTGGTCGATCTACGTGCCTCGTGGCGCCGGGTCGGCGGCGCCCCCGCCGGCGCCCCGCGGGGGCGGCGGCGGCGGCCCCCGCCCCCCCGCGGCCCTCGGGGGGGGCGGGGGGG
>CAYMLL010000066.1:5247-6646 GCA_964390645.1 uncultured Planctomycetia bacterium | reverse complement strand
GGCGACCCCGGCCCGGGGGGGCCCGGGGGGGGGGGCCCCCCGGGGGCCCCCCCGCGGAGCCGACGGCTACGTCATCCTCCACGACGCGATCCTCTGGGAGGACTGGGGGCTCGGTGGACGCGCCCACTTCAGCGGGCGCACGAATCTCCCTGACCTCGCGAACATCTTCTCGAGCCTGAAGTTCGACTCCTACCCGGTCGCTGCCGGTCTCGACGCGGCCGTGGTCGCGGGGGGCCGCTGGCGGGGAGTGGTTATCGTCCCACCCGAGGTGCGCACCTATTCCGGCGAGTTCGAGGTCGGCGCCAGCTTTAATTCGGTTCTCGAGGACCCGGATGTCGTGCTGTCGTGGTCGAAGCTGCATCCGGACATCGACTACCGCGAGCTCGGCGAGGTCGTGGTGACGCGCGAGGTCTTTCTCGGCGAGGAGCTCGACAGCAGCGAGGAGGACCGGGAGACCGAGAGCTACTTTCGCGGCCTGCTCGCGCAGGCGCACCGCTTTCACGACGGGCTCGAGTCGCGTGTCACCGAGGTCAAGACTCTCGGGAAAGGCTGGGATCCCTCGCTGCTGGCGGCACGGCGCGAGGCGCTCGCAGGTTGGTTCCACGAGAGCCTCATCGATGACGAGGGGCTCCTCGACGTGAAGGAGTGGCGCGCCTTCCTCGACGATCGATGGCGGCCCGCGCTTGCGGGCTACCTCGAGCAGCATCGTCGGCGGGGCACGGGCAAGTACCGCGAGGCCTTCGACCGTGCCGAGCAGCTGCTCGGCGCGATTCTGCAGATGAGCCGCGTTTACTCGCTCTTCGTCGTCTATCCGCAGTTCGGGCTGCCGGCGCACACCAACGACTTCTACTTCGACGAGCGGGGGGAGAACGACCTGATGCTGCTGCGCCGCGTCGTTGACGAGCAGTTCGAAAGTCTGGAGCGCTTCACCGACCTCGAGGTGGATTAACTCGCGTCGAAGATGTGCTCCGCACGCGAGATCGAGCGTTTTCGTGCGCCGAGCCCCGCTCGGGGACGGACGCCGTGAAGCTCGCCTCGGGGCTTCCGGAGATACCGTCGGGTTTCGGGAAACGCCGTCGGGCTTCGGGCAGCGCGGAGGTCGGGTGGGGGCTGATCACTGCGGTGCCGGATCGACCGCCCCTGGGGGGCCGTCACTCCGGGACCGCGGTCAGCTGCAGGGAGAGGTCGGCCGACTTGTAGCGCAGCATGCGCCCTCTGGCGTCGATCCAGATGCTGCCGCTCCACTTCCACTGCTTGACGCGGAAGTCGTAGCGCGTCGTGTTGAGGTGGCGGTCACCGATGTCCAGGCGCTCGGTGCCCCTGGCCGGGGGGCGCGCGCGCCCGAGCCCCCCGGGGCACACGGGGGAGACCACCACCCGGCTCGTGGTCTTAGCCCCAC
>CAYMLL010000066.1:0-5237 GCA_964390645.1 uncultured Planctomycetia bacterium | reverse complement strand
AGCTCGAGCCGTAGCCGCCGGGCGAACTCGGGGTAGACGACCTCGATCGTCGTGGTCTTCGCCCGAGCGAGGTCGAGCGTGAAGAGGTTCCACTGCTCGATACCGTAGGTCGAGAAGAGGTAGGTGGGGCCCTTTTTCGCCAGCGGTACGGAGTGACTCGACGGGTCCTCGAAGTTACGGTTGGTGACGTAGCTGACCGTCGCCTTCGCGCTCTGGAAGCTGACCTTCAGCTCCTGGCGTCCTCGGAAGTTCCCGGTCGCCGCCATGCGGTACGACGTCTCCTCGCGAAACACCAGGGGACGGCCGTTCGCGAGCAGTCGCAAGGTGCCTTCGGACTCCTCGACCTTGCCGTCGGTCTCGAGACGCCGGCGCGAGGACAGAACGTACCCGGCGTGATTCCCGGCATCACCCGGGGCGTCAGGTCGCTGGGCCCCGTCGCGGGTGTCCCGTCGCCAGCGGAAGGTCGTTTCGCCGATCTTCTCCTTCTTGCGCAGCCAGACGTACTTGTAGCTGCGTCCCAGCTTCCACGGCAGCGTCGAGGGTGAGGGCGACGTCGAGGGTGAGGGGGACGTCGAAGGTGACGTTGGCGTCGAGACCTTCGGGTCATCCCCCGGGTCGGGGCTCGACTGCGCCGCGAGCGCGACGGCGAGGCAGGGCGTCGACAGCAGGGCTGCGATGAGGACGGTCACGGGTGTGGAAGGCTCCGGGAGACCAGGGGCGGCCGCGGATTGCCGACTGCGAGGATTCTCTTCGAATGACCCGCGTCGTTCGAGCGTCTCGAGGGATCGACACGAGGTGCGGGCGCGTCACCTCGACCCCCCGTACAAATACCCGGTTTCGTGTAAGTAATTGTAGCCGCACCTCGACATGGCGTCCGAATGAAACTGCAAGTGACCTTCCTGGATTGACTTGCAGATAATCTCGGGGCGTCACCCTAACGTCGGCCGAATTCTCTGCGAGGCCCGAGGCGAGGCAGTAGACTTGTAGTCGGTCGCAAGGAAGGCTGTCGCGGATGTCGACGCAGGGCTACCCGAGAGGTCCTCGAGGATCCTGGCACGGGTGGCTCGAGGCGAGGTGATCCCGGCCGGGGAGTGTCTTGCCCGCTGGTCGTGTCGGTGCGACTCTTCCGCGCGAGAAACTCGACTTCGGGTCGTGGTCATCGAGGGACGGACCCGAGGATTTCGGGACGAATCCCACCGGGATGGCGGCGCGACCGTTGCCGAGTCGTCTGCCGTTCTTCGGAGGCGGTGAGGCTTCGGAGGCGGTGAGGCTTCGGGGACGGTGAAGCGATCGCTGGAACAAGCAAGTTCAGAGTCAGGAGCGCGGGCTTGTCGCTTCCATGGGAGAGCGCGAGCCGGTGGGGACCTGGCCGGGAGGAGTCGCATGGTCCGCAAACTGGAGAAGATCGAGAAGGAGATGGGCTACTGCGAGATCAAGCTCGAGAAGGAGCGTCGCCTGCGTCGTCAGGTGGCGTTTCTCGAGGCGGATCTCGAGGTGCTGGCCCGCTTCGTCAAGCTGTACGAGGGCTTCGATGCCGGACTCGTCGAGCTGCCGTACGAGAAGATCGGTAGCCAGGTCGCCGCCGAGCGCCAGCGCAACCAGGAGCCGGGGACCTTCTTTCACCGGGCGAAGGACGACTTCATCGCCGCAGGCGTCGTCGAGATGGTGCGCGAGGAGCGCGAGATCCTGGCTCGTGAGAAGGAGGACATCGCGGCGAAGTTCCAGGCCTTCAACGATTTTACCCGCAAGCGGGACGTCCTCCAGGAGGAGAAGCGCCAGGCGCTGCGCAAGGTCGCGCCGGTTCATTCCTCCCGAGTGCGCAAGCTCAGCGATGACTTCAAGAAGATCGAGGGTCTGTGGAACTCGCTGACCGAGGACGCGATCAACGTCGAGGAGTCGCTGCACTTCCTGCAGCACAACGTCGACTACATCGAGAGCGCCCGCAACTTCCTGGTCACCGCGAAGAGCAGCTTCGACATCGAGAACTGGGTAGAGAGCGGCTTCGTCGGCAACATCTTTCGCCACTCCCAGATCGGGCGGGCCAAGGAGATGATCGACGGCTCCAATCGTAACCTGAAGCTCGCCCAGAAGGAGCTTGTCTGCGTCGTCAACCTGAAGTTCGAGATCGACAAGTTCGAGCCGATCCTCACCAGCTTCCTCGACGCTCTCTTCGAGGACATCTTCCTCGACGGGCGTCTCGGACGGACCCTCGACGTCGTCGAGGGCACCATCACCGACAGCCGCAAACGGCTCGCCGACATGAGGAAGAAGCGAGACACGCTGCATCGCAAGCTCGAGCGTACCGAGAAAACCCGCCGCGATCTCTTCGCTCGCCTCGGCGGCGAGAAGCGGGGGCGCATCGCGATCTGACGGACGGGTATCTTCCTCGGGTGATCCGAACGTCTTCCGCGGGCGAGGAGGGCTCGGGGTGACCGCGATCTAACCCCTGCCCGGCTCGCAGTCGTCCTGGTCGTCCTCGGTCGGGTCGAGCCCGGGCAACGGGTAGGGCGGTAGTGGGTAGCTTCCGCGCCGGAACAGGAAGTTGAGGAGGAAGGCCGCGTCGGAGATGTCGACGCGACCGTTGTCAGCAGCATCGGCGGCGTCGAGGCAATCCGGCGCGACTCCCGTGACGAAGAGGTAGTTCAGCACCGCGACCGCGTCCGAGAGGTTGACCGCGCCGTTTCCGTCGGAGTCGCCGCGGATGAAGAAGCGCGGGAAGGGCTGCTCGAGTGGCTCGAAATGGACCGTTCCCGCGCGACCGAGACTCGGTAGCACCGACTGGGAGTCGACCGTGAGCACGTTGTTGAACGGTGGCTGGCCGAGGTTGTTGACGAGCGAAATTCGCGACTCGCCCTGCGGATCGGCGCCGGGGCGTACGTCGATGACGATGTTGACGAGACGCTGTGCGACGCCTCGTTCGAGGTGGCGATGGTCGAAGGGTGGCTCGAAGTCGAAGAGCACGCCGGCGATGATGTACGGGTCGGCGGGATCGTGCGAGACCTGAAACTCGGCGACCTCGGGACTCAGGCCGTGCAGGTTCGTGTCCGAGAACTCGAGCTCGCGAACCTGGATGACGGTCGGGTCGAAGGTCGCGGCGACCTGGAAGCCTTGCGCCGGCTCGTCGTGTGTTGCCAGGACCGGGACGTAGACGTTGTCCTGCCCGACGAAGGCGCGCACGTCGGAGATCCACATCTCGTTCGACGGGTCGGTGACGACGACGGTTGCCTGCGCCTCCAGACGACTCGCACCGCCGGGTCCGTGGACGCGCAGCGAGGCGACGTACTCTCCGGGGCTGTCGTAGACGTGGCCGGGGTTCGGTGCGGTGCTGGTCGTGCCGTCGCCGAAGTCCCAGTGTCGGCCGTTGACGTCTCCGAGGCTCTCGTCGGTGAACCGGACGTTGAGCGGTGCCTCCCCCAGCACCGGTTCCGCGCCGAAGCGGGCGATCGGCGGTCCCGCGTCGGTGGTCAGGAAGATCCGGCCGTCGCGTCGGAAGGCGACGTGGACGTTGGCGAAGCCGTCCGAGGAGATCTGCGGATCGTCGTCGACCTCGTCGCTGCTGAGTACGACGCTCGGCTCGAGGAGGAATACGCGGTTGCCGAGGACATGGTGAATGTCGCCGTTCTTCGCCCACGCCATCGCGATGAGACCACCGGCAGTGACGTCGAGGTCGAGCGACGTCGCGCCACCGTGGTCGAGGATGCGCGGCGTCGAGAAGCTGCCGCCGCGGTTGTCGGTGAGGTAAATCGAGCCCGCGCTGTCGAATCCCAGGTAGACGAGGTCACCCCCGAGCAGTCCGATTTGCGGGGCGCCGTGCGGGGTTCGGACCCCGGGCGCGATCGGCTCGGCCGGCCGGAACTCGCCGCGCTCGAGTCGGCCCCGGTCCGTCGTGTAGTGGATTGTGCCGGCGCGAAGGAACGCGACGTGGACGCGGTCGTTGCGGTCGACGCCGACGCTCGGTCGCGTCCCCGCACCCAGGGGCACGCGTCCGAAGTCCGGGCCGTCGACGAGAATTCGTGGCTCGCCGTTCTCACCGTCGAGTTCCCAGACGACGGTGGGGCGACCGCGAGAGTCGAGCGCGACGCGCGGGTGGCGACACACCGACGGGTCCGGCGTCACGACCACCGGGTCGTTCATCGTCGATCCGACCCTCGAGGATACGCAGATGCGTCGCTGGAGCCCGTCGACCTCCATCGGGCGACCCGGCTCGTCGCCGTCGTCCGTGACCTCGGCGTGCGCATACGCGATCGCGAGCCCGCCCGGGAAGAACGCCAGGTCGGGCTCAGCGGCGTTCGTGGCGACGACCGAGGACAGGTGCCGGTCGCCGGGAAGGAACGAGTGCAGCCGGATGGTCTCGTTCTCGACCCAGGCAACGTGGACGTTGTCGAAGGGATCGGCGCCGAGCACGAAGGAACCGGCGCTTGCCGCGCCGTCCGTCGGGACCGGGGTCGGCTCGCGGAACTGGGCGCGTGCGTGCGTCACCGACGCGGTCAGCGTGACCACTGCCAGCAGGCTCGGCAGGCGTCGATTGGGTCGCTCGCTGCCAGGTCTCATCCTCGAGATCCCTGTCGGTCTCCTCGTCGTCAGTCGCCGTCCGCCGCCGCAGCGAGGAGCGATTTTCCAGTCCCGGAAGCGATTATCCGGTGCCGGGGGACGTGATGCACCCGGAAAACCACGCCCCGGCGATCCGCCGGGCGATTCGCCAGGCCGGGCCGAGGACGCGGCGAATCGACGTGCGATCCTGCGTGCCTTTGGCGACAGTCCGGAACCCTCGTCCCCTGTGGAGAACCCGGTGCAGGACCCCGGCCACGAACTCCTGAAGAGCGTCACGGGCATCGTCGGGTTCGGTATCGGCGGGCAGTGGCTTGCGTGGCGTCTGAGGTTGCCGTCGATCCTGCTGCTCCTGATCCTCGGCTTCCTCGCGGGCCCGATCACCGGCTTCATCGAGCCGCGGGAACTGCTGGGCGACAGCCTTCTGCCGCTGACGTCGGTGGCCGTAGCGGTCATCCTCTTCGAGGGGGGGACGCTCGGGGTCTCCGGGCTCCAGGAGGTCGGGCGCACGGTGCCGCAACCTGATCGTTCCGGGCGGGTTCGCGACCTGGGTGCTGGTCGGCGCCGCGGCGTACTGGATCCTCGCCCTCGACGCCAGGCGGTCGATTATCTTCGGTGCGCTGCCGCTCGTCACCGGGCCGACCGTGGTGCTGCCGCGTCTGCGGCATGTCCAGCCCCTCGGCAGCGTG
>CAYMLL010000065.1:19268-28411 GCA_964390645.1 uncultured Planctomycetia bacterium | reverse complement strand
AGGTCGACGTGGCCGTCGTCCGGCATCCGGACGGGACCGCGAGCCTCGACGTGCGGGTTCTGAACGAGGGGGCGGCGTTCCGGCTCGGCGACGTCACGTTCCTCGGCCGGCATTCCGACGACCCCGCGGAGCTCCGGGAGCGGCTGGGACTGCACCAGGACCAGATCGCCGATGCCAGGATCGGCGCGCGCATCGGGTCGCGGCTCCAGGCGCTCGGGAGATACCACGAGGTGCGTACGAGAGAGCTACCGGGGGGCCGGGAAGGGGTGATCGACCTGGAGGTTTTCCTCGTTCAGGCCGCGTTCGCCCCGCCGCTGTCCCGTCCACCGGCGGAGATTCGCTCGACGCTCGAGAAGAGCATCGAGTGGTTGGCGAGTCCCGAGGCCTGGACCGAGGATCTGGCGGTCAACTACTCCAGCGAGAACGAAGCACCGGCCGGGGATCGGCCCGCGCAAGAAGCCGTCGAGATCGAAGCCGTTCTCGGCCGTGATGGATTCGGCTTCCGGGTCCGCATGACGCGAAAGGGAGAGTCCCGGCTTGGCCTCATCTTCGTCGCGCGAGGCAAGGAGGCCCTCGTCGCGGTTCCCGCGATGGGGCTCCGAAGCCGCCTTCGCCAGGACGTGGAAATCCCTCACAACGCTGTTCTGGAGCCCGGAGGGCCCGACGACGAGAACACGTGGAGCCTTCGGACCGGCTTCGGCGCGCGTATCGGGCAGAAGGCGGCGATTCGACTGAGCCGGATCCTCTCGCCGCTCGGGCTGACGGCCTTGATCGAGAGGAGCCTCCGCTGGGAACGGGAGGGCAAGCGGCTGAAGCTGATCTACGTCGTGGAATCCACGGGTCGGGAAATCCCGCTGGGAGCCGCGGACGTCGACACGGGAATCGTGCGGTTCGCGACCGAGCTCGAGTCGGACGGCGCGCACGTGTCAGTGCGCACGCGGGCGGGAGCGCTCGATCGGCTGGTGCGCGCAGCGCGAGGGGCCGACGGCGATTCACCACCGGACGCTCCACCCGGCGAGATCCGCTTCTCCGAGCTGGTCGCTCGCAGCCTGTCGAAGTTCGTGCCGCTGCTCACCGCGGGTTTCGCCACCGGAGACGAGCCGTCCGGGTTCGCATTTGCCCGTCTGTCCGAGCTGTTCCTTCGCGACGACGGCTACGTCGTCCGTGCGCTGGACGCGGTCACCGATCTCGAGGTCTGGCGAACGAACGAGAGCGCGTCGGGAGAGTCGTTTCAAATTCCGGTGAAGAGGGAGTGGATCGACGTCTGGACGCGCAATCCTCTCGCGTTCTTCGGCCAGTTCGCTGCGACGATGCTCTCGCCGCACCTGCCGCTCGACTCGTGGCCCCGGACTCTCCTCGTCGAGGCCGTCTGCCTGAGGAGCGGACAGAGCCGCTTCACTGATCGGGAGGTCGTGCGTCTGCTGAACTCGCCCGAGGTCGGTCCCGTCGGTCACTGGGTCGTCGCCGAGGCTGCGGGACTCGCGAGTCAGGACGACCTCGCGCGCCGCTTCGCGGAGCGTGCTCTGGCGCTCTTGACCGTCGACGGTTTTCGACGCGAGCTGGACCTCGTCACGATGGTCCTTCCCGCTTTCCTCGACGATCTCGGCAGCAGAGTGAAGGACGTGACGGAGGCCGACGTGAAGGAGGCTCTTCGCGCGGCGGGCGCCGACGGTCTCGCCCCGGAGCTGCGAGATTTTCGCACGCTGATCGAGAAGCGTGGGGTTCGGGAGCCTCGGGAACTCGGTGCCGGGCTTCTCGAGTTTCTCTGGCGCCGACGGCTCGAAGCTCTGCTGCGCACACGTCTGGAGACACGGTGGCCGGGCCTCGTTCCCGTCGTCGCGGCCTCCAGCGGACGCGACGAGGAGATCGAGCTGTCGAAGGATCCGGCGCGACTGAGGAAACACTACCTGGAGCGTGGTATCGCGCTCGAAAAGGAGTCGAAGCTCGAGGAGGCCGCCGAGCACTTCCGCCTGGCACTGCAGATTCAGGCCGACGATCATCGTCTTCACGAGCGCCTGGGGAGCCTCCTGCTGCGACTGGAGCGGGAGGATCTCGCGTTCGAGGAGCTTCGTCAGGCCCTGGCTCTGCAGAAGAGCTGCGCTGAGACGCGGGGCCTTCTTGCAGCTCTGATCACGCCGCTCCTGACCGAAGGCGCCGCCAAGGATATCGACCGCGCTCGATTCTATCTGCGTCGTCTGGCGGCCGAGGTCGGAGACTCGGACCGCGACGTCGAGCTGCTTCGCCTCTTCGCGGACGTCCGGGTGGAGATCGACGCTCGCCGGCTCGAGACGGCGCTCGCTCTCTGCGAGCGGGCCGGGCCCGGACCGGAAGCGGCGCCTCGGGTGCAGGAGCTGATCGCCGAGATCAACCGGCGGGCCGCGCCGGATCTGCTGAGCTACGCGTCCATCGACGCGCGGCTCGCGGAGACGGCGACGATACTCGGAGGCGACTCCAGGTGGCGTTTTCTGCGTGGTGTGCAAGAGCCGTCGGAAGGGAACGACTGGACCGAGGCGGGGTTCGACGACACTTCGTGGAATACCGGAAGCGGTCGCTTCGGATATGGCGATCCCGGACTGGACACCGAGCTCGGCGACATGAAGGGCTCCTACACGACGCTCTACCTTCGCAGCACCTTCGATGTCTCCGATCCGTCGCGCTTCGAGGTCGTACGTCTCGTGGTGCAGGTCGACGATGGCGTTGTCGTCTGGGTCAACGGACGGGAAGTCGGTCGCGTCCATGCCGGCGAGAAGGGCTCCCGGTTGGCCCACGACGCCGTGGCCACGGCGGTCGCGACCGAGCCACTGGCGGAGCACCGTTTCAGCGTGCCTGCGGATCGTCTGCGATCGGGGAGGAACGTCGTGGCCCTCCAGGGTCTCAACAGCTCCTTGAACGAGAGCAGCGACTTCGTTCTCGAGGCGACTGTCGAGGCGGAGCCCGCAGTGGACGGACCGCAAGACGAGAAACGGCTCGAGGCGTTCCGCAAGGTGGCGACGGGGCCGAGCGCCTCGAGGCGAGTGGCGTACTTCGAGGGGCGGGTCCTGCAGCGCGCCGGCGAGCACGTTCGAGCCGTCGAGCTGTTCCGCAAGCTCCACGAGGCGGACCCGCAGAGCCGGGCGCCGCTGGAGCGTCTTGCGGAGAGCTTGCGAGCCACCGGGGAAGCAGCGGAGGCGAAGCGTCTTCTTGAACGGACCTAGTCCGGGGTTCGCCACCGGGCTGCTCCCCGAAGGGGCTGCCGGGAGCTCGACGACGCCTTCCCGAGGCAGGCAGGTGTGCAGAAACTCCGGAGCGCTCCCCGGCGGGTCGATCGAGGCAGACCAGTCCGGTGGGCGACGGCGAGACTCGAGCCGGTCTCCTGTTCCCCTCCGGGTTCGCCGGGGCGGCAGCCGGCGTGACGACGCCCGGGGCTGCCGCTCGGCCTGCCGCTTCAGCTATCCACGGCCGTCCCACGTCAACGACCTCGGGTTTCGTCCCTCCACGTCGTTGCCGTGATGTCGCGGCGCGGCGCGGCGCGGCGCGGCGCGTTGGCGTCGGCCCGGCCGGTACAGCAGGCTCCCGGGAAACGGTGAGACTCGGTCGGACAGACCATCGAGAACGCGCGTCGGATGCGGCGTGGAGTCACCGGGTCCGGGGTGGAGACGTCAGGACACGGGCGACGCGGGGGCTTGCGAGACTCCGGCATCACCGCTTCCGTTGAGGAGGAGCCCGGACGATACGGTCGGTTTCCGGCAGAATTGACGGTTTCAACAGCTCGCCGGTTCGGCAACACTTGAACTGCGAAGCACACCGAGAGCAGGAAGAGCGCCCGCGAACGGGTCACGTCGCGCGGCGCCTCCGGGTCAACAGGATAGCGGTCACATGCCATACAGCATCCCGAGGCACTTCACGATGGTCGGCCTGGCGATGGCCGTGCTGATATCTGCGGGCGATCATCTGCCGGCAGTGGACAGCCCGGCAGGCGAAAGGAGCCTCTCGACCGACGACCTGTTGAAGGTCATCAACGACGAGGACTGGATCCTGGTCGATACGAGAGCGACGGACGCCTACAACGGTTGGGCCCTGGATGGAGTCCGGCGCGGTGGCCACCTGCCCGGAGCGGTGGACTTCCCTGCCGGCTGGCTGGACGTCGACGCGGAGGACCGGACCCGGAGACTGCAGGCCGCGCTGCGCACCAAGGGGATCGAAGCCGAGAAGCACGTGGTGCTGTACAGCACCAAGAAGGCAGACCGTCGTCGTGTCGCCTCCTACCTGCGTGAGGCGGGCTTCCGGCAGCTCTATTCTTACGACATCAGAGATTGGGCCGAAGACGAACGCCGCGCGTTGACTCGGTACGAGAACTTCCGGCTGCTGGTGCCCGCTCCGATCGTGAAGCTGCTTCTGGACGGGCGCTCGCCGGAGACGTTCGAAGACGCGAAACGCGTGAAGTTCGTCGAGGTCAGCTGGGGTAACGAGGGGGCGTCGTACGCGAAGGGACATGTTCCGAGGAGCTTTCACGTCAACACGGACCACTTCGAGCCGCCGCCGCGATGGAAGCTCGGCGACCCCGACGTGCTGAGTCGGTTCGCGGCGAAGTACGGTTTTCAGGTGGACGACACGGTCATCATCTCCGGCGAGGACCCGACCGCCTCCTACCGGCTGTCGGTCGTGCTGCAGTACATGGGCGTCCGCGATGCTCGTGTCCTCAACGGCGGGTTCGCGGCCTGGAAGGCCGCCGGGTACCCGGTCGAGACGAGGAGCGTTGCGCCGCCGGGAGCGCCGTCCTTCGGCGCCAGGATCCCGGTGCGTCCGGCGCTCATCGATGATGCCACGCGAGTGACCGCCGGACTTCGCAATCCCGGCGAGTTCGTCCTCGTCGACACGCGCACCTGGGCGGAGTTCATCGGCGAGACTTCCGGTTACGAGTACCACTCCCACAAGGGCCGAATCCCCGGCTCCACGTACGGACAGGCCGGTTTTACCGGAGCGAACTCGCTGACACCCTATCGAAACATCGACAACACGATGCGGAACGCCGACGAGATTCTGGCCCTCTGGAGGAGGTCCGGGATCGGCATGAAGAAGCATCTTTCTCTCATGTGCGGCGGGGGATGGCGCGCTGCTGAAGTGCTCACGTACGCGCGGGTCATCGGCATCGAGAACACGTCGCTCTACAGTGACGGCTGGATCGGCTGGAGCGACGACGAGAGCCTTCCCGTCGTGTCCGGCGCTCCGTCCGAGAAGCCGAAGTCAGTCGCGGTCCGCTCGCGGGCCGCGCTCTCGACCGAGACGGACTGGCCCTGGTGGCGCGGTCCGAACCACAACGGGATCGCGAGTGACCGTCAGAAGCCTCCGCACGAGTGGAGCGCCTCGAAGAACATCCTCTGGAAGAGCCCGGTGCCCGGTCGCGGTCACGGATCGCCCATCGTCGTAGGCAAGCAGGTGGTGCTGGTGACGGCGGACCTGAAGCGCGACGTGCAGACGATGCTCTGCTACGACCGCGACTCCGGCGAGCTCGTGTGGAAGACGGATGTTCACACCGGTGGCGTCTTCAAGGGTGGCAACCAGAAAGCGACCCAGGCGTCGACGACCCCGGCGTGCGACGGCGAACGCTTCTTCGTCAACCTCCTCAACAAGAACGCCATCTACACCACCGCGTTGAGTCGATCCGGAAAGAAGCTCTGGCAGAGGAAGATCTCGGACTACGTGGTTCATCAGGGATACGGCTCTTCGCCCTTCATCTACAAGTCTCTCATCCTGGTCAGCGCCGACAACAAGGGGGGCGGTGCCGTTTGCGCGCTGAAGCGTGACTCGGGCGACGTGGTGTGGAGGGTGGACCGTCCGAAGAAGCCGAACTATCCGTCGCCGGTCGTGATGCGCGTCGCGGGGCGTGAGCAGCTCCTCCTCTCGGGTTGCGACCTGGTCTCGAGCTTCGATCCGCTCACCGGCAAGAAGCTCTGGGAGATCGAGGGCGCGACGACCGAGTGTGTGACGACCACCGTCACCGACGGCAAGCTGATCTTCACCAGCGGCGGCTATCCGAGGAATCACGTCTCGGCCGTGCGCGCGGACGGCTCCGGCGAGGTGGTGTGGACGAACGGTGTGCGGGTGTACGTGCCGTCGATGATCGTCGCGGACGGATACCTCTACGGGGTGACCGACGCCGGTGTCGCCACGTGCTGGAACAGCTCGACGGGCAAGAACCAGTGGAAGGGACGACTCGGAGGCACGTTCACATCGTCGCCCATCCTCGCTGCCGGTCACATCTTCGCGACCAATGAGCGGGGCAAGTCCTTCGTGTTCAAGGCCTCGCCGACGGGGTTCGAGCTCGTCGCCACGAACGAGATCCACGGGGAGGTCTTCGCCACTCCCGCCATCTGCGACAGCCGCGTCTACCTGCGATTCGCCGAGCGGCGCGACGGGAAACGGCGGGAGATGATCTGCTGCATCGGCAAACCCTGAGACGCGTCCGTGGCGTGCCGCTGGCCTGGAGAGCTTCGTGTTCAGGGTCCTCGGCGCGATCGCCGTCGGCGGATGAGTCCGAACGGATGGAGCTGCACGCGCTCGCGAGAGTATCCGGCCGGTACCTCGCGGACACCGCAGGGCCGAGAAAGCTCGCCGTTCGAAGACACCGGGCCCGTTCCTGAACGCCACGCGCGCGGTGACGCGGTCGTTCCCGCAACGCTGGAGGACTGGGCCCGTCGTTCTTCACCTCGACGACCTGCCGGTGCAACCCGTCCGCCGGAGTGATTCCGGAAAACCGGCCGCTACCCCGGCCCCGGGTCGTGCCCGCGAAGCGTCGCGAGGGTGTTCTCCGGGCCTCCGGCCCGTGGCCCCGAACATCCCGTGACCCCGAAGAGCACCGTGCGGGTTCGTCGCACCCGTGTCGCGTCGCTCCGTGCGTGACGAGGTGGTATTCTGGATGGGATCGCCGACTCTCCGTACGCAGGACCGTTTCATGGAACCTCGATCGCCACGATTCGACCCGAAATGGGGCTGCCTGCTCGCTCTCATTCTGGCAGTGCTTCCACTCGCGGGCTGCGATTCGAATCCGGAGTCTTCGTCAGGCTCGACACCTGGTTCGACGGCGTCGGCTCCCGCGCCGAGCCAGGAGAGCAGCAGCGATTCCGGGGCCCCGATCTCCGGCTTCACCTTCAAGGAGACGAACGAGCAGGGCTACCCCGAGTACGAGCACAAGAAGAGCAAAATTGTCTTCGTGAAGCTACCGGGTGGAACCTTCCAGATGGGGAGCCCGCCGTCGGAGGCGGGGCGCGCCGGCGACGAAGGTCCCGTCCACACGGTCACGGTGGGCCCCTTCCTGATCGCCAAGTACGAGGTGAAGCAGGCGAAGTGGAGTGCGGTGGTCACTCAAGACCTGGAGAACTACAACAAGAAGGTGGATCAGGCGAGAAAAGAAGGCGGGGATCTGCCCCCCGAAACCGACAAGCTCGGGCTGCTTCCCGGGGGTTTTAGCAATAAACCCGTCGCGGAGGTCTCGTGGAAGGACTGCAACACATTCTGCGGGCACGTGAGGCTGGACCTCCCGACGGAGGCGCAGTGGGAGTACGCGTGTCGGGCGGGGACGAGCACGCCGTTCAGCTTCGGGGGCACCGTGACACCCGAGGAGGTCAACTACGACGGGGACTACCCGTACTACGACGGCGCGCCACCGGGACTCGACCGACAGGGAACCGTGGAGGTGGGGACGCTGCCGGCGAACGGCTTCGGTCTTCACGACATGCACGGAAACGTCGGGGAGTGGTGTAAGGATTTCTACAACTTCGGCTTCTATGCCTCCGCGAATGCTTCCGGGGTGGATCCGGTCTACAGCAAGCCCACCGGGCTCCGGGTCGTCCGGGGCGGCACCTGGGCTCGCTTCGCGAAGTTCTGCCGGTCCGCGGCCCGCAACTTCGCCCACCCGATGCGCAGCTTCAAGACGATCGGTTTTCGCCCCGTGAAGAATCTTCGCCCCGTCAAGGGCTCGTGATGAACACTCCCGGTACGCTCCCTCGCGGCCCCGTCGTGAGGTCACGTGGAGCGTTCGAGATGGTGAACCGGTGCTCGCTGCGAAAGAGCCGTCGGGTCGCCCGGGGCGCGCCTGCCGAGAGGGGCTCGGTCGCTGTCCGCGTTCGGGTGCACGGGTTCTCGATCGCTCACCTTCTTGGTCTGCCATGACGCACCGAGGAGCCGGGGTCGCCTTCCGCCGGGGGCGATTCACCCGGCGGACGCGGGCCTTCACCGGTCCGCGAACCTCCAGCTCGACTCGAAGTCGCGCGTGAGCTCCTGCTTCGTCAGGTGAGCCCGGATCATCTCGATCGGTATCGCGTTCTGTCGCAGGACGGCGTCGTGGAAGGCAACATCGGTCATCGTTCCCGAACCGACCAGAGTCCGGTGCAGGGAGCGAATCTGCAGACCGCCGAGCATGTAAGCGGACTGGTAGAGCGGCGAGTATCCGCCCTGCACCGAACGTCGAACCTCGGCCGTCGCGTTGCGACGCTCGTGGCCGACGCGTCGCACGAGGAAGTCCGTGGCTTCCTGCGGAGTCATGGTCCCGAGGTGGAACCCGAGAGAGAAGATGATCCGGGCACAGCGGTGCTTTCTCCAGAACAGCATGCCGACGCGGTCCTCGGCGGAGCGAGGAAAGTCGAGGTCCCAGAGCAACATCTCCCAGTAGAGCGCCCACCCCTCGGTCCAGAAGGGTGTCCGGAAGAGGCTGCGGTGCCGGCGGTACCTCGAGGTCATGAAGCCCTGGAGGTGGTGGCCGGGGATGAGCTCATGGTGCACGGTGGCCCGCGAGAAGTGAATGTTGTTGCCACGCATGCTCATCAGCTTGTCCTCGTGCGACATCTCCGCGGTCGGATAGGAGACGCTGATGACCTCCCCACCGGTGAAGTAGGGATTCACCCTCTGGCGCGCTGCCGACATCATCCGCATGCGCCAGGTTTCCTTGCACAGCTCCGGAATGGTCACGAGGCGGCGTGCCTCGAGGAAGTCGACCGCCTCCGTGGCGAGCTCGGCGATCAGCTTCGGCTGTTCGCCGGGATCGACGTGGAGACTCTTCACGTGCTCCTGCGCCTTGCGCCAGTCATCGCCGAAGCCGAGCTCTTTCGCCGCTTTCGCCATCTCCCGGTCACACCACGCGAACTCGCGTTCGGCGATGGCGACGAGCT
>CAYMLL010000065.1:0-19254 GCA_964390645.1 uncultured Planctomycetia bacterium | reverse complement strand
CGTGTGCCAGATCCGCGAGCAGCGCCTCTCGCCCGATCGGGGCTCCGACGATCTTGTCGCGATCGTTTTGTTTTCCGGCGAGCTGATTCGACAGAAAGCTCTCGTATCTTCCGAGCCCGGCGTTCAGATCCTCGTAGGGCCGTTTCAGCCACCAGGTGAAGAGCGGGTCGTAGCCGGAGTAGAAGGAGTACCAGCGACGCAGAGTGTGCTGGAGTGCCCGAACGCGACCGGCGGCGTGCTGGGCCGCCGTCCGGCTCCATGACATCTTGCCCGGGGAGCTGTCCGCGGCGGTCTTCTTGACGTCTTCGTACGTCTTGTCGACTTGCCCGGCCAGGGCGTTCAGACGTCCGGCGACGGCTCGGGCATCCAGCGGTTTCAGCAGTCGGCGCGCCTCATCGACCTCGACGATGGTCGCGGCGAAGGGAAGCAGATCGGCAACTTGCGAGTCTTGCTCCGCCTCCTGGTCGAGCTTTCCAAGACGATACTTGAGCTCGCTTCGAAGGAGGAGGTAGTCGATTCGCCCGTCCTGTCCGAGATTGTCGAAATCGAGATCTTGCAGGCGCTGCTGCCAGTGCTTGAAGAAGGCAGCCTTTCGCGATCGGTCCGTGTCGGACATCGGCACATTGTAGAACCGATCGACGTTGCCCTTGTCCTCGACGTAACGCTCGACAAGGCCGCGGAGCTCACTCGACGAGTGGTCCAGTGAACGTGACCCCGAGCGCGACCTCGTGTCCGTGGGGTCCTCTTGCGCCCGCGAAGAAGCTCGTGGATTCACGCATGCGAAGCAAAGTACAGCGGCGGCGAGGAAGAATCGCGGCGAGGGCGTCATGTGAGTGTTTCCGGCAAGAGTTGTCAGAATCAGGGCTATTCCGACCGAACGACACCGAGCGTTCCGTCGCAGCCGTTTACCGGTCACCGAGCAGGTGGCAGGTCTGGACTGGATGCTATTGGATCTTCCGCCCGGCGGGGAGAGAAACTGTCTGTGTATTCACGACGGGGGATAGTGTCGCCGGCGGGGCGCGGACACCGGGGAGCTTGGCTGTGACGGCTTGATCAGCGGGCACGTGCACGATCAGGCCCGATGGCGAGCGACGAGCGCACGAACAGAAGCCTCCCTTTCGTCTCCTCCCGGGCGATGGAACCACGCCTCGAGTCCTCGGCGGACGAGTTCCAGGGTCGAGTCGCCGGGTGGTCTGCGTGTAGCGGTGCGGCGTGGACAACCGGGGTTCACCTCGGGAGGCGGTGGGTCCGCGCCGGGTGAGCTGTGTGGTGGGAGCGTGTCGTACGTCCTTCTCCGGCCTTCGATCAGGGCCAGGGAGACTGGGAGCGTCTCCGGTCGACTCAGTCCGCGAAGATCCGCTTCAGTTCCGGCTCGATCGCCATGGCCCAGATCTCGTGGCCCTTCTCACTCGGGTGCGTCGTGTCGGGCATCATCTCCTTCGACAGGAACCCCTTCTTGTCGAGGAATCTCGGGCCGATGTCGAGAAACTTCACGTTCTCGAGATCCTCGAGCAAACCGGGGAGGTAGGAGTTGAGCTCGTTGATCTCCTTGCGGTGGGGATGGTCCGGCTGGCGCCTTCTCGGGAAGACACCCAGAACCAGGATCTTCATCTCGGGATAGAGCTCGTTCAGCTTCCGCGCCACCGCCCGAACACCACCGGCCGCTACCCTGGGCGTGTCACTTCCCCAGCAGATGTTGTTCGTACCGATGAGCACGACCGCACCTCTGGGCGCCTTCTTGAGCCTGGGGGAGTGGTCCAGTCGCCACAAGACGTGTTGTGTACGGTCGCCACCGAATCCCAGATTGATCGCCTTGCGGGGCTCGAAGTACTTCTTCCAGACCTTGGCACCGATGCTCTCGAAATTGTGGGTGATCGAATCGCCGACCATCAGGAGATCGATATCCCCCTTCGACATCTCGCCGATCTTCTCGGCGTGACGGGCAAACCACCACTGGACGATGCGACCTTGCGGTGTGACAGCAGGGCTCTTCTTCGCCGGCAGCGCTTCCGGGGTCTTCTCGCCGGACTGTGCCCCGACCGGTTCGATCGGAAAGAGCGATAGCACGGCGATGGACACGACGAGAGGCAAGCGGCTTGAACGCGACATGATCGATCTCCTCTCTTCAGGAACCGGCAGAGATGATAGCACCGGGCTACCGGGCAAGGTGCATCAATTGGAGCCACGCCACATCCGGATCGATCCGGCAGCTCACGAGTTCGTCCGTTGCCCGCCCGGTCAGGACACTCGAGCGCCTGATGGCGCCCCGGCCGGCGTCACGGACCCGGCCCGTGCTCGGCAGCGTTCCGGTGTCGGAAACTACGGCGGACAGTTCTTCGGCGGCACCGCACAGTCCACCTCGTCGGCGCCGGGGTCGACACCACAATCCGTCATTCCAGGCAGCGGAATGACCCAGTTGCCGAGGAAAAGCGCTCCCAGGGTGGCGATCACATCCGCGATATCGAGGGCGCCGTCGTCGTTCGAGTCGCAGGCGTCGTCGCAGCCGGGCTCGAACGTGCCCAGGAAGAGCGATTCAAGAGCGTTGACGGCGTCCGTGATGTCGACCGCACCGTCGTCGTTGCAGTCGCCGCGGCGGAACTGGCCAGCGACCGGCGAGTAGCGAAAAACGCCCACCTGTCGATCGCCGTCGAACGCGACGAAGAGAGTCCGGGTCGGTGAGTGGTAAGAGAGCCCTTCGGGGTCGGTGAAGCCGGTGAGTGCGACCAGGTCCACGTCACGCACGAATTGCCCGTCCGTCGTGAGCTCGTAGAGCTTTCCTTGATCGTCATCGACGACCAGCAGGTGGCCCGAGACCGGCTCGAAGGCGATCCCCTCCGGTTCGATGAAAGAAGGGTCGATATCGGTCGTGGGGAACTGCCCCAACAAGGTCCCGGCGAGATCCACTTCGAACACCTGCAGCTCGTTGTCATCCGTGATGAACAGGCTGTCGGTCTGCGCGACCGAGACGACCCCGTTGGGGGACGAGCTGATGTGGTTGATGTCCAGCGGCATCGGCAACTCCTCCAGGTCCGGAGTGAAGACCGTCATGATCCCTCTCCCGCCGTCCGATACCAGGAGGTCTCCATCCGGGAGGACTGTCAGCCCCTCGTAGAACGTGCCGTCTGGATCGACGAACGACTCGAGGAGCTCTCCGTCGACCGTGAGCATGAACAGACTGCCGCTGGTACTGTCCACCGCGAAGAGCTGATCCGTATCCGCGTGATACGCGATCCCGTCCGGGCCCAGGGGAATTGTCGACTCGGTGGAAAAGGAGCGAAGGAGCAGCAACTGGGCCCGAGCAAAGTTCCCGTACGGCGATGCGCAAACGACAGCGAACGCCAGGACGAACCTCGTCATGCCTGCCTCCGTGAATGGACCGGACCTCCTTCCTCCTAGCCTATCGTGCGGTCGCGAGCAGAGCAACGGCGCTTCACCGGGGTGCGAGTGGACGACGTCGATGATGTCCAGACAGCGGAATGTCGAATCCACTGGCCTTCCAACTTGCTGAACTCGCAGCACAGCGTCCAAGACCTCTGCTGTGACCTCGCCATCGCGACCGCGGTCGTGTTCTGACGACCCTCCACGGGTGCTGCGCATCGGCTCTCGTGAAGGCGCGCTCCCGTCGCGATCGTCTCGGGCGGTGACAGCGTCGAAACAGCGCCGACATTCACCGGCGATCAACGCCCTGCGCCACGACGGCGCCATGTTGCGACCGGTCCGCATAGATGACCGGATCCAGAACGTCAATTCCCGTGTGCCTGCGGGTGTCTCGACGTGCTCGTGTGGTCGAATCCGAGGAGCGGGGTCGGGCTCAACGTGTAGCAGCCACGAGTCCGTATCCATCGCTTCGCGTCAGTTCGACTTTGGGAGTCGGGTGAACGGAGCAGGCGCGTTCAGCAGTCATGAGATGAGACTCCCGATAATTCCGTCAGTAAAAGAGCCCCGCGGCGAACCGGGGAATTGTGGCCGTCCTCGATAATTCTCGGTCGTTCGAGGAACCACGTCAGAAGCCACCGACGTCCGAAGCGGACGGCAGAACGGGCTCCCGAACACGAGCCCCGGGCGATACGGTTACCCGTCGATAACATCTGAATGAACCGCCATGAGGGCTGAATTAAGCAATAGAACAGGCATGAGAACCCTGAAATCCACTAACAACCGCCCACAACGAAGGTCCAGGAGGTGGTGTCCTCGGGGCCTGCCAGCTCGTTCACCGACACGGAGCCGAGGACGGCACGGGACTGTCCACGGCTCGAGCATGGTCGCGTCCTCTCCGGACCGGGCCGCCGGACTCGGACCGCGATCAATCTCACGGCCGAAGGTCCTGGCCCCGGGTCACAAAGCGTAATCCCGTGGCGGCGCGGAGGGTCGAAGATGGTGGCGGGAGCCGGGCGTGGCGGACCGGGATGGTCTTTCGCGCCCGTCCCTTCCGCCGAGTCGCACGCCGGCGGCGACCTCCCGTCAGAATCCTAAGCGACGGGAATTTCACGGTTTCCGGCGATCGGGATGCTTGATTGGCCGGCGGTGGCACCTTAGCATCGCAGGTGCGCTGCCGACCGAGACCCAGGACTTTGGAATATGATGGATCGTCGTTCCCTGCAGATGGAGCCCGAGCTTCCGGTCGATCCCACCCGGGGTGAGCCGAAGGCCGGCACTGGAACCGACGGGACCGCAACCGGCGGGACCGCAACCGGCGGGACCGCAACCGGCGGGACCGCAACCGACGGGCAGCAAGGCTCGACGTCGGCGAAAGGAGGCCGACGGTGGGTGCGGATTTCTGTCCTCTCGATCGTGGCGCTGACCCTGACCGCCGGCGTCGCCGCGTGGATCGAAAGCACGAGCGGGCCCCGCGATGCCCTCGTCTGGTACACCGCCAAGCGCGGCGACCTGCCGATCACCGTCACGGAACGAGGGACCCTCGAGAGCCAGCACCGGGAGAAGGTCCTCTGCGCGATCGACGACATCGAGGGAGATCAAATTCGCGGCACGCCCATCCTGTCGATCTTGCCGAACGGCTCCTCGGTGAAGAAGGGAGAGAAGATCGTCGAGTTCGACGTCTCGAACCACCGCGAGCGCCTTGATCGTCAGATTCTCGACTGTCAGAAGGCCGAGTCGGCCCAGATCCAGGCAAAGGTCAAGTTCGAGAACCAGAAGACCCAGAACGAGACCACGAGAGCGGAAGCGCAGCTCAAGGTGGAACTCGCGGAGCTCGACTTGAAGCAGTTCGAGGACGAGTCGGGAGGCACCTTCCAGATCAAGCTGCAGAAGGTCGAGCTGCTGATCCAGGAGGCTCAGGCCCTCAAGCTGATCGAGGTGACCAATCTCGAAGGCGTCGAGCAGCTGTACAAGCTCGGGTACCGCTCACGCGGCGAGCTAGCTCAGGCCCGACTCAGCTCGCTGAAATCCGATCGGCAGCTGGCTTCGACCATCGCCGAGAAGAAAGAGCTCGTCGTGTACCAGTACCGCAAGACGAAGCTTCAGCTACAGGGGGCTGTCGAGTCCGCCAAGCGTGGGTTGCTGCAGGTCGAGCGGGACAACGTCGCCTTGTTGGAGCAGGCTGAAGCCGTGAGGAACGCGGCGGACCAGACACTCGCGAAGGAAAAGGAGCGACTCGCGCGCTACCAGAAGCAGATCGAGAACTCCATCATCTTCGCTCCCAAGGATGGCATGATCGCCTACGCGGAGTCTCGCCATCGCTATTACCACGAGGATATTCGCGAGGGATCGACCATCCGGCCCCGACAGCACATCCTGTCGATTCCCGACCTCGAGCGCATGCAGATCCGGACCTTTGTGCACGAGTCCGTGCTCGACCAGATGTCCGCCGGCTTGCCGGTGACCGTACGGGTCGAGGCTCTTCCGGGTCGCACGTATCGTGCTTCCGTTGGATCGATCGCGGTGCTCGCCGACCAGGATCGTTTCATGAGCACCGGTACGAAGGTCTACGAGACGGTAGTGAGAATCGACGAGAAGGTGCAGCAGCTCAAGCCGGGTATGTCGGCGGTTGTCGAGATTCATGTGGAGCGCCTCAAGGACGTCGTCAGTGTCCCGGTGCAGGCTGTCGTGCAGCGTGGTGAAGACAGCTGGTGCTACGTCGACGTCGGCGGATCCGCTGAACGCCGCCTGGTTGAAATCGGCCGCACGAACGACAAGTTCGTGGTGATCAAGAAGGGTGTCGACAGCGGCGACCGCGTCGTGCTCAACACGGAGGTGATCCTCCAGCAAGCCGAGGAGTCGATCGACAGCACCGAGATCTCGCCGGAACAGGGCGCAAGCCCCGAGCCCCCTCCAGTCGATCCCGAACCCTCCGAGGACATGAAGCAGTCCTCTGGAGAACGACATGCGACCGGCCGTCCTGGCTCCAGCGGCAGGAGTCGGGGCAGCACCGGGAATTCTCCCGGACGCGGATCGAAGCCGGGCGGTGTGTCCGGAGGTGCGTCCGGATCTCCCAAAGCGAGACGACCCGGTGGCGGACGGGCTCCGGGGGCCGGACGCAAGCGCGGGCCGTCGAAGTAGCGATCGATTCCTCCTCCTACGATGCGCCTCACCTCCCTGCGCCTGGCGGTTCGCAACCTCCTGCTGCACAAGCTGCGCAGCCTGTTGACGATGCTGGGGACCATCCTCGGCGTCAGCTCGGTGATAGCGATGCTGGCGATCGGGGAGGGTTCGAAGCGTCACGCCGTCGAACAGATCCGCCAGCTCGGGGCCACAAACGTCATCTTGCGCAGTGTGAAGCCGAAGGAGGATGTTCCGACGTCGACGAACGCCAACGACGAATCCTCCGGGGAGCAGAGGAGCTTCGTGATGGAGTACGGGCTCTTTCACAAGGACCTCGAGAACCTCACTGCCACGCTTCCAACTGTCCGTCGAGCCGTGCCGATCTCCCTCGTGCGCAAGAACGTGGAGCGCGGCGCGCGCCGGATCGTGAACGCGCGTGTTCTCGGAGTCACACCGGAGTACATCGAGGTCAAGAACCTGGACGTCTCCCGCGGCCGCTTCGTCGCCGCGTCGGACCTGCTCAACACGGCCAACATAGTCGTTCTCGGTGACGGCGCGGCGCGGATTCTCTTCAGCTTCGAGGACCCGATCGGCAAGGCGCTCCTGGTCGGCGATGGCGCGTACCGGATCGTCGGGATCCTCCAGTCACAGGGAAGCGGTAGCGCAACGCCGGGAGCCGTGGGGCAACAGGACCTCAACAACGACATCTACATCCCGATCACCGCGACCCAGCGTCGTGTCGGCGAGCTGCAGTCGTTCTCCCGGGCCGGCGGACGAGAGTACGAGCGGAACGAGCTCAGCGAGATCACGTTGACGACGTGGACGGAGGATCAGGTCAGTCAGACGGCGTCCATGGCTCGTGTGATCCTGGAGCGTTCCCACGGCGACCGCGATGATTTCGAAATCAAGGTCCCGCTCGAGCTGCTGCGACAGGCGGAGCGCGAGAAGCGGCTCTGGAACCTCGTCCTCGGGTCGATCGCCGGAATCTCTCTCCTCGTCGGAGGTATCGGCATCATGAACATCATGCTCGCCACCGTCACGGAGCGAACCCGGGAGATCGGCATTCGCCGCGCGCTTGGCGCGAAGCGACGGGACATCACCGTACAGTTCCTCATCGAGACTGTGGTGCTGTCCGCCACCGGCGGGTTGGTCGGTGTGCTTCTGGGCGTCACCGTTCCGCTCCTCGTGACCCTGGCCTCCGGCATCGTGACCGCGCTGGTCTGGTGGTCCGCGCCGCTGGCATTCGGCATCTCCGTCGGTATCGGCGTCGTCTTCGGCATCTACCCGGCTCGTCGTGCGGCTCTGATGGACCCGATCGATGCTCTGCGACATGAGTAACAGCGACACCCTGCGGGCACTGCTGCCTCCGCTCGCTCTCGTCGCGGCCCTTTTTCTCGTCGTCAGCGCCTTCACGCTGCTCTGGCTCGGTGAGCCGGAGGTCGACGTCGCGCTGCACCGTGCCCGGCTGAACCCCGACAGGGAAGAGTACGCGGAGCTCCTCGAGGATCAGCTCGCTCGCCGGCGATGGGGCCACAGGGTCGGAGTCGGGGCGCTGTTCACGGGAGCGGTGCTGTCGACGGCGGGGGCCTTCTGGAGCATGAAGGGAAGGTGAGTCCGACAGCAGGGCCGTGCCCGAGCACGACACGGGAAACCGGAGCCCGTTCGGGAGCCCGAGCTGCACGCCCGTTGCGCTCCGTCATGGCGGTGAGTCGAGTGGCGAGGTCGACCCGGCTGCGCCGGCGGCAGCGCACCGAGGCGTCAATCTCCCACGCCGTTGCCCGCCACGTCCGCGGCCTCCGTACCCGGTAGCGGCTGATCGAGCAGTCGCCGGATGTCGCCCGAGAGAAAGAGCCCGGGAGGCAGGTCTCCGTAGGTGGGCCCGGCGTTGACGGGGTAGTCAAGACTTGCGGTCGGCTGATAGCTCACGTCGTTGATCGATGGCCACATGTCGTTCTCGTCGAGCTGCAAGCGCTCGAAGTCGAGTGCGAGCCGCGCACGGTCGACAATGTAGCCGATGCGGTCATTGGCGACGGAGATCAGCGCCCGGCGGGAGGCCTCCTGCGCGTCGAGGAGATCGGTGCCACGAACCCCTTCGATGCCGAGAGCGAGCTGCAGCTTGACACTGATGACCTGCTCGGCCGCCAGTGCCGCTTGTGTCACGCCGATCGGATACTGGATAACGCGTTCCGCGAGCCCGCGAAGGGCGTCGCGGACATCGCGCTTGATCGAGTCCTCGAGCTGCATGAGCGAGCGGCGTGCGGATTGATAGGAGATCAGAGAATTGCGGAATTCGTTACGCTTTCGGCGGCGGTTCAAGGGCAGGTCGACCGAGATCGTCGCCTGGCCGCTACCGTTGTCGTCGTCGAACTTGAACGGCTTGTCGGGCTCCGTCGGCAGTGTATAGCTCGAGTCGAAGTTGATCGCCGTGCGCAGCTCGTCCGCCGCGAGCTTGATTCCACGCCAGACGTCGGCGAGACGACCGCGCTCGTTCATCAGGTCGAATCGCTGCACGAGCGCCGTCATCATGGCGGCGTCCTCGTCGATCTCGATCTCGGCAAGGCCTGCGCCGGCGGACTCGAGCATCCGGGCGGTCAGCACGACGAGCGCGTCGGTCCGCTCGAGCGTCTGCGCGAGCCGGGCGTCCTCCTCGGCAGGCTCGGGATCGTCGGCGACGATCGTATCCAGAGAGGTTACGAGCTCCTCGACCTCGCCGAGAAGTCCGTTGGCAGCCTCCAGGAGCTCGTCGAAACCCTGCTGCTGGTCGTCCTGCAGCACTGCGTCGAGCTGCGCGCTTTGAGCGTCGACGCGCTCCAGGAGGGCGTCACGGCGGTCCTTCGCCGCGGTGATCGCCGCCTCGTCGCGCTCGAGACGGGTCGCGAGCTGCAGCTGCAGCTCGATGAGCTCCAGGAGCACGATGATGAGATCACGCGTACGGCCGTAGCGCAGAATCTGTGGAGCGCCTCCCGTCGGGTCAAAGGCCCGTGTCCGCTCACGGCGGTCGCGTCGCACCTCGTCGCGCATGGCCCGCTCCTGGAAGCGAAGGAGGCGGTCCTCGAGATCCTGCGAGCCGGACGTCTTCTCACCGAGCCTCCTGCGCAGGCGCAGCCACTCGAGGAGCCGGTCGATGAGGAAGATATCGCCGCTGAGAACGTCCGGGCGGTCAGGAATCGTGCGAGAGCGGCGTGCGATCACGAGATCTCTCCAACGACGTACCCGCTCGGCGGCGACCGCCACCTCGTCACGCAGCGTCAGCTCGTCGAGCTCGCCCAGGTCGATGTTGATCGGAGTCTCCGTCGGCAGACCGATCGACAACTTCAGGGCGTCGAGACTCCGCTCGAGACTGTTCCACGTGGAGACCAGGGAGCTGCGCCCGCTGAGAGTGCTCTGCTCGTACTGGTCGATCGCGACGGGGTTCGGGGCGTTCTTGACGCCTCGGATCTCCTCGGCGGTCGCCTGCTCGTAAGTGCGTACGAGCGAGAAGTAGTTCTGTGACTCGATCTCGATGCTGCGAAAGGTCCGCAGGAGCTCGTAGTAGCGAGACGCGAGGTCGACGAAGAACTCGCGGCGAAAGCGCGCGTAGTCTCGGGCCGCGTAGACGAGATTGCGCTCTGTCTGTACGAGTGACTCCAGACGCACGTCCCGCTGCAGGAGGCTGTCCTCGAGACCGACGATGAGCCTCGAGCTGACGTCGGTAGCCCACCCGTCGGGACCGTCGAAGGTGAGCACGATATCGTTCGCGAAGGTCGCCAGGAGGGTGCTGCCCGTCGCGAACATCCTCTCGATTCTGGCGCCCGTTCCGACGTCGGCCGACTGCACCGCGTCGCCGTCCGTCCGTCGGTTCGTGTAGTCCACGTCCGCGCCGTTGCCGCTCGCCGAGAAACGTGTGCTGTAGTCGAAGCGCTCGAGGGCGACTGCGAGAGATGACTGGTAGAGGCGTTCCTTCTGCGCTTGCAGCTCACGGCTGTCGAGAACGGAGAGCGCGATGATCTCGGCGAAGGACAGACGACGCGATGAGTCGAGCAGCTCAACGCCCGGCGGCGAGCCGTACTGCTTCTCGTACTCCGCTCGAACACTCGCGAATTCGACCATTCGCGCCAGACAGCCACGAGGAAGCGCGTCCCAGTAGGTCGCCGGTATCGGCTGTACCGGCAGGCCCGCCACCTGCAGGCCACCGGCCTCGCCATCAGCGTCATCGCCCGGCGGCACTCGCTCCGGAGACGGCGCGATAAGGCGATTGAGCTCCGGAATCTCGTAGGCTCTGAGGTGGGGACCCGGATCCGGCAGACCCGGGTCGACAGGATCGCCGTCATCGTGAAGGCGTGAGCCCGGCGGTGGCTCGATGGAGAACGAGTCGGGCACCTCCCACGGGGTGTCGCTGGTGGAGATCGCCAGGAGTCCGTACGCCTCCTCGTCGGCGTGGTCGCGATAGTGCTCACGACCGCAGCTGAAGACCAAGGAAAGCGTCAGGGGCAGCGCCACGGTGCGCATGAGTCTCGCTTGCATGGGGGCTCCGGCGATCTACGGGGAAAGGACGAGTTATCCCGACACGAAGGCCGCATGCTAATCCGCGACCGGACGCTAAGCAACGCGGGGTTTCCGCCATCGTCTTATCGTCGCGCGAGAATCCGATCACGATCGCTCCGGTGTGCGTCGCCCGCGAGGCCGCGGAACCCGGCATCGGCTCGTGGCGGTCGCCGCACGCGCAGACGAACCGGCCGATCGTCGATCACGGCAAGCAGAGATTCGGGCAGCCCTCGAGGCGTACACAGTCGGTCCCCGCCTGTGGTGGCGGACCGCTGCGGTAGAGGTACTCCAGAAGGCCGATGGCGTCCGTGACGTCGACCCCGCCGCTTCCGTCGACATCGAGCAGCTGGAGGTTGCCGACGCCGTCGAGCCCGTCGCCGTCGCAAGGCAGCGGGCCGGGATCGCCGAGAAAGAGGTGACGCACGATCGAATAGGCGTCGGAGATGTCGACGCGCCCGTCCTGGTTCCCGTCACCGATGCGCTGGCGTCCACCGAGTGTCGGAAAGCCCTCGTCGGAGCCGCCGGGGGATCCCCCGAGCCCCGAGCTCGGTCCCCAGTTATCCGCGCTGTTCCACTGGTCACGCTCCGCGAGCAGGTCGACGACGACCAGGGAGTCGCCGCCTCCGTCGGTGGTCGAGTACCAGGTGTCCGAGTAGGTAAAGTCATGGATGGGCTCCCCGAGAGCACCGCGCAGGATGACTCTCTCGCCCTGATTCTCGAAGCGCCCCTCGTACTCTCCCGCGACGAAGATGCGCGCGACGTCGTAGCGCTCGGCAAATGCTTGCAGATTGCTGACGACGACGACGTACTCGCCCGGACCGAGCCTGGGGTTGCCCACGGCCGGGAAGGTGAAGCGGACTGCGCCCCCGAGGCTCACACCGGCGAGGGGATACGAAGACCCGGAGACGTTGGTGATCTCGACGAACTCGAAGTCCTCGTCGACGTGATCGCTGCCGACGTCGGGGGGCTCCGGGTGGTACATGAGCTCGGAGATCACCAGTGGGGGAGCTTCCGTGTAGTACGTGCCGCGAGTCGGTGGGCTCCAGTCCATCGTCGACACTCTCGCCCGGGCCGTGACCAGGGCGGTATCGTCGAGCGTCACGGCACCCCTGTAGCGCGTCGCGCTCCCGGCGATCCCGCCACCCGGTTCACGCGGGTCGCTGCCGTCGAGCGTGTAGTAGATCGTGCCGGTCGTCGCGGTCATGGTGACCCTGGCCCCCGGATCGATCTCGCGCGGAAGCGGCGAAAAACGCGGCGGTGCCCGGAACTGAGTGTCCATCCAGTTGGCGCGGGTGTTCAGCCAGCTCTTGATGCGATTGACCTCCGAGAGCCAGCCGGAGAACGAGATCTGGTTCCACCTGGCGGTGTCACGTGGTTGGGCGTCCCGAAGCACCTCCCTGTAGCCGTCCATGATCGAGTTGATGTTCGAGTTGCTCAAAGGCGGTCGGACCAGGCCTTCCGTCGCGTTGCTCTCGGGATCGGTCCGGAATCGATGCCAGCGATCACGATAGAGCTGCATGAAATCGGGATCGTCAAAGAGCCGTCCCCACCACGGGTAGTTGAAGTAGTTGGTGCCGCCGTTCCAGCCGAGCGGGTCGTTGTCACGGCCATCGGTCGAGTCGATCGAGCGGTCGAAGTCCCAGATCGGGCCGTACTCGATCTTCTTGTCGCGGTCCTTGTAGAAGTAGGTGCTCAGACGCAGCGCGTCGGCGTTCTTCGACAGGACGTTGAGCAGATGGTGGTCGACCCAGGACTCCGAGTTGACATAGGGCGCGTAGCCGAGTGTCGGGTGGCGGAAGTTCCCGCCGTTGAGCGCGCTGGCGAAGTCGTCGAGATAGTTCCGGATCCACGTCGCCTGGTACGACGGGATGTCGCGCTCCTTGGGATCGACGTACTTGACCCCGATCCCGCCGCCGGAGAATCCGCCGTCTCCGGGATCGGCGCGGTCGATCTTCAGCATGTAGCCGCCCGAGATCTCGGGCTCGGAGTCGTGCTCTGGCAGGAGTGCGTCGATGTCGACGCGATCTTCCCCCCGCTTGATCTTCTCCATGAAGCTGTAGATGCCACGATAGTCACCCTGATCGAGCGCGCCGCCGCCCATGTTGAAGTAGACCTCACAGAAGCGCGTCAGGGTCGCGTAGCGGCCGCACTGGCGGCTGAGCTCGAACATCAGGGGATTGCGCATGTGGAGACGGTCGAAGTTGTACGCGCCGTAGAGGACCCAGTCGGACTCCTCCGGCAGGCCCAGCGGCCTGACGTCATCGTCCTCGTTCTTCTCGGCCCAGAACTCGATCGTGTAGCTCGCCTTGTCGCGGCCACCGGTGCTGGATCCACGTGTCTTCATGCCGAGACGATGAGCCAGGGTGGGGGGCTCGCTGAAGCTCGTCCTTCCGTTGACGGGCTCGTAGATCGCCATGAACGCGGCACGGTACGTGTTGCCTCCCGGACGTCCCTGGCCGGAGTTGTCGATGACGACCACCGGAATCGTCGACGCGAAGTTACGCACGTTCGAGGCGATGAATATGTAGTTCGTACTCACCGTCGGGCTCACGGAGTCGTCCGGCTCGTAGACGCGGGCTCGTATCCACGCGGACGACGAAACGGAGAACGGGCCGGTGTATCGCGTCGAGCGCTGCGTCGGGTTCGAGCCGTCGGTCGAGTAGTGGATGGTGCCGGTCTCGGAGTCGGTCTCGATCGTCACCTGTGTCGACTGGCTGATGACGCCGCTTGCTGGAGTGACCGTCGGTGGAGGCGCGATGCCCGTGACGCCCGGCAGGTTCCCTGACCCGGGGCTCGGATCGGGAAAGAAGAGCAGCGTGTCACGGTCCAGGTCGCCGGAGTTGAAGCCCGTCAGTTCCGGCACCTGGAGGAAGTCCGAGCTCGACAGGTTGCGGTTGAGGCCATGTATCGCCAGGACGTTGTCGCCTTGCTCGAGTACGCCCGCGACACCGTTGATCGGAAACTCCAGAAAGGTCTCCGCCTCGCCGTCGGGGTGATCGGAGGGGGCGTTCGAGTCCCAGGTCAGACCGGGAATCCCCGCGGGAGCGTTGGCGCGTGCGACCTCGACGCCGTTGATGAAGGCGACAAAGCCGTCGTCGTACTTCATCTTGAGAAGCAGGTTGCCGACCGCGCTCGGATCTTCGACCTGAAAAGGCACGCGGATGTAGCAGGTCGTGCGGCTTCCCTCCATCTCGTCGAAGACGTCCAGACCGATCAAGGGCAGGTAGTTGTTGTTGCGGTCGTAGCCGACGCCCGTCGTGCCGGAAGGCCATCCCGAGTCGTCGAAGTCGACCTGGCGCCAGGATGTTCCGAGGCCGTCATCCGGTGGAACGAAGGCGCGACAGGGAGCGCTCGCGTCGACGAAGCGCAGCTCGGTAGCGTTCTGCGACAGGCCGAAGCTGAAGCCGGCGACCTGCAGCGGGAAGGGCGCGAACTCCTGGCGGACGGTCGAGCCGTCGGGCTCGACCAGTGCCAGGTACTCGCCGCTGCTCGCGAGCTTGAAGTTGGTGTGCAGCTGCCGCTCGGGATCGCGGCGGTTCTTGTCGGAGCAGAAGACGACGAGGAACTCCCCGGGCTGCAGGGTCACGGCGGGAAACCGCCACTTGGTCATGTTGAGAACGTCATCCGTCAGGTGCCAGCCACCGAGGTCGCAAGCCGTCACGCCGGCGTTGAACAGCTCGACGAAGTCGGGCGTGTCTCCGTCCTCGTCCCGGATCGCGGCGTCGTTCACCGCCATCAGCTCGGTGATGAGGATATCGTCGGCCCCGGCGGAGTCGAGCAGGGAGAGTCCTAGCGACAGGAGAATCGCGGCGCGCAGGGATCGCATCATGATGTTGTCAGTGTCGGCATTGGATGGGGCTGGCTACGGTCTATTGAACCCGCTGGCGTCACCAGCCGCGACCTCTCAGTAGGGCATTTCAGAAACCGCCTGTCAGGGGACCGCGCCCATTTCGCCGGGAACGGCCCCCATCGCCCGGAGGGCGTGCGCCTGCTTGGCGGACCGGCGGCCTCCGCTGCCGTCCAGCGCGCCTTCGCGGCGCCGCCCGAGCCACCGGACCGACACTCACTCCTGTTGCACTCCTGGCGGTGAAAGCCCCTCGCATGGCAGCGGTGCCGGCGCCCCGGGTCTCCGGGGGCCGGGATCCGTCACTCGCAGCGCGAGAAGGACTCGCAGCGCAGATCGTCGTCGGTCGGATCCGGGCCGCAATCGCCGTCCGGATAGCCACTGGCACCCGCCGGCGTGGGCGGGGGCAAGGGCGCCCCGCCGAGGTAGAGCCACGTGAGGACGGTCACCGCGTCTCCGACTGACAGCACACCGTTGTCGTTCGTGTCCGCCGAGTCGAGGCAGCTCGGCGCAACGGTCGAGCCGCTGAAGAGATAGCCGAGCACGAAGATGGCGTCGCTCGTCCGCACCTCGCCATCGAGGTCACTGTCGCCGCGGACGAACAGAATGCACGGCATCGCGAGATCCGGCGACACTCCGCCCGGCTCGACCAGCACATCGCACGACGGGCCGCGAAAGAAGACCCCGACGTCGAGCTCGACACCCGGATCGTCAAGCCAGCGCAGAGCGCGCTCGGTGGCTTGCTCGGTGGTCGGAATATAGACGAGGCGGCCGAGCGCCTCCTCGTTGAACGTCCCCCGCAAGCCTTCCGTGACGTGCGCGAGCAGCGACGGAGTGATCTCGGGGCCGAGGAACTGATCGTTGTGGACCGTGAACGCGTTGACGATCGTACCGTCGCGTGGATCCCGCAGACGCGCGACGTAGCCGGCGAAGGACGTCATCGCGCGGCGCATGCGGTTCATGTCGCCGACCGTGAAGCCCTCCAGGCAGCCGAGATCTCGCGCCTGGATGATGCTGATGTGCTGGACACCCGGTCCGTAGAGCACGTGGTCGAGGCAGGGAAAGTCGGTCGAGGCCGGGTCAACCGCGGGGGCGACGTACTTGATCCCTCCGCTGCCGAGAGAGATCGAGTCCCAGTCGTCCCGGTCGTCGATCCGCAGGAGTACGAACGGAAAGGAGGCGGCCGATGTCGTCGTCGAGCTTGTCGCCATCACCGTCGCGAACAACAGCGCCGTGCCCGGAAGTCGTTTTCGCATCCTCGCCTCCTCGATACCTGGAACAGGAGCCTTCAGAACTCGCTCACCGTCGCTCGTCGCGACACTTCCATCGTATCGCTGGCGACTCTCGGCGGCTGCGGAAACTTTTTCCGGGGGCTTCGCGGGTAGGTCGAAGCTCAGCTTCGCGCCTTCTTACCCGGCTTGCGACGGTGCTCGAGAAACCACTCGTAGAGCTTCGGGTTCTCGTAGGTCTTGGTCCACGAGTCGTGATTCGCGTCGGGATAGATCGTGAACCGTACCTTGCCACCGATCTTCTTCAGCGCGTCGACCATCTTCTGCGAGCGATCGATTGAAACGACGTTGTCCTTCGCACCGTGGAAGACCCAGATCGGCAGGTGTCGGATGCTCGTGACCGTTTCCGGCTTGCCGCCGCCGCAGATCGGGGCGACCGCGGCGAAGCGATCGGGAAACTTCGTCGCCAGGTCCCACGATCCGTAGCCACCCATGCTGAGTCCTGTGAGGTACACACGATCCGGGTCCACCGGATGCTTCGCGATGACCGTGTCGATGAGCTGGACCAGGACTTCCGATTTCCACCACTGGCCGCGGGGGCTCTGCGGTGACAGCACGATGAACGGAAAGTCCTTCTTCTTCTCCACGATCTTCGGAGGCCCGTGCACCTTGACACGCTCGATATTGTCACCGCGCTCCCCCGCACCGTGCAGGAAGACGATCATCGGCAGCTTCTTCTTCTGCTTCGCCTGCGGCGTGAATAGCAGATACTCGATGTTGACCCGAATCGTGCCCTTGGCCTCGAACGAGCCGACCTTCTGCTCCTGGCCAAGAACGCAGGATACGAGTGATACCACGAGCAGGCTGACGAGAAGAGTGCGTCGCATGCGGAAGTCTCCGGGTTGAAGGTTGGTGGAAGCCAAACTCAGTAGAGCGGATGGCGGGGGAGGACGGAAGGCGATTCACGAGAAGTCGTCGTGGACCCTCCGGAAGCGCACGGGTGTGAAGGGGACAGAGCGAACGAGGTCGGGGTTCCGACACGGACCGGCATCTCCCTCCCGGACGCTGGTTTGACCGGAGCGAGTCGTCTACTCTGTGGAGGAGGTCGGACAGCAGCTCACGAATCCGAGCCGCGAGCGCCGCACGAGCAAGCCACGAGTTCACGGAGGCGAGTCCCATGCTCAGGTGCACCAGATGCCAGGTCGACGTTCCCGAAGATCGCAGGATCTGCCGACGGTGTGGCGCGATTCTCCAGGAGGTGGAAGTTCCCCCGGAGATGGAAGCTCCCCCGGAGGTCGAGGGCGCCGCGGCCGGGGAGAGCGTGGACTCACCCCCTGAACGCTCGAAGATCATCGAGGCCCTGGATCCCGCGGGCAGCTTCGACGAGGTGCCTGTCGTCTCGGAAGGCAGGTCCGCGGGTCCGTGGGACTGCCCGTCCTGCGCCGAGGCCGTCGACGCGGGCTTCGACGTCTGCTGGAGCTGCGGGACCGACCGCCACGGTGTCGAGGACCCGAGCTTCGCGCGAGTCTCCGACAAGCCGGACTCCGACTTGCCGACCGCCGCCGCCCCCGGCATCCCTGTGCCGCCGCCGTCCGCGCGAGTGCCGTTCGGCTCGCCGTGTCCGCGATGCGGATCGCGGAAGGTCATTCCAGGCGCGTTCTTCGTGGGCCGACGACTGGTCGCTCCCGACGCGGACGACGTTCGCTTCGCCTTCGCGACGCCGTCGGGGGAGGGGTACGATCACCAGGCCGGCTCCGCCGCGATCCTGGGGGAGACTTGCGGCGCCTGCGGCCATGTCGAGCTCCGGGTACGCGATCCCCACGAACTCTTCACGGACTACGTGGCGCAGTTCGAGTAGCCCGGCCCGGCGTCGGTGGAGACGCTCGCATGCCGTGCGCGATCGACGCAGACCGTCGCAACTCCCGGATCGCCGCGGCACCCTCCGGCTCGAGCGACTCCCGCACATTCCGCTGCGGCGAATCGTGGGGTGCTCCGGCGCGGGCAGGTCGGCACCCCCCGAGGTCTTGACTTTGCCTGGAGGCCTGGGGAGTCTGGAGGGGCCCGGCCTCCTTCCGATCGAGGAGCAGGTCCGCTCGGTCGCCGGGAACAAGGAGCCCCGGGGTCAGCAGGCTCTCGGCCCGCAAGAGCTCCGGGTGACGCTTCCCGTCAGCTCATCCCCGGGCACGTTTTTCTCGACAGGCAACGCCGGGAGAATCCCATGATCACCAAGAAGCTCCTTCTGCTCTGTGTTTCCGTCACTCTGGCCCCCGGCGCCCTCGCGCAGGGACTCGAGCACACCGCTTCCACCAGCAACGGCAAGGTCAAGGTCTTCATCCTTGCAGGCCAGTCGAACATGGAAGGACGTGGCTTTCCCGAACCGCTCGCCTGGCAGGTTAGCCAGGAGAAGTACCGGGACCGGTACACGCACCTCCTGCGCGGCGGCGACCACGAGGCGTTCACCCGCAAGGTGGCCGAGACCACCGATCCCGACGACAGGAAGAAGACACCGACCTATCTGTGGAGCACACGCCGCGACGTCTGGATCAACTACCTCGGCAAACACGGCGATCTGACCGTCGGCTACGGTGCGCCGCGGGAGGGGTTCGGCCCCGAGCTCAACTTCGGCCACGCCATGGGCGATCACTACGAAGAGCAGGTGCTGCTTATCAAGGCGTCCTGGGGGGGCAGAGCTCTCGCGCGCGGTTTCCTGCCGCCGTCCTCCATGCTCGCAAGAGACGAGTACGCGAAGCTGGCAGCGGCCCAGAACGCGGCAAACAAGGTCTGGAACGACGCCGAGCCGGCTCGCATCGAGGCCCACAACAGGCGGGTCACCGAGGAGAACAAGACACGGGAGAAGAAGAGGCGACTCAGAAAGTTCAAGCCACGCGAAATGGTCACCGCGGAGCAGTACAGGTCACAGTTCGGCAAGGACTATCGCAACATGGTCGCGGAGGTTCACGGCTGCCTGAGCGAGCTGGGCGAGCGTTTTCCCGGCTACAGGGGCCAGGGGTTCGAGATCGAGGGCTTCGTCTGGTTCCAGGGCTGGAACGACCAGTACCAGGACCGCTGGTTGACTTACGAGGAGAACCTGGTGGGCTTCATCAGGGACGTGCGCAAGGAGTTCGAGGCTCCCGGAATGAAGTTCGTCATCGGTCAGAT
>CAYMLL010000064.1:17058-28960 GCA_964390645.1 uncultured Planctomycetia bacterium | reverse complement strand
CGGCGACAGCGGCCGGACCGACTCCCCGGACGAGGAACCCGCATGACACCTCCTACCAAGACGGCCGTGACACTTCGCGGAGCCTGGATCGGCTGCGCTCTGCTGATCGGCACCGCCCTCCCCACGAGCATGCTCGCGCAGGCAGGCGGGTCTGCGCGGGAAAAAGCTCCGGCGACGTGGTCGATCCCGTGGCTACAAGGCACCACGCTGTCAAAGCGGACGATCGTCGAGAAACGATTCGGTCGCCTTCAGCGCAACGAGATCTGGGACGACCGCCCCGGGGGCGACATCCAGCACCTCGTGACGTACATCCTCGAGCACATGGACTACACCCGGTCGCCATGGAAGGAGCAGCCATCCCTGGTCCCGGACCTGCGCTCGATGCACGCGTACGCGCACTTCTACAAGGCGCGGCTCGTGGGCCGAGCCCTCTTCTTCAATCCTCCGTCCGACGAGTCGGCAGGCGAGGAGAAGCGCCGGGAGATCCTCGCCGAGATCCAGGAAGCCGTGAAGCTCGGCTACACGAACCACAAGGAGCTCGAGGGTGCCAGGGAGCTCTTCCCCGTGCAGCGCGACCCATCCTTCACGCAGCTCGTCGCGGAGCTCGGCAAGAAGGCCGAGCAGGGCCTTCAGGAAGGGTACCGCAAGCACGTCGACGAAGCCTTCGCTCGCTACGCGAAGGGCGAGAGCGCCGGTACCTGGAAGCCGACGCTCGCGACGATCGACCCGACCCCCGAGCCATTCTGGCCACAGAAGGCGGCGCCGTCGGCCGTGGTCGTCTGTCGCGTCCACCACGACGGATTCGCGAAGTTCCTCGGCACGCTGACGAAGATCAGCAACGAGTTCGCGGGGAGCGTCGACTTCGGGGTGGCGTTCTACCAGGTTCGCGGTGACGACGTCACGCGTCGGCTCCAGACACGCCGTTGGCGCGAGGATCTCGACATTCAGCTACCGTGCGCCATCATCGACCGCCCGCAGTACCTGGAGCTGCGATCGCTGCTGAGAAGCAAGTTCCAGAGCGGCCAGCAGCAGGAGGCCGAAGCGCTGAAGACCACCGGGAAGAAGCCGGGACCGACCGCGTCCTACGAGATCTTCCAGCCGGCGATCGTCTTCCTCGACGCCGAGGGAAAGCCGGTCTTCCAGACCAACGGGGTGCTACGCGACTGGCAGCTCCGTTACGTGGTCGAACGCTTCCTCGCAGCGGTGACTCCGCCGAGCAAAGCGCCGCCCCCCGTTCCCGCGGATTAAGCATCCTCAGGCCCCGGGGATCCCCCTCCCCGGCGATCCCCCCTCCCCGGCGATCCCCCCTCCCCGGCGATGGAGAACCGCGACGACCGGCTGCTGCCGCTACCCCGCTGCCCGCTGCCCGGAATCCGTGCCCCGCCTTCCAGCCGGCGCCCGTGCGCGATCAGCCGCCCCCCTGGACGCCGCCGTCGACGTCACCACCATCGCCAACGCCGCGATCGTCGAAGAACTCGCTCCATCGCACGGTGCGCTGCTCGCGCATCGCCAGGTTGGCCATCAGGGCCGGTATCGCGCTCTCCATCCCGACGCGGGCCGTCGCCTTGAGCTCCTCCCCGAAAGGCTCCCCCTGACGCGAACGACGAACACACTTCAGGAAGCTCTCGACCGCCAGGAGCGTCTCGATCTTGTCGTAGGCGCCCTCGATCGGCTCGATGAACTTCGACCAGTGCCTCGTCGGGTCCTCGTTCTCGGGCACCTCGAGCGCCTCTTCCTCGATGAGCTTGCCGGGCGGCAGGCGCAGCGAGACGGCCTTCGAGATGCCGCTCTTCAGAAGGGACTTCTGCTTGGCGCGGCGGGGATTGGTGCCCTCGGCGATGCGGTACGGATCGGAGAGCGCCTTCTTCTCCTTCCAGAACTCGCCTCCCGCAAGCGACAGCTGGATGGTGCCGTAGCGGCCGAAGACGATCTCCGAGGGCCCGAGAAAGGCGTTTGCCATCGACGACATGTAGTCGAAGGTGACGAAGCGTGTCTGAACATTGCCCGCCGCGTCGGTCCGGTAAACCCTCTGGCCGTCGGAGTCGACGAGGGGCCGTCCGGTGAACTTGTGACGCACGAGGACCGGCACCTCGTAGGTGAAGATCAGATGGATGTTGTCGTGAGTATCACGACCGTCCCCACCGTACCAGTCGATACCGCCGTAGCCGCAGACAGAGTGCGGATGGGTGCCGAAGTACCAGTTGGCGACATCGATCTGGTGTGTCGCGTACTCGGTTGTCAACCCGCCGGAATACTCGGAGTAGAGCCGCCAGTTGATCACCCGCTCCATCTCGAGGGACGGCGCCGGGCGGCTGATGCTGTCGTTGAGGTTCCACTGCGCACGAATCGTCGCGAGGTCACCGATCTGGTCGCTCGCGACCATGTCACCGACGCGGCGGTAGAGCGGCGAGTAATGACGCTGGTGCCCCACCTGAAAGACCATGTCGCCGGTCGGACGTCCGGTCTCGCCGTCATAGGCCTTCGCGCCACTCTCCACGAGTTCGACGATGTCCTGGTTCTCGCCGATGGTGAAGGCCATCGCCTTCTCGCAGTAGACGTGCTTGCCCGCCTCGACCGCATCGATCGCCATCGGCCCGTGCAGGTAGTGCGGCGTGGCGATGAAGACGGCCTCGATGCTCTTGTCGTCTAGAAGCCGGCGGTAGTCGTCGTAGACCGCGACCGTCGGCTTCTGACCCTCGCGCTTCTCGATAACGTCCTCGATGGACTGCTTGAAGTCCTTGCGCTTCGAGGGCTGCTTGTCGCACACCGCCAGCGGCATGCTGCCGGGGCACTGCAGCGCCGTGCGCAGCAGCGAGCCGCCGCGATTGCCGACACCGATGTGTCCGGTGCGCACCCAGTTGATCCGGTCCGAGAGCTTCGCGATGTATGCCGGCGGGCGCTTCTTCTTGTCGATGTAGTAGGCCGAGAGCCCGCCGGCGGCGAGCCCACCCGCCGTCAACGCGGCGCCGCCCAGGAACTCCCGGCGCCGGATGTCCTCCGATTCTTCCACAGAGTTCCGGGGCTCTTCCGCCGGGACCTTCGTGTCCGCGTCGTTCATGTGGGCGTCTCCTGGATCGGCGTCGTGGCTGGCTCTCGACGCAGGCTCGAATGCAACCGGGCAGCGTCCCGTGTTCGCCGAGAGGCTTTACCATGATACTGACGCCGCAGGGCACCGACCACAGCGAAATCCCGCCGCGCGGACGCTGCGAAAGGAGTTCCGGCGGCCTCCTACGTGCCTCCCGTGCGGGAATGCGGGCTCTTCCCCCATGCGTTCTCGACGGATAGAATGGCTGCTTCGAAATGGACGCAGGCCCCACGGAGGACCGATGACTTCGACCAAGGAACGCTTCTGGATCGGCTTCATTCTACGCCTCGGATTCGGCTTCCTCTTCCTGTTCGTGGCGGTCGGGCAGTTCGACGCGGGAAGCCCGATCGACCACGGCCCGACCTGGTTCGCGGAGAACCTCTCGAAACCCTTCGCGTCGAGCTGGCTGGGCGCGGCGGTTCCCGACATCAAGGTCACGGTCACGGACGAGAAGTCGGGCAAGGAGAAGGAGGTCTCCCGCGACCCGTCGTACTACTTCCTCCTCGCGCTGCCCTACACCTTCGCGATCCTGTCGCTGCCGATCCTCGTCGGCGTCTTCCACCGCCCGGCTCTGCGAATCGGCGCGGTCCTGCTCGTGCTTCTCGGGCTCGGGAAGTACATCTCGGGCGGCGGGGACATCGGACCGACGACGTACAACTTCGTCCTCGCGTTCCTGATCTGCGTCGGCCTCTACTTCTACGGTCAGGAGGATCGAGCCCGGGACGGATCGAACGCCGGAGCGGCCTGATCCGTCGGTCACGGGATCCGGGTCGCGGGATCCGGGTCGCGGGTTGCAGAGCCATGCACAGCGGCGAAGGGAGCTGGGAGCCGCCGGCGGACGTCCGTCCGCTGCTCGAGTCCTACTCTCGCCCCGACTCCGGGCTACGACGATTCGAGGCTTCCGGGCTCGGCACCCTGAACGCGATCCTCCTCGGCACGGCCGACCACACGACCGAGGAGCTCGAGGACGCAGCCCACGTCGCGTTCTCGCTCCTCGAGATGCTCGAGGCGCGCCTGTCGAAGTTTCAGCCGGAGAGCGACGTGTCGCTCCTCAACACGCTCGGCGGGCGACAGGCTACGACGATCGGTCCCGAGATTCTCGAGCTCCTGCAGTGCTCGCGCCGGGCCTGGGAGCTGACCGACGGCGCCTTCGACCCGACCGTCGGCCCGCTGATGCGCGCGTGGGGGCTCGACGACATGGAAGGCCGGCTGCCCGACGACGCCGAGATCGAGTCCCTGCTCGAACGACGTGGTATGGACCTCGTGGAGATCGACGCCGACCACTCGACGGCCCGCTTCACCCGCCCGGGAGTGGCGCTCGATCTCGGGGGCATCGGCAAAGGATACGTTGCCGACCGCCTGGCCCGGTCGCTCGCCGACGGTGGCGTCCGCACCGGCGCGGTGCTCCTCGGAAGCTCGACGATCGTCGCCTGGGGCTCGCCGCCGGGTGAGGACGGCTGGCGTGTCGACATCGTCCATCCGCACGATCGCTCGTCGTCCCTCGCGGAGATCACCATCGACGCGGGCGCGGTGTCGACATCGGGAGCCGCTGAGCGCCAGATCCAGCGGCACGGACACACGATCGGGCACATCCTCGATCCGCGCAGCGGACGGCCCGTCGAGACGATCGCGGGCGCGACGGCGTGGACCACCTCCGCGCTGATCGGCGACGTGCTGTCGACGACGGTCTTCGTTCTCGGTCCCGACGCGCTGTCCCCCGGCGGAGCCGGCCGCAAGCTCGTCGAGGCCTGGACGCCACCCGGATCCTCGCCCCGAGCGTCGATCCTGCTGGCGACGAACGATCCGGGAGCCTGGGGAGGCGTCGCCAGCGAGCTCGTTCACATCGGCGAGCCGGGCTTTCGGGAGTCCAGCGGTTCCTCCTGAAACCGATCCACGCTCGACTTTTTCGGACGTCGCACGAAGGTCTTTTCCGCTTGGATTCCACCCGGCCGATTGATTAAGATCTGCGTTCATTCTTCGAGATCATGACTGGCGTCGGCGACGACCGGGCCGGTCGAGGCCATTGAATTCCGCCGGGTCGGCTCCCGGCGCAGGCCTCGACGAGGGTGTTTTGGTTGCCGATTTCCACTCTTTCGGAGGTTTTCGCCGGCCCCGGTAGAACGTGCCCGGGGCGGCCGTCCCCCGGAACTCGATCCAACACATTCTGGCTACCGCAAGGACGGGACGGAGCTGAAATGGTCTGGGGTCACAAGGACTTTGTGCGCGAGCTGCACCGCCAGCTCGTCGAGGTCGAAGCCCTGCGCAAGAAGCTCGACACGGCCTACGGCGCCGCCAAGAGCGACGGCGACGCCAAGAGCGACGGCGACGCCAAGAGCAACGCCAAGAGCGTTGGCGACTCCGAGAGCGTTGGCGACTCCGAGAGCGTTGGCGCTGCAAAGAGCGACGGCGACGCCAAGAGCAGCCTCTCGAAGCTCGAAGAATCCCAGCACCAGCTGCTGAGGAAGATCGACGAGCTCTTCGCGGGCCACGTCGAGGTGCAGGTCCACGGCGTACTGCACGGCAAGATCGAGGCAATCCGCACGGTTCCTGTGACCGGCGAGACACCCGACGCCGGCGGTGACTTGCCGGAGCCACGGAACAGCACGTCAACGCGAGAAGACGAGGCGACGCAGAGCAACGACGACGATTCGACCGCTGAGACTCCGACGGTCACCGTCGCGTCGCCCGAGTACCTCCTGGCCTGCCTGCAGTCGATGCTGGAGCAGCCCGACGCCCTGCAGCATTTCGCGAGCTTCGCCACGGAGCCCGTTGTCGAGCAGTTGAACGACGTCGGATGCTTCCCCGCCGACGCCGCCACGGACGATAGCTCCTCCGTCCTGCAGCAGCGGTGCTGCGGCTGCGGCAAACTCCTCATCTCGAGCGTGCTGGCCGGCGAACAGGTCGTCCAGAGGGACAGCTCGTGGTACCACGAGGGTTGCCAGCCATCGCAGGACTCCCTCGAGCCGCTCGAAGACGATTTCCTCTGGCAGCCCAGCGTCCTCAATTGACGCTCGACGCGGAGTGCATGGTGGGGCCGGATTCGATGTAGCCGGTCTCGTTGCCGGGGGGCTTGCCGGAATTGGGGCTCGCGCGGGAGGGCGGCCGGATCCTGGGGGCGGCGTTCGGCGACGGCCCGCTGCGAATCTCGTTGATCGCCGGCGCGCATGCCGACGAGCCCGTCGGCCCCGTCACGCTCACGAAGCTCTGTGCCTGGCTCGCAGACGCGGAGAAGGCGCGGCCGCTCCTGGAACGAGCCACATGGCGCGTCTGCCCGCATGTCAATCCCGACGGAGCCGCGCGCAACGCATCGTGGACCGAGTCGACGCCCTTCTCGCTGCGCGACTGCATCGCCAACGTGGTGCGCGAACGTCCGGGCGACGATGTCGAGTTCGGGTTCCCCCGCGATGCTAACGACCCCGGCGTCCGCCCGGAGAACAGCGCGGTCGCTCGCTTCCTGCGCGCTGGCGGCCCCTACGACTTTCACGCGTCGCTCCACGGCATGTTCATCGCCGAAGGTGCCTGGTTCCTGATCAATCGTGACCGGCGTGACGCGACCGTGCAGCTGCGCCGCGACCTGACGAGCGTCGCGGAGGGTCTTGGCGTCGGCCTTCACGACTGGGACCGTCACGGTGAGAAGGGGTTCACTCGCATCGACCGCGGCTTCTCGACGACACCGACGTCCGTCGCCATGCGCGAACACTTCGAGGCGCTCGGCGAATCCACGGAGGCCTCGAAGTTCCGCCCGTCGTCGATGGAGACGGTCGCGTCCTTCGGCGGCGAGCCGCTGTGCATGGTCAGCGAGGTGCCGCTTTTCCGCGTGCGGCCCACCCCGCCGGGTTCCGACGTTCCGGGAGCGAACTTCCTGGCGGTGAAGGACGCGCTGCCCGAGGCGGCGGCGCAGCTCGCGGCCGGACGGCCCGGAGCACTCGAGCGTCTGGAAGCCGAGTACGATCTCGAGCCGGTCGATCTCCACGTCGCCACGCAGATCCAGCTCGAGATGATCCTGCTCGGCAGTGGCGTCTCGGAGCCCGACGACGGACGGCACCGGTCACGGCAGCGGTGACGCCGGTCTGCGGACGCCCCGTCCCGGAGCGCTGCCGGCCGGAAGAGGCTCTCGCGGACACCGAGGCCGGCCTGCTCGGCCGACGTCCCGGTCGCGCCCTGCCGCGAAACATCTTCCCTCCTTTCGCTCTTCCCCTATCATGCACCTCCATGTCCCGCTGGCCTCTGCTCCTCTGCGCCATCCCTTTCGCTGTGCCCCGTGCGCACGGCGAAGACGCCTACCCGAACGGCCCGGTCACCATCATCTGCCCCTGGTCCGCCGGTGGCGGCACTGACGGGCTCTCGCGCCAGCTGGCGATGCTCCTCGAACAGAAGCTCGACACGCCGTTCAACGTCGTCAACCAGACGGGTGGCCAGGGCGTCACGGGACACAGCTACGGCGCCGGCGCCAGAGCCGACGGACACACGCTGACGATGATGACCGCGGAGCTCAACATGCTCCACTGGCGCGGGTTGACGGACATCCGCTGCGACAGCTTCACGTCACTGATGATGCTCAACCGCGACTCGGCCGCCCTCCTCGTCCGCACCGACACACCGTGGAACACGCTGAGGGAGCTCGAGGCCGAGATCCGCCGACGTCCCGGCGAGCTCACCTGCTCGGGCACGGCGAAGGGCGCGACGTGGCATCTGGGGTTCGCCGGCTGGCTCGACGCCAGCGGCTTCGATCCCGCCACCGTCAAGTGGATCCCTACACGCGGGGCGAGCCCGTCGCTGCGCGAGCTCGTCGCCGGCGGGCTCGACATGGTCTGCTGCAGCCTTCCGGAGGCCGGACCGCTAATCGACGCCGGTCGCGTCCGGGGCCTCGGTGTGATGGCCGACGAGCGGGTCGCCGGCTTCGAGGACGTGAAGACGTTCAAGGAACAGGGCATCGACTGGACCCTCGGCGGCTGGCGCGCGCTTGGCGTTCCGGCCGGGACGCCGGACGTGATCGTCGACAGGCTGCGCACGGCCCTCCGGAAGATCGTCAAGGAGGAGGGCTTCACCGGCTTCATGACGTCCCGCGGCTTCGGCATCGCGATCGAGGAGGGGGAGCAGCTCGACTCGAGCTTCGCGACGATGGACGCACAGATGGGCAGACTCCTGACCGACGAGAAGTTCGCCAAGCTCTTCGAGAGCGACTACGGCCCGATGCTCTATCCGCGCGCCATCGGCTGCGTTCTTCTCGCCGTGCTGGCAGGACTGCTGATCGGGTCTGACCGCCGTCACATCGCTCCGGTGATCGTCGTCGCCTCGGTCATCGGCTGGTTGCTGCTCACCCCGTGGCTCGGGTTCGTCATCTCGTCCATGCTGCTTCTCCTCGTCAATCTCCTGGCGCTCGGAAATCGGCTCCGGGTCAGCGCCGCGATCACGGTAGTTCTCGTGACGGTCGTGTACTACGTGTTCTCAGCCTCGCTGGGTGTCCCTCTGCCGCGCGGCGAACTATTCCGGTAAACGTCTCGTGGACTTCGTCTCGATACAGGACGCCTTCTCCCAGGTCTTTCTCGACTGGCGCGTTCTCGCGACGATCGTCGCCGCCGCGTTCTACGGCCTCTTCATGGGCGCGGTGCCGGGCCTCACGGCAACGATGGCCGTCGCGCTCCTCATTCCACTGACCTACACTCAGCCGACGATCTTCGCCTTCGCAGCGGTCGTGACGCTCGTCGCCTGCGCGATCTTCTCGGGCGACATCCCGACGACGCTCGTGCGCATGCCGGGAACCCCGTCCTCCGCGGCCTATGCGGAGGACGCGCACGCCCTCGCGATGCAGGGCCGCGCGCGTCAGACACTCGGCGTCGCGCTCGCGTTCAGCGTCGTCGGAGGTATCTTCGGCGCGATCGTCCTGATGTTCCTGGCTCGGCCGCTGGCACGAATCGCGGTCGGCTTCACCTACTACGAGTACTTCTGGCTCTACGTCCTCGGCCTCAGCTGCGCCGCGATTGTCTCGCGTGGATCCGCGCTGAAGGGCGCGCTGGCGCTCGGCCTCGGGCTCGGAATCTCGACGATCGGACTCGGCACGGTCTACTCGACCGCACGCTTCGCCGGGGACAGCGCGGCTCTGAAAGGCGGCATCGAGTTCATCCCGGCGATGGTCGGGCTCTTCGGCGTCTCGGAGATCCTGCGTGGCGTCCTGAGGCCGCGCAGCGCTCTCGACGCGGCGACCTTGCCGCCCCCGGTGAAGGAACTCTCCGACCACGGCACCTTCGCCGGGGTGAAGCCGCGTCTTCTTCGCCGCCCCTGGCACACCTTGCGCTCGACCTCCATCGGCTCCTTGATCGGCATGCTGCCCGGTGCCGGCGCCGACATCGCCGCGTGGGTTTCGCTGGCCGCGTCCAGGAGATTCTCGAAGAGGAGGGACAGCTACGGCCGAGGGTCACTCGACGGTATCGCCGACGCGACCGCCGCCAACAACTCGGCGATAGCGGGCGCCTGGATTCCCGCGCTCGTCTTCGGTATCCCGGGCGACTCGGTCACCGCGCTGGTCATCAGCGTTCTCTACATGAAGAAGATCGTACCCGGCCCCGACATCTTCGAGAACCCGGAGCAGCGAACTCTCGTCTACTCGATCTACCTGCTCTTCATCGCCGCGAACCTCGTGCTCATCCCTCTCGGTCTCCTGGCGATTCGCGCAGGCACGACCCTCGTTCGTCTGCCGCAGCGCATCCTGCTGCCGTGCGTGCTCCTCTTCACCATCGTCGGCTCCTTCGCGTTCCGTGCCACCTACTTCGACGTCGGCGTCATGCTCGTCATGGGCCTGCTCGGATTCGTCCTCGATCGACACAAGGTGCCGCTCGGCCCGGTTGTCCTCGGACTGGTGCTCGGAGGACCACTCGAGGAGAAGCTGATCCAGGGCCTCATAGCGTCGGATGGCTCGATACTCGCTTTCTTCAGCCGTCCTGTCGCCGGGGTCCTTGGCGTGACGACCATCGCTCTGTGGCTCTCACCGACGATCTTCCGCACCCGACGAAGGTCGAGGGAGCCGCGGCCGTGAGCGACGACCGAAGCCGCGACAGCCGTCGACGCCGCGTTCGCGTGACGATCTCGGGGCACGTCCAGGGCGTCGCATTCCGGTACCACACCCGGCACCAGGCGAGGGCGAACGAGATCCGCGGGTGGGTGCGAAATCTGCCCGACGGACGCGTCGAGGCCCTCTTCGACGGCAGCGAGGACGAGGTCGCGAGCATTCTCCGCTGGTGCTCCAGAGGCTCACCGCTCTCCAGAGTCACCGGCGTGAAGACACGTGACGAGGAGGCACTCGAGGAGCTGCCGTCGAGCTTCGACATTCGTGGTTGACGTTTCCCCGACCTTGGACGACTTTCCAGGAGACTCACGACTCCTAACATCATGTCCCAGAACAGCTCCCAATCCGCTGATCCCCCCTTCGACGTCGTCATCGTCGGCGGCGGTCCTGTCGGTCTCGCCTGTGCGATCACCGTGCGACGCGCCGGGCTCCGCTGCCTGCTGATTGAAAAGGGCTGCGTCGTCAACTCCGTGTTCGAGTTTCCCGGACAAATGGTGTTTTTCACCACACCGGAGCTGATGGAGATCGGCGAGCACCCCCTCGTCTGCGTGCGTGAGAAGCCGACGCGGGCCGAAGCACTCGACTACTACCGCTCCGTCGCACGTGTCGAAAAGCTGTCGATCCGCACCTACGAACGCGTCACCCGGATCGACGGGGCCGAGGACGCATTCCGCGTCTGCACCGAGAGCCGCGACGGGAGTCGAGAATACGTCACGCGTCGGGTCATCCTCGCGACGGGCTACTTCGGCCATCCGAATCGCCTCGATATCCCCGGCGAGGACCTTCCCCACGTCAGCCACTACTACAGCGAGCCGCATCCCTACGCGGGCCGGCGGGTGCTCGTCGTCGGCGGGAGGAACTCCGCCTGCGAGGCGGCGCTCGACCTCTACCGCCACGACGCCGAAGTCACCCTGGTGCACCGCGGAGACGCGCTCGGTGAAACCGTGAAGTACTGGGTGCGCCCGGACGTGGAGAACCGCATCCGTGCCGGCGAGATCCGCGCGCTCTTCAACACCCTCGTCACGGAGATCCGCGACCGAACCGTGATCTTGACACCGGTCGGAGGAGGCGAGAGCTCGCAGGAGAGCTTCGACCAGGTCTTCCTGCTCACGGGCTACCACCCCGACGTCGATCTGCTGCGCGGCTGCGGGCTGCGACCCGATCCCGAGACCTTGAAGATCTCGCTCGATCCGGAGACCCTCGAGTCGCGGGACGTCCCCGGCCTCTACCTGGCCGGCAGCGTCAGCGCAGGGTACGAGACCGGCAACATCTTCATCGAGAACGGACGCTTCGACGCGCAGAGAATCGTCGCGGCGCTCTGCGCCCCCGGGGAGTAGATCCACCGGAACCTGCCGGGATCGCGAGCCACCCGGGGACCGTGCAAGGCATCCACCGGACGCTCAGTCCGCGTCGTGCAGCAGCGAGCGCAGCTTCTCGGTGATCTCGAGGGCGTTCTCCTTCTTCCGCTTCCACATGTTGCGGCCGAAGATGAAGCCGAGACAACCCGCCTTGACGCAAACCTCTGCACGGTAGATCAAGTCGTCGTCGCCGATCTCCGATCCACCGCTGAAGAGGACCGGAACACCCTGTGCGGCCTTGACGACCCGATCAACCCGCTCCTGGAGAACCTCGTCGGGGTCTCCCTCCGCCCAGCGGCTCTCGAGTTCGCGATAATACATCGGAATGCCCTTGTTGCCGACGATGGCGGGGAGATCCGCAGGAGCCTTCGGTACGTTGCTCTTGATAATCGTCGC
>CAYMLL010000064.1:0-17048 GCA_964390645.1 uncultured Planctomycetia bacterium | reverse complement strand
CTCCATGGCCATGCGAGCAGCCGACTCGAGAGCGTAGCTGGAGTCGATCCCACCCTTGGCCATCATGGCCTCTCCACGAGGGTAGGCCCATACGATGAGGGGAAGGCCGAAGCGCTCGCACCCCTGACGCACCGCGGCAAGCTGCCGCAGATCATCGGCCTCACGCGGCGTCCCGTAGTACATGGTGTAGCCGATTGCCGCGGCTCCGATACGGATCGCGTCCTCGACAAAGGACGTGTGCGCCGAGAAGGCCCTCTCCTGCGAAGGAATGCTCGTCTTGCCGTTAATCTTCACGCACACAGGCACGGCGCCCTCGAGCTCGGCCCAGAAGCGAGACGCGATGCCGTAGTGAACCGCGACTCCGGTGTAGCGACCATCCCGGGCGATCTCCATGATGTGGTGGGGATCCCCCGACGGGGCACCGCTTTCATTGTCGAGGTGACGACAGTCGTGCTCGACGAACTGATCGTAGGGGAGGATCAGGCTCTTGCCGTGCTCGTCGACCAGCTGACGACACCGTGCCAGCTCCCCCGTCGAGTAGGAGCAGTGGCGAAAATGCCTCAGGGCATCCCGGCCGGTTCCGTGCGCGGTGTCGACGTTCGTCATCGTCAGACCAGAGCCTCCAGGAACGGGGGTGAGTGATGATCAGCGCCGGGCGTACCCGAAATCGCAACGTCCCTCGCCGAGCGCGGAACGAACGACTATAGTTGAACCCTTTCGACAACTCAAGACCTTGGCCCTGGAATCCGCGGCTCCGTCCGCTCGCAGATCCGGGGGCGTACCCCCGCGGAGATACGTCCGATCCGAGGCGACCGAGAACTCCCACCCCGGAGGCTCGAACCGTGTCCGACATCCCAGGCGCCAACGCTCGCGAGGAGATCCCGGAGTCTCCCGTTGAGACGGTTCGCTCGATTCTCCGCGACCACGGATTCGACCGGGTCGGAATCGCTCGGGTCGAGGAGGTGCCGGGCGTCGACCGATTTCGTCGCTGGCTCACGATGGGGCACGCCGGAGCCATGGACTACCTGGCGAACAGTCTCGAGAAACGCTGCGATCCATCGCTCGTTCTCGAAGGCACGCGATCCATCGTCGTGGTCGCTGCGCCCTACCGCCCGCCGCGTCCGGACGACGTCCGCGGAGCGTCGACCGGTCGGGCCGGTATCGCCGCCTACGCTCGCGGCGTCGACTACCACCGCGTCCTCGAACGACGCCTCCGCAAGGCGAAGGACGCGCTGCGAACCCGCCTCCCGCACACCTTTCGCTACTACGTCGACAGCGGCCCGGTGCTGGAGAAGACGTGGGCGGAGCGCGCCGGCATCGGGTGGATCGGCAAGAACACGTGTGTCGTCCACCACGAGAACGGATCGTTCTTCTTCCTTGGCGTGATGCTGACCACGATGGATCTGGAACCGGACGATCCCGCTGTCGACCAGTGCGGCAGCTGCCGCGCCTGCCTCGACGCGTGCCCTACCGACGCCTTCGCCGAGCCCTACGTCCTCGACGCTCGCCGCTGCATCTCCTACCTGACGATCGAGGAGGACGGCGAGATTCCGGTCGAGCACGAGCCAAAGCTCGGTGACCTCATCTTCGGCTGCGACATCTGCCAGCAGGTCTGCCCCTACAACCGCGAAGATGAGATACCCCACGATCTCGAGCTCGCACCACGACCCGAGAATATAGCGCCCGCACTCGACACGCTTGCCGCGCTGGACGACGCCAGGTTCCGAGAAAGATTCTGGCGCAGCGCCGTCCTGCGCGCCAGGTTCCGAGGCTTCCTCCGCAACGTCATCGTCGCGATCTCCAACAGCGATGACCCGAGACGGGCGGCCCTCCTCGGTACGCTGCGAGAGCGCGAGGACCTCCGCACGGACGCAATGCTGCGCGAGACCCTGAAACGGGCTTGCAAGCGCGTGGAGGGTGGAGCATAAAGAAGCGGCTCCAGCGGCAATCTCGACACCGAAGGCGATGAGCTTGAATCCGCTCGACTATGTTTTCATCGGGATCCTGCTCTTCTTCCTCGTCACGGGGTACATCAAGGGCTTCCTCGCCCAGTTCCTGCAGATCCTCGCGATCGTTGCGTCGTTCTTCCTCGCCAGCCGCTTCTACCTCGCGCTCGCGGAGAACGACCTCTTCGAAGGCATGCGCCAGAGCAGCGCCAGCGCTGCACAGGTGACCGCCTGGGTCTGCCTCTTCTTCGTCTGCGGAGCAATCTTCAGCGTATTGTCGTCCATCATCGTCAAGCGTCTGCAGAACGAGCACGTGAAGGCCGGCGACCGCTGGCTCGGCGCGCTCTTCTCGTCGGCGAAGGGGGTGGTTCTCCTCGGCGGCATCGCCCTCGGACTCCAGGAGGGGAAGGTTCCAAACGGACTCGCGCTGCCACCGACCGATCAGCAGGCCGCCGAGGGTCTGGTCACCTCCAGCTACCTGGTGCCGCGTCTGGGCGAAGCTTGCTTCGCCGTCGTCAACGTCATTCCCGCGAAGCAGCGTGAAGAGCTGCGCAGGTTGATCGAGGAGCGTCGCTTTCACCTCGACCCCGGCGCCCGCGAGCAGAGCAGCTCTCGACTGGTCACGCCGTTGGAGGCCGATGGCGAGCCGGTCGAAGAGATCGGCGCAGAGAAACCCGTGCTGCTGCCGCTCGGAGAGCTTCGCAGGTTGCGGATGAAAGAGGCGAGAGAAGACAAGCCACAGGAAGGTGCGAAGGCCACCGACGAAGACGCCGGCAGTCGAACGAAGGGCCCACTCGAAAGCGAGAGCGCAGACGAACCCGACGATCCTTGACTACCTCGCCCCCTTTCCTCCCAGCACCACCCACGCCGTTTTCAGGACGATCCACAAATCGAGGCAGAACGTCTGCTTGCGCAGGTAGACGGTATCCCAGCGCACGCGTTCTCGCAGGTCGGTCGATCCACGACACTCGACCTGCTGCAAGCCGGTGATTCCCGGCTTGGCCTTCAGTCGACGACGCTGCCAGACGTCGTAGCGCGCCACGACCATCTCCTCCTCCGGACGCGGTCCGACGAGACTCATGTGGCCGCCGAGCACATTCAGGAGCTGTGGGACCTCGTCGAGGCTCGTACGGCGCAGGAACCGGCCGACGCGTGTGACGCGCGGGTCCTCGTCGAGCTTGAAGACGGGTTCGCCGAGCCGGTCGAGGTCGACCAGCCCCGGCAGCATCCCCTCAGCGTTCGCGACCATGGTGCGGAACTTGAGCATCGGGAAGACGCGCCCGTCCTTGCCGACTCGCCGCTGGGTGAAGATCACGTCGCCGCCGTCCTCCATCTTGATCAGCAGAGTAGCCAGCAAGCAGAAAGGTGACAGCAGCACCAGCAGGAACGACCCTCCGACGACGTCGAAAACCCGCTTCGCGATCTCGCGGACCCGGCGCACCTCCTTCTCGTTCACCGAGACCAGCGGCACGCCGTCCACCTCCTCGAAGTCGCGGTGGTTGATCGTCAGGTCGTAGGTGGGCGGCACCATCGCGAGCTTGACGTCGAGCCGTTCGCAGATGTCGATAACCTCGAGCAGCCGTGTGTGGTCGAGTACCGGGTCCGCGATGAAGACGCGGTGCACATCCTGACCCCGCAGTACCGTCTCGAGGTCCTCCACGCTCCCGAGCAGGTCGCAACCGAGCGGCAGCGGAGAGACGTCGTCGTCCAGAGCACCGACGACACGGTACCCGAGTTCGGGACGCGCGCGGATCTTCTCGACGAGGAAGGCCGCGAGCGAGCGACCTCCGATCAGCAGGACCCGTCGGGTCGACGCACCACGACGGTGATAGTGGTCGCGCAACAGGTTCAGAGAGATACGAAAGCAAACGAAGAGCCCGAGCGAGATGCACCACGCGTAGACGCAGGCGAGTCGACTGAAGCTGACCTCCCGGTAGAAGTACGTGATCGACAGGATGATCAGCGTCCCGTAGGTGATCGCCTTCACGAGCGCCTGTACCGTGTCGATATTCGAGCGCCGCCTGGAGAAGTCGTAGAGCCCGTAGACCCGGAAGAGCAGGATCCAGAAGTACGCGACAACGGCCATCGCCTTCAAGTAAGCACCCGGTGGCGCCGGTTCGGCGTAGGAGAACGCGATCTGCCACCTGAAGCGTAACAAGTACGCGAGTGAGAACGAGTCGAAGATGATCAGGCAGTCCACCGCCGCGACGAGCAACGGTACGACTAGCCCCTTGAAATGCGAGCTCGTCGTGAGCTCATCGACCCGGCGCGTCCTCGATAGAGAGTCGAGCTCCGAGAGGCTGTCCATGGAGGTCTTCTCCCGCACCTGCCGGGTTCAAGCGTGATCGGGAACCCGGGGAGCTCCCGATTCTCGTGCCGCGTCAGCGCTGTCCTTCGGCTTACGGAACTTCCTGACCTCCGGCGCCGTCGCGAGCCGCCCTCGCAGGACTCCGAGCGACATTCCCGTCCCCAACGCCAGAGATCTCACCAGGACGTAGAGCGGCGACACCAGCCCGACGGCCAGGTCCTCCCGAGCGACGGCAAGACAGAACCGCGCCGAGGCACAAAGAAAAACGGCGACAGCCACCACAGGCAGCCACCACCAACCGCCGGCAGCAGCGACAGGAACGGACGCGAGCGCCGACGCGAGCGACAGGATCTCGATCTTCAGCGAAGATGGTGTGTGCGAGTCTGACACGGCCTTTTCCGGGAAACGCGCGAGCACACGCACCTTCCAGTAGCCGATCTTCACCTTCTTGCGGAAGTAAGCACCGAAACTGTTGGCGTGACGATGGGTCACGACCGCGTCGGGGCAGAACACCATCCGTGCGCCGCCACGCGCGAGCCGGAAGCTGAGCTCCTGGTCCTCGACGGACGGAAGAGGAAAGGACTCGTCGAACCCCCCAACGGCCTCGAACGCCGCACGGCGATACGCTGCCGCGTAGGTGTCCACGAAATCGATCGATTCGAGCCGCCGCATGATGCGGTAGCGGCTCTCGTACTCGGCCTGCACAAAGCGCGCCGTCCACGTACTCTGGTCCGTACGGTAGACACCCTTCGTCGCGACGACATCCGCGTGCTCGAAGGGCCGCAAGATCTCGACCAGGTAATCCGGCTCCGGCGCACAATCGGCATCGGTGAAGACGAGTATGCTCCCCTCGGCCGCCTCGACACCCTGATTGCGTGCCGACGCAGGACCGACATTGGCGATCTGCACGACCCGCGCCCCGTGTTCCGCTGCAACGGCAGCCGTCTCATCCGTCGATCCGTCATCGACGACGATCACCTCGAAACGCCCCTGCGCGAGAGTCTGCCCCGCGAGCGCACGGAGACAGCTCGGCAGCGTCCGAGCCGCGTTCCTCGCTGGAATGATGACGGAGACCGGGACCTTGATCACTTTCGAAAGAGGTACTTCGCCAGGGTCTTGAATCCGCGAACGACTCGACGGATCTCCTTCGGATGGCGTACGAGCTGTCGCATCTTGTGGACAAGGTACGAAGGCCGCAGGTAGAACTCCCGGCGGGCCCGATCGCAGAACTTGACGACCTCATCGTGGGGCAGATCCGGACGGTCCACCACGGTGCTGTGGTGACCGTCCTCGGTCAGCCACTCCTTCCAGGTCCTCGCCTTGATCAGCCCCTCGGATCGGGCCCACTCGTAGGCCTCCGTGCCGGGATAGACCATCAGCGGGTAGAACTGCGCGGTGTCCGGATTCAGACGCTTGGCGAGGCCGAGCGTCTTTTCCATCGTCTCACGGGTCTCGCCACGGTTTCCGGCCATGAAGCACCCGTGGACCATGACGCCCGCTTGCTTGACATCCTCGAAGAACTGCTCGACCTGCTGCAGCTGTATACCCTTGCCGACCTCGTCGAGGATCCTCTGATCCCCGCTCTCGATGCCGACGCAGAGGAGCCTGCAGTTCGCTGCTTTCATGATCTTCAGCGTGTCGAGATCGACATCCGCACGCGCGTTGCAGGTCCAGTTGATCTTCAGACCGAGACGGATGATCTCCTCGCAGAGCGCGACGACACGCTTACGGTGCAGGGTCAGTGTGTCGTCCTCGATGAAGATCTCCTTCACCCCCGGGAAGCTCTTCTCGATGAAGCTCATCTCCGCGGCCACGTTCTCCGGACTCCGGGTCCGGTACTGGTGCCCGTGAAGCACCTGCGGATACATGCAGTAGTTGCACTTGTACGGACAACCACGGCCGCTGATGATCGTCACCACCGGCCACTGAGTGATCGCGTAGAAGTAGTTCTGGAAGTCGAGGTGACGGAGATACGTGCTGCTGACGAACGGAATGCTGTCGAGATCCTGAATCCAGTCCTGCGGCGGATTGGTTTTCACCTCGTCGCCTTCGAGATGGGCGATTCCAGCGACTTTCTTCCAGTCGTTCGATGACCCACTCTGCAGGGAGTCGGCGATGTCGCGAAGGCTGTGGTCGTACTCACCGATCGTGACGAAGTCGACCCAAGGGTAGGCGCGAAGGGTCTCGTGCGCGGTAGCCGACACGTGCGGACCGACGAGACAGACCAGACTCTCCGGAATGAGCTCCTTCATCTGTCTGGCGACACTGGCGTCGTTCTCGATGCTCGGCGTCGACGTGTCGATGACGATAAGATCCGGTTCGTCTCTCTTCGCGGTGTCCAGACACCAGTCAAGCGAACGACGGTCGGCGAGCGCATCCACAAGACGCACGCGGTGTCCACTCGCCTCGACCGCGGTCACCGCATAGGCGAGCCAGATCGGGTAGTAGAAGGTGCCGCTCTTGGTGACTTGCGGACTGCGCTGCGTGCGCGAGTAGTTCTCGAGATAAGGAGGATTCAGGCAGAAGATCTTCATACGAGTTCTTCTTCTCGAACCTTGAGCTTCTTCACACGATAACGAATTGAACGGTAGCTCATACCGAGGAGCTTGGCGGCGTTCGTCATGTTGCCTTCGGTGATGCGCAACGCCTCTCGAAGGTAGGCTCGCTCGAAATCGTCGAGCTTCTCCTCGAGGTCCATCCCCTCGGGAGGGATCATCTCCTCGTCCGGAACGCCAATTCTGTCAGAGACCGACCTGGAGACGCTCTGTCCCACCAGTTGAAGCTGTTGGATCGCCGGACCCTCGCAGAGCACGACCTGGCGTTGAATGACGTTCTCGAGCTCGCGGACATTCCCCGGCCAGTCGTACTGACGCAGCGTCTCGCGCGCGCCCGAAGAGATGCCCGTGACACGTTTACCGATCTGACGCGCGTACTTCGCGAGAAAGTAGCCCGCGAGAAGGGGAATGTCGTCCTTGCGCTCACGCAGAGGCGGAAGACAGACAGGGATCACGTTCAGGCGATAGAAGAGATCCTCCCGGAAGCTCCTCTCTCGCACCGCTGCGTGAATATCCCTGTTCGTCGCAGCGATGATGCGCACGTCGACCGGACGGCTGCCGGCGCTCCCGACCGGTGACACACGCCTCTCCTCGAGAACACGCAGCATCTTCACCTGTGTTGTGAGGCTCATGTCCGCGACCTCGTCGAGGAAGAGCGTCCCGCCGTCCGCGGCCTGGAACAGACCCTCGGTGTCACTGACCGCACCCGTGAACGACCCTCGTGTGTGTCCGAACAGCTCACTCTCGAGCAGCGTCTCGGTGAGGGCGCTGCAGTTGACGGAGACGAACCGGGCGTTCTTGCGCAAGGACCGGTAGTGGACCGCTCTCGCGACGAGCTCCTTCCCGGTTCCGCTCTCTCCCTGGATCAGGACGGTGCTGTCGGTCGGCGCAATCCGCCTGACCATCTGCATCACCTCCTGGACGCTCTCGTGGTTGCCGATCATCTCCGGCCGGGAGACCACCTCCTGACGCAAGTCGTCGGGGCACTCCTCGAGAAAGGTCTTTCGATCGAGCGCACGGTGGACGACCTGCCGGATCGCGTCCGTGTCGAAGGGTTTCCGGATGTAGTCGTAAGCGCCGAGTCGCATCGCCTCGACCGCGTTGTCCCATGTAGAGAACGCGGTCATGACCACGACCGGAAGGTCCGGCGCCTCCTCGCGGTAATGACCCAGAAGACGAACACCGTCGATCTCGGGCATCTTGAGGTCCTGCAGTACGAGATCGAGAGTTCGTTTGTTCTCTCGAAAGGTCTCGAGTGCTTCCCTTCCGCTGGCCGCGGAGATGACCTGGTAGCCTTCACCCTCCAGAACGATCGTCAGGAGCTCGCGAAGGCTGGACTCGTCGTCGGACACCAGGACCCTGTGTTGGCGAGGCTCGACCGTTTCCAATATCCACTCCCGCTACGCGCTACAGAACTCTCGCGACATCGGAGCGTCTCTCGAATCCTCGGAACACACTCGGTCCGTCGACGCCGTCAGACATACCGAGAATCTGGTTCCTCGCCCCTCGACGGACTCGATCGCGACGGTGCCGAGGTGTTCCCGGATGATCCTCTCCACGATGCTCAAACCCAGACCGCCGCCTGACTCCTTTGTCGTGTAGAAGGGATTGAAGACTCTTTTCTGATCGGCTGACGGTATCCCCTTTCCGTTGTCGCAAACCCGCAACTCGACAGAATCGGGCTCATCCGGGTGACGCTCCGTGTCGCTGCCGGCTTCCCGGCCGTTACGTCTTAGCTCGAAGCGCACGATCCCATCCTCCGGTGACGTCGCCTGGATCGCGTTGATTCCGAGATTGAGGATTACCTGAACCAGCTGCCCGGAATCACCGAGGACCATCAAGCGACCGGGGGGCGCCTGCCAACAGATCCTTCTCGCGCCTATGTCGACCCGGTTCTCGAGGAGCGGCACGGTCTCGTCCACGAGCGCCACCAAATCGACCGGGACAAGACACTCCGGGGAGGTTCGCGCGAAGCGCTGGAAGTTCTCGATGATCTCGTCGAGTCGGTCCGACTCCCGCAGGACGATCTCGACCAGCCGATCTCGACTTGCCCGACTCTGTTCCGGACGTTCAAGCTCCTGCACACACCCGCGGATCGAGGCCAGGGGGTTGCGAATCTCGTGCGCCAGTCCCATCGCGAGCTCGCGCAAGCTCTCGAGCTTCTGGATGCGCCGAGCTTTCTCCTCGTTCTCCTTCTTCGGCGTCAGGTCGGAAAAGAGGGCGATCCGATATCCCGGCAACCCCTTCTCACCCGTGATCATCGAGACCTTGACCTCGAACTGCCTCGCCTTTCCGGAGCGTTCGATCAGACCGATCTCGAAGCTCTTGCGCTCCCGACCCATCAACGCGGTGAAGAGAGTCTCGTAGATCGGTCTGGCGTGCTCGAACGCCCGACTCTCCTGTAGAACAGCGAGAAGCGGTCGACCCCGGTAGACGGCGGCCGGCTGCTCGAGCTCGAGATCCGAGTGCAGCTCCTCGTTGATCAACATGACACGGGCCTCCCTGTCGACGACCAGGAGCCCTTCATGCATGTTCTCGACAACCTCCGCCTGAAGATACTCGACGTTTCTCAGACCCGTCGAGTACCGAGACCCGAGAAGCGCAAGCCCGTAGAGGGCGAGAACGCTCATCAGCAGGTAAGCAGTTGTCGACGAGTCGATGTCATCCGTACCACCGCCCCACGGTGGTGTCACATCGAGCGAGTAGAGCGCCGTGTTCCCGATCAGAAAGACGGTCGTGATCGACGCGAGCCACAGCGCCGCCCGTACGCCCCCGAGAGCCGTTGCCGCCACGAACGTGACGAATAGCAGCGGAATGAAGAAGCTGACGATACCGCCGGTTGACCAGATCAGCAGCGTCTGGAGGCCGAAGTCGACGAGGACCTGGAGACGAACGAGCCGGCGACTCTCGCTCCAGTGCGACCACGTCAACAGCGACGAGACACCGACAACCGAGTAGACGATGAGGATCGAGAACAGGAAACCCGCAGTCGTCTCACGGTTCTCCGCAGCCAGATACGCGACGTGGAGCGTCGCGAGGATGAAACCGACGACGACGAGCAGCAACCTGAGGAGAAGGTACTGCCGCACCCTGCGACGAGACGCCAGCGACATGGCGATCTGTCCCCTTCGTCAGCACAACGAGCCCCGAGGCACAACCGGACACCAACTACGGGAATCGGCTGATGGAGCGTCGGATCCGAAGGAGAGCATCCGGTATCTACATCGAGGGCGGTGGAGACCGGCACCGATCCGTCCGAGAAGGTGCCTGTCCCCCCCTCCAGGGGGCCTGACCGCGGAGGTCCCGGCCCCCCCCGCGGGGCCTCGATCCGCGGGGCCGCGTTCAGCCCTGAAGTCTCACGTCGGGCAGCTAACCACCACCGCGTCCGAAGGTTCCGACCATCTTGAAGATCGGCAGAAAGATCGCCATGACCATCCCTCCGACGAGGAACCCCATGATGGAGATCATGATGGGCTCGATGAGGGATGTCAAACCCTCCACCGTGGCCTTCACCTGCTGATCGTAGAAGTCGGCGATCTTCCCCAGGAGGCTCTCGAGCGCGCCCGTCTTCTCTCCGATGGTGATCATCTTCGTGACCATCGGCGGAAACACCCCGCTGCGAGACAGGGGCTCCCCGAGCGTTTCTCCCTGACGTACGCAGTTGCTCGCACTCGTTATGGCCCGCGACACGAGTGAATTACCGCAGGTCTCCGAGACGATTTCGAGTGCGCCGAGAATCGGGACACCGCTCTGGATCAGGGTCGAGAATGTCCGCGAGAAACGAGAAATCGCGACCTTCCGAAAGAGCGGACCGAAGACCGGTACGTGCAAGAGCAGCCAGTCACGAGTGTGTGCGCCATTTTCGGACCTGAAGTACATGAAGACGCCGACCACCGCGACCGCCAACCCCGAGCCCCAGTAGAGCATGTTCGACTGAAGCCAGGCGCTGACCGAGAGCAGACAGAGCGTGATCCACGGCAGGTCCACGTTCAGGGACAGGAACATGCTCTGGAACTTCGGAATGATGAAGACCAGGAGAAACATCGTGATACCGATGACCAGAAACAACGACACGATCGGGTAGGTCATCGCCGACTTGATCTCGCTCTTGAGTGCAGAGGATGCTTCCTGATACTCTGCGAGGCGTTCAAGCACGATGTCGAGCTGACCACTCGCCTCTCCGGCGCGGATCATGTTGACATAGATGTCGGGGAACTGGCGCGGATAGTTGGCGAGAGCCATCGACAGATCCTTGCCGGCACGGATTTCGGTCGAGACCGACTCGAGCACGGCACGGAATCCCATGTTCTGGGTCTGCTCCCCGAGAATCTCGACCGACTCGACAAGCGGAATGCCGGAGCCGATCATCGTCGCGAGCTGGCGTGTGAAGACGACCATCTCCTGGTCCTTCACCCGCGCCTTCTCCGGGCTGACGAACGTCCCCCTGGGCATCGCGAGGGACATGAGGCCGGACCCGTTCCTGCCTCTTCGGCCCCCTCGCTTCCGCGATACCGAGATGACGGTCAGGCCCTGACGCCGCAGCTCACCGACTGCATCCGACTCGGTATCCGCGGCAATCGTGCCGTTTGTGACACCACCGCCCTGTCGTTTCGCCCTGTACGTGTAGGTCGTGGAGGCCATCGGGAATCTCCCACAAGTCCCGTAATCGTTCGTTACCACGGACGCTTCGGACGACACATCGGCGAGCACGCGTCCACTCCCACCCGCCACCGCCAGACGGCGGCCGGGGGAAGCAGACGCTGGCTTGCAGAGCGCCGTCCAAACCGAATCGTTCTCGGGTTCATCGATCAGTCTTCCACCGTCACCCGGAGGATCTCCTCGATCGACATCTTGCCGCGCAGCGAGTTGAGAATGGCGCACTCACGCAGCGTGATCATCTGTTCTTCCCGGGCGGCAGCCTTGATATCGACGGCCGATCCGCCGTTGATGACAACTCTCTGCAGCTTGTTGGTGACCGGCATCGTCTCCAGCAGCGCAAACCGTCGTTTGTATCCTTTTGCACACCTGGTGCACCCGACGGGCTCGTAGATCTCCATTCCGTCGATCTGCTCCGGCGAGAATCCTATCGAGAGCAGGTGCTCATCCGGCGGCACGATCTCCATCGGACGCTTGCAGTCCTCACAGAGCGTCCGCGCCAGACGCTGTGCGCAAACACAGGCCACGGCCGAAGCGACCAGGAACGGGTCGACGCCCATGTCGCACATGCGGGTGATGGTCGACGCGGCGTCGTTGGTGTGGAGAGTCGAGAACACGAGGTGACCGGTGAGGGCGGCCTTGACCGCTATCTCGACCGTCTCCTGGTCTCGAATCTCTCCCAGGAGCACGGTATCCGGATCCTGCCGCAGGATGGAGCGCAGCGCCGAGCTGAAGGTCAACCCCGCCTTCGGGTTCACCTGCACCTGGTTGACGCCTTCGAGCTGATACTCCACCGGATCCTCGACGGTGACGATGTTGTCGGCCGTGCAGAGTACCTCCCGCACGGACGAGTACAGCGTCGTCGACTTTCCACTGCCCGTCGGACCGGTGACGAGGAGCATTCCGTACGGCTTGGCGATCGCCTGGCGGATGTCGTGAAGCGCCTTCTCCTCGAAGCCGAGTGTTCCGAGGTTGAGACTCAGATTCGACGAGTCGAGAATCCTCAGGACGACCTTCTCGCCGAAGATCAGCGGCAGCGTGGAGACGCGGAAATCGACCTTGCGCCCGTCCAGGCGGATCTGGAACTTGCCATCCTGCGGCTTGCGTTTCTCGGCAATGTCGAGCCCACACATGATCTTGATGCGGCTGACGAGCGCGCTGAGCATCTTCTTCGGTGGCTTCAGAGCCTCGTGCAGCACCCCGTCGAGGCGATAGCGTACCCGAACCGATTTCTCCATCGGCTCGATGTGAATGTCGCTCGCCTTCTTCTTGATTCCTTGAACGATGATGAGGTTCACGAGCTTGACGACCGGCGCCTCACCCGACTCCACGGTCAGAGTGCCGATGTCGTCCACCTCGGCTTCGTGCTCTCTCACCTCTACGTCGCCCTCCTCCATGTTCTCGAGGAGGTCGTCCACCATCTGCTGGCCCCGGTTGTAGATCTCCGGGATGGCCTTGCTGATGGAGAAGTCGGTCGACAGAACCGGTCGAATGTCACAACCCGTGACGATCTGAACGTCGTCGAGCTGCAGGATGTCGAAGGGATTCGACACCGCGAGTGTCAACGTGTTCGAGAGCCTGGAGACCGGAACGATACCGTAGTACCTCGCCAGGTTCTCCGGGACGAGCGTCACGAGATTCTCGTCTGGCTGAACGTGGTAGATGTTGACCGGCGGAAGGTGAGTCTCCTCGCTCAGTACGGTGAGAAGGTCCTCCTCGGTGATCGCGCCCGACTCCACCAGGACCGCGCTAAGGGAAGCGTTGCCCTCCTCGGCCTTCGAGAGGCACTCCCCGAGCGTCGCATCGGAGACCGCCTTGCGATGAGAAAGGATGCTCTTGAGACGCTTGTCGAACTTCTGGACCGCCATCAGCGACAGGAGCTCCCGACCACTGTTTCAGCTGGACTCCCCCGGATCACGAAGAATGGCTCCGCTGCTGCGAGGGGAACGCGCCCCCCTTCTGACACAGCCGCCTCAGCTCGTCCGGGTTGTGCGAGTGCTCGAGCGCATCGTCCATGGAAATCTGCCCACGACTGAAGAGGTCCATGAGCGCCTGGTTCATCGTGTTCATCCCGAAGCGTCCTCCAGTCTGGATCATCGACTCGAGCTGGTGCGCCTTGTCCTCCCGGACCAGCGCACGAACGGCCGGCGTTCCGACCATGACCTCGGCTGCGAGAACACGGCTGCGTCCGTCGATTCGCGGGACGAGCTGCTGGCAAAAGACCGCCTCGAGCGAGAACGACAGCTGAGTACGGATTTGAGCCTGCTGGTATGCGGGAAAGACATCGATGACTCGGTTCACGGTCTGCACCACGGAGTTCGTGTGCAGGGTGGCAAAGGTCAGGTGCCCCGTCTCGGCGATCGTCAACGCAGCCGCGACCGTCTCCTGGTCACGGAGTTCGCCGATCATGATCACGTCGGGGTCCTGTCTCAGGACGGTGCGCAACGAGTTCCCGAAGCCGTGCGTGTCGGTACCGACTTCTCGCTGATTGACGAGACAGCTCTTGTTCCGGTGGACGAACTCGATCGGATCCTCGATCACCATGATGTGATCGTTTCGAGAGCGGTTGATGTGGTCGATCATCGCCGCGAGCGTTGTCGACTTGCCGCTGCCCGTCGCTCCGGTGACGAACACCAACCCCTTGCGCAGGCCGCAGATACTCTCGCAAAGTTCCACCGGCAGCCCGAGATCACTGATCGACTTGACGTCGAAGGGTATGACCCGGAGCACCGCACCGATCGCACCTCGCTGGTAGAAAGCATTGGTTCGAAAGCGCCCGAGACCCGCGATGCCGAACGACATGTCCAGCTCCCAGTTCTTCTCGAAGCGCAGGATCTGCTCGTTGTCCAGGATGCTGTAGATCAGCTTCTGCGTCGTCTCCGCGTCGAGGACCTCGAGCTCGGTGCTGACGAGTCGGCCGTTGACGCGGATCATGGGTGGCGCGCCGGCGGAGATGTGCAGGTCCGATCCACCACGCTCGACGAGTTGCTGAACGAGTTCCTCGATCGAGACCATCTGAGTACTCCTCTTCCATGTGCCGGACGACGAACCCCGAACGCCGCCTCCCGGGTCCACGAAGGACCCTCGGAAAGGTCGAAGAAGGTTAGCATCTGGAAGCGGGAATGACGAAACGTGGGCGCGTCCGACGAGAATCGGAACAGGAAGGATGGACCAAGAGGCGGTAAGCAGCACGAAAACCGGCCCGCAAGCCGTACTTACGACTCACGGGCCGATCACTCTCCACCAGCCTCGAGTTTCCGCAGACACGCGCGGGGAAGATCTATCCCGACGACGCCAGGCTCAGACCTGTCGATTCAGGATCTGGATCTCGACCCGCCGGTTCTTCGCCCTGGCCGACGTGGTCCGACCGGCAGCACGCGGCTGTGTCGAGCCGAAGCCCGCCGGGTAGATCCGCGAGTTGCGCACGCCCGCACGATCGACGAGATACCTTACGACGGTGCAGGCACGCGCGGTCGAGAGCTCCCAGTTCGTCGGATAGAGGTGCCGTACCTTGCGCACCGGCACGTCATCCGTATGGCCATCCACCCGCACCATCTGGCCCGAGTACTCCCTGCGGTTCAGGATGCGCGCAATCCGACGCAAGACGTCCTGACCACGTGTCGAGAGCTTTGCCTGACCGGACGCGAAGAACACCTTGTCGGGCACGGTAAACGTGATCCCGTAAGGTGATCGCTCCACCTCGAATCCGTCGCCGGGCGACGATTCCGGGATCAGCAGATCGTCCGGAGTCGTGCTGGACGCCGGCGGCACGTTGAACGCCACCGCATCCGTCGAACGGGGGGCCGTCGACGGCTGCATCGTCAGATCCGACTGCAAGAGCGCCGCCTCCTGTCGTGCCAGCTTGAGCTCGCTGTCCAGCCGGTTGTTTTCGGCGAGGAGGCGGTCCCGGGACTCCTTGAGGCGCTGGTTCGCCTCCTTGAGATCCGAAAGCGCACAGCCTGAGCCCAGCATGGCCAAGAGGGCCGACAGTGGGAACGCGGAAACGAGGAGTCTTCGCATCACTTCCTTTCTCCAGTCTCCAGGCCCTCCGGGTAGGTCGAGGGGGTGCTTCTCTTCAGCCCCGACTGTCACCGACGCGGGAGGACCGCCGCGACTTTGCCACGATCCGCAACCGGACCCGGACCACCCACGACTCTCCTCAGGGCGAAGACCGAACCCGCTCGTTTGCGGCCGACTCGAATCGCGATCAGCTTATCGGCGGGTCCGCTCCGAGCGCAAGGGCCCAGTCGGTCTTTTTTCGCGGGGGGGGCTCGATCGGGCCAGCGGCCCGACGGGACCGTCGACTCGACGCGAGAGCGGCCAGCCGGCCCGCCCCCCCGATTCGACAACCGGACAGCGCACCGCGTCGCCACGGTTCTGGTGACCCGACCGGGAACGAGATGACCCATCTTTCGGGTCCGAAGGACTCTCTCAGCGGACGGAGAGCCGGAGCCTCGCCGTTCTCCGACGGACCCGCCAGCCCGAGAAGCGCCGGAATCGAGAAGCGACGACCACGAGACGTCGCGCCGCGGCGGGCGGGAGGAGCGACGGTGACCCCGCCGATCCTCGCGGTTTCCCCGAGGACCGGGGAGGGCTTCCACGACACTCGAGTGGGCGTCTCGAAGGGCGACGTCGACCCCGCGAGCGCCGCACGGTCGCCCCCACCGCCCGACCAGGACCGTGGAACGCGGCGAAGCGAGGTCAGGGAGAAGCGGCGAACAGGTCCAGATACCAGTCGAGCACGCTGGGGAAGACGCCCGGCCACAGGTAGAAGGTGACGCAAGCAATCGTCAGGAAGGGGCCGAAGGGCAGGTAACGGTCCCGCGAGACGATCAGTCGCCCGACGCCCCAGACGGACCCGAGAATGCAGGCCCCGAGGAATCCGATCAGGGCCCCGTACCACCCGGTCATTCCGCCGAGGAGCCCCATGAGCTTGACATCGCCAAAACCCATCGCCGGCTTGCGGAAGACCTTCGTCGCGGCGACGCCGACGAGCCAGACCAGGGAGCTCCCGGCGACCATTCCGAGCAGGCACGCCCCCAGCGAGTACGCCTCGGAGGACAGAGCCCAGTCGGGACGAAGCGTGATCGCGACGACGAGGCACGCACCCGCCGCGCTCAGCAGCCCGGCGAGACTGACGTCGGTCAGTCGACACGGCTCGTTCGGCAGTCGTCGACGACGATAGGCACGATAGAGCCGCAGGCCGACGACGAAGGAGACGACGCCAACGACGACGATCACGACAGTAGCCGTGAAGAACCCGGCACGGAGCTCCCCCCGCAAGACCGGAGCGCGCAGGACCTCGGTGGACTCCGCAATCCAGATCAGCAGGCGACACACGCTCCCCTCGCTCGGCCCTATGCGCAGCTCGGGAAGAAGCACCATCGCGATCGGCAGCAGGTGCATGCCGCCGATCGTCACCTCGTCCGGCAGGATTCGCAGATCGATGTCGATGAAGACCGCGACAACGAGCGCCGAGATCAACACGAGCAGCACGGCAAGACCCCAGAGGCTGCCGCCGGACTCGAAGACAAAGCGGTCCGTCACGACGGCGAAGAGGACACCGGTGAGCACCTCGACGAC
>CAYMLL010000063.1:19826-28999 GCA_964390645.1 uncultured Planctomycetia bacterium | reverse complement strand
AAGCCAGAATCGGGAACCCCGCAAGCCAGAATCGGGAACCCCGCAAGCCAGAATCCCGCCGAAACCGACACCTCGCGAGTGCGCCATGTCTGGCGGCGGGGGGCGTCGGCGTCAGCTTGGAGCAGGAACCGAGCTCCGAGAGCGAAGCCTTTGTGACAGAGCTCACGCGGACGGTACCGAACAGGGTCCACGTGTCTCTTCTCAAAAGACTAAACTCTGGGAATTTAGAGACTTACGAGTTGAATGATGGGGCTTATTTTAGGCTGCCGCCGGGTGGCGTCAAGCGTTTCCTCGACTTCGTGAGGCCGGTCCGCTGCGGTCGGTCCGGGCGCCACTGTAGCCAGCGGAAGGTCCGCAGTGGAAAGTCGTGCCGCCGGAGGCTACGAACGGCTTCCCAGGCTTCGAGCAGGGCGGTGGCGAGGGGGGGGAGATCGGCAGCGGTGTCGAGGTCCCGGAGCCCGGGCAGGAGGTGGTGGCGCAGTCCCGCCGAGCGCGCGCGAGCCGTCGTCCGCCGCAGCACCGCGGACGTGCTCCACGGAACGCGTCGAAAGAGCGTCGGCGCGCGGCGTCGCAGCGCGATGAGGTAGTAGCCCCCGTCCTCGGTCGGACCGAGAACGACGTCGTGGCGCGCGAGCTTCCGATAAGCCTGCTCGACGGTGGCCCGGTCGAGCAGCGGGCAGTCCGTGCCGATGAGCGCGGCTCGATCGCGGCCGTCGCGGAGCAGCTCGTCGAACGCCGCGTTCATACGCGTCCCCAGGCTTCCCGATCCCTGGGGTACGAGCTCCGCTTCGGCCCGGGGCGGCAGCAGAGACGCGCAGTCCTGTGCGGCGTCGTCCGGCGTGAAGAACACCACCAGACGCGTGCGGGGCAGCGCGCAGGCCCACTCCAGCGTGTCGGCGACGAGCTGCCGGTAAAGGTCGCACGCCGACGCGTCACCGATGGCCCGCCCCAGGCGCGTCTTCACCGCGCCCGGATCCGGACGTTTGAGGAACACGCCGAGACTTCGACGCGGCCGGGCTCGGGGGCCCGATCCATCGGGAACCATACAGGTAGCTCGCCGGGTAGAGCGGCGTTTGCGGCTAAAGCTGACGTCGGGGATGGGCCGAAATCAAGTAGCGTCACTGCGCGGTGGGACGGCGCGAAGCGTATGTCCGCGACACGGAGTCGCAGCTCCTGGACCGGCCCTCTGATTGGCCCCCAAGAGTTTCTCAATCCACGGTTTACGGATCGTCAGGGAGGTCCTTGCGCGTTTCTGGAGTTCACGGCGGATCGTGCTACAATCTCACGGCGAGGGGAAGGCCTCGACGCGTGGAGGCCGGGTTTTCGGCTTCCGGCGGCGGATTCAGCGCCGTCGCGGGTCGACCGGCCCTCACGGGAGAACCACGATCACGTTGCCCGCGGAGATCCGGCCCTCACGCCGGCTTCTGCGGGGAGCCGTTCTCGAGCAGATTCGCAGCGAGATCCAGCTACTCATGCTCTGCGAGGCTTGTCAAACGATTCCCGCGAGCGTCCACCTCACGGACGTCTCGAACAACGAGAAGAAAGAGGTCCATCTCTGCGAGGACTGCGCGAAGACGCGGAACGTCACGGTGAAGAGCTACATGAGCAAGCCGGAGGCGTCGCAGGAGATCGAGATGGTGGTGAGCCCGGTCGAGGTCGAGGTCGCGGCCGTCGGTGATGGACAGAAGTGTCCGAAGTGCAACATCAGCTACCGACAGTTCCGCAGTTCGGGGAAGTTCGGCTGTCCCCAGGACTACGTGGTCTTCAAGTCGAAGCTCGAGGACCTCGTGGAGAAGATCCACAGCAAGAGCCAGCATGTCGGCAAGGTGCCGTCCCGTGCCACCGACCGGATCGCGCGGGAGCAGGAGCTGCGTGCCTTGAGGGATGAACTCGACGTCGCGGTGCGCGAGGAGGCGTACGAGCGTGCGGCGGAGCTGAGGGACCGGATCCACCGGCTGGAGGGCCGGTGAGCGGCGGCTTGCGCCTGACAGGACGTCCAGATGAGCGGGCAAGAATTGGAGCGTGGCGGCGGTAGCGACGAAGGAGGGTGACAGGTCCCGTGGAGCAACAGATCGGACGAATGGAGCTCAACGATCTGCAGACGAGCGTCGGCGAGTGGCTGGGCGGAACGGGTCCGGAATCGGACATCGTGATCAGCTCGCGCATCCGGCTGGCGCGCAATCTGGGAGGCTATCCGTTCCTGTCGAGTGCGGACCAGCAGGAGACCGGCCGTATCGAGCGCTTCGTGCGCGAGAAGATGGTCGATACCGGCGTGGCGCCGGACATGACCTACTTCAGTCTGCCATCGCTGACGCTGCTGGACCGTCTCTTTCTCGTCGAGCGCCACCTGATCAGTCGCGAGCACGCCTTCGGCAAGGGCCCTCGCGGCGTCGGGGTGGCGTCGAAGGAGACGATCAGCATCATGGTGAACGAGGAGGATCACCTGCGGATCCAGGGGCTGAGCTCCGGGCTGCAGCTGCGCGAGACGTGGGAGCACGTTGACGCGGCCGACAGCTGCCTCGAGGAGCGACTCGAGTACGCGTTCTCGTCGCGGTTCGGCTATCTGACCGTCTGCCCGACGAACTGCGGCACTGGACTGCGGGCCTCGGTGATGCTGCACCTGCCGGCTCTGTCGATGACGCACCAGATCGACAAGGTCTTCAAGGCGGTGGCGAAAATCGACCTGGTCGTTCGCGGGCTCTACGGCGAGGGTACGCAGGCCTACGGCGACTTCTACCAGATCTCGAATCAGCAGACCCTCGGAAAGACCGAGCTGGAGATCATCGAACGCATCGAGGGGGTCATTCCGAAGATCATCGAATACGAGAGCACCGTTCGCGAAAACCTCGTCGAGCAGAAGAGAGAGGTCGTCGAGGACAAGGTCTGGCGCGCCTTCGGGATGCTGCAGAACGCCCGGACGATCAACAGCGAGGAGACCATGGATCTGCTCTCCGCGGTGCGCATGGGGGTGAATCTCGGGATCATTCCGGATGTCGAGATCGCCACCGTCAACGAGCTCTTCGTGTTCACCCAGCCGGCCCATCTCCAGAAGGTGGAGGGCGCCGAGTTGACTTCCCCGGAACGGGATATCACGCGCGCGACGTTGATCCGCAACCGGCTGACGTCTCGCTGGCCAAACTAAGCCTTGCAAAGCGATCGCGGGGTCGCAGAATGACCGTTTGCCGGACGGGCACTCGGAGGATTACCCGGGGGCCGGCAAGAGCCCCGGCAACAGAGAGAACAGACACGGAAACCAGCGAATCGGCCACTTCGGCCAGTGCGTGCAGAAGGCCTTGGCGGGCTCGGCTCGTCGCTCCCGGGGTGGAGGCGAGGCCGACGGCACATGTTTCGGGTCAGGGCGTCGCTGATTTCCCAGGAGGAACGCGTTCATGTTCGACCGCTTCACGGACCGAGCCCGTAAGGTGATGGCTCTGGCGCGCAAAGAGGCGCAGCGGTTCAATCACGATTTTATCGGCACCGAGCACATCCTTCTCGGCCTGATCCAGGAAGGTAGCGGTGTCGCGGCCAACGTTCTGAAGAACCTCGGCGTCGAGATCAACCGGATCCGCAGCGAGATCGAGAAAAACGTCCAGTCGGGTCCGTCGATGGTGACGATGGGGCAGCTTCCCTTCACTCCGCGCGCCAAGAAGGTGCTCGAGCTGTCGATGGAAGAGGCCAACGAGCTCGGTCACAACTATATCGGCACCGAGCACCTCCTCCTCGGGCTGATACGAGAGAACGATGGCGTCGCCGCGCAGGTGCTTCTCGACCTCAACCTGAAGCTCGAGGATGTGCGCGGGGAGGTACTCGAGCTGCTCGGTGCCGACGCCGACGCCGAGAGCTCGATCCCGCAGGCGTCGCAGCCGAAGTCCGGCCGTTCGAAGACGCCGGCGCTCGATGCCTTCGGTCGGGACCTGACGGAGCTTGCTCGTGAAGGCAAGCTGGATCCGGTGATCGGCCGCCACGATGAGATCGAGCGGGTCATCCAGATCCTCAGCCGTCGCACGAAGAACAACCCCGTGCTCCTCGGCGAGCCGGGGGTCGGAAAGACCGCGATCGTGGAAGGGCTCGCTCAGGACGTTGTCAACGGCGACGTCCCCGAGATTCTACGTGATCGACGCATCGTCGTCCTCGATCTGGCGATGATGGTCGCCGGTACGAAGTACCGTGGTCAGTTCGAGGAGCGCATCAAGGCAGTGATGACCGAGGTGCGGCGCGTCAAGAACGTCATCCTCTTCATCGATGAACTGCACACACTCGTCGGCGCCGGCGGCGCCGAGGGCGCGATCGATGCGTCGAATGTGCTGAAGCCTGCGCTGTCACGCGGCGAGGTTCAGTGCATCGGCGCCACCACGCTCGATGAGTACCGCAAGTTCATCGAGAAGGACGGTGCGCTCGAGCGACGCTTCCAGACGATCATGGTCAACCCGCCGTCGAAGCCCGAGACCGTCGAGATTCTCAAGGGCCTGCGTGACAAGTACGAGGCGCACCACCGCGTGCAGATCACCGACGGCGCGCTCGAGGCGTCCGTCGAGCTGTCGACGCGCTACATCTCGGGCCGCTTCCTTCCTGACAAGGCGATCGACGTGATCGACGAGGCCGGCTCGCGCGTGCGCATGCGCACGATGACACGGCCGCCGGACCTCAAGGATCTCGAACGCGAGGTCGAATCGCTCAACAAGGAGAAGGAGGAGGCGGTCGCGCAGCAGGACTTCGAGCGCGCGGCGAATCTGCGCGACCAGGCGGACAAGCTCAAGAAGAAGAAGGAGCAGATCAAGCGCGAATGGCGTGAGGAGGCCTCCGAGTCCGGCGGCGTCGTGGACGATGAGGTCGTCGCGGAGACCGTGTCGAAGATGACCGGCATCCCGTTGACTCGCCTCGAGAAGGCCGACGCCGAGCGGCTTCTGGCGATGGAGGACGAACTGCACAAGACCGTCGTGTCGCAGGACGACGCGATTCACGCGATCGCGCGTGCGGTGCGGCGCTCCCGCTCCGGGCTCAAGGATCCACGTCGCCCGATGGGCTCGTTCATCTTCCTCGGACCCACGGGCGTCGGAAAGACGCTCCTCGCCAAGGCGCTGGCGAAGTTCATGTTCGGTGAGGAGGACGCGCTGATCCAGATCGACATGTCGGAGTACATGGAGAAGCACAACGTGTCGCGGCTGGTCGGAGCGCCACCGGGATACGTCGGCTTCGAGGAGGGCGGCCAGCTGACGGAGAAGATCCGGCGTCGTCCCTACTCCGTCGTGCTCTTCGACGAGATCGAGAAGGCGCACTCCGACGTCTTCAACATGCTGTTGCAGATCATGGAGGAGGGCAAGCTGACCGACAGCTTCGGCCGCCACATCGATTTCCGCAACTCGATCCTGATCATGACCTCGAATATCGGCGCCAACATCATCAAGAACCAGGCCTCGCTCGGCTTCAAGCCGACTTCCGGCGAGCGCAGCTACGACGAGATGAAGAGCGAGCTTCTCAACGAGGTGGAGCGCCACTTCCGTCCGGAGTTTCTCAACCGACTCGACGAGGTCATCGTGTTCTGCACGCTCGGTCGTGAGGATCTGCGGGTGATCGTCGACATTGAGCTGGGGCATGTGCAGAGCCGTCTGCAGGAGCAGGGCCTCGCGGTGACCATATCGGACGAGGTCCGCGACTACCTCATAGACCTCGGCTACAACCCCGAGTTCGGCGCGCGACCACTGCGTCGCGCGGTCGAGCAAAACATCGAGGACGCGCTCGCAGAGGAGATCCTGCGGGGACACTTCGAGGGCTTCGACTCGATCGCCATCGAGCTGTGCGACGGGCGCCCGAGCTTCGAGCCCGGGACGCTTCCGGAGGCGCCAGAGGAGTCCGACACGCAGAAGCCCGAGCCGAAGGCGGTCGCGGCGACCTCCGAGGAGGAGGACGGGTAACAGCCCATCCGCAGCGGTCGCCAGTGGTGTGATTTCCCCGCGGTGTGACTTCCCCGCGACTGGACGGGAGGGTCGCGAGCGCTATCCTCGCAGTCGTTTTCGAAGGCGACCGGCGAGGTAGATCGAGCCGGTGATCACGACCGGCTTGCCACGTGCGAGCGCCTCGTCGAGCGCGGCGTGAGGATCCTCGATGACCTCGCCGCGACCGAAAGCGTCTCGCAAGTCCTCGGGCGTCAGCGACCGGACCGGATCGGCGAGCGTGAAGATCAAGTCGTCGCCGACCGCGTCGAGGCGGGCGAGGATCTCGGCGCATCGCTTGTCCGACGCGAGCGAGAAGACGAGCGTTCTCGGGCGCGGCATCTCGATCTCGTCGAGCGCCGTCGCGAGAGCGTTGATCGACTCGACCGTGTGGGCGCCGTCGAGGCAGACGGGCGGGCGGACGTCGAACATCTCGACCCGCGCGGGCAGCTCGAGCTCCTCGAGCACTCGCCGGACGGTGTCGAACGTGGGCTCGCGATGGTCGTCCGCGAGGATGCGGCGGTAGAGCGACCATGCGATCGCCAGGTCCGTGCGCAGGCCCGGGCCTCGCACGCGGTGCGCTCGCACCGGACGGTCAAGGCCCTCGATCCGGACGGTGCCGTCCGCGCCGACCACGACGTCGTCCGATCGCGTCTCGACCAGCGGCGCCCCACGCTCCTCGGCGACGGCGGCGACGACCTCGAGGGCCTCCGTCGGCAGCTCGCCACAGACGACGGGGGTGGACGGTCTGATAATGCCGGCTTTCTCCGTGGCGATCTGCGCCAGCGAGTCGCCGAGAAGGTCGGTGTGCTCGAGCCCGACGCTGGTGAGCGCGCTCCATCGTGCCGACAGGATGTTGGTGGCGTCGAGCCGGCCGCCGAGGCCGACCTCGAAGATCGCGTAGTCCACCGCCGCCTTCGAAAAATGGAGCATGGCGATGGCGGTCATGAGCTCGAAGAAGGTCGGAGAGTCCGGGCTGCCGAGTCGCCTCTCCAGAGCTGCCAGGGTGGCGTTCGCGGAGGCGACGATGTCATCCCCGGAGATCGGCGCGCCGCCGACACGGATGCGTTCGCACAGGTGCTCGATGTGGGGCGACGTGTACGTGCCGACCCGCGCCCCGTCGGCGCCGAGCAGCGCCTCGAGCATCAGCGTCGTTGTTCCCTTGCCCTTCGTGCCGCCGACATGGACGCAGGGGTACGCGTTCTGCGGATCGCCGAGATCGTGGACGAAGCTCCGCATGCGTTCGAGCCCCAGGGTCCTGGAGTCGTAGCGAAAGGTTGGCAACCTCTCGTAATTGGTGAAAGATGCCAGGAATTGCCGGAATTCTCGGAAGTCCGTCAGCGGTTTCATTCTCATCGTCTTATAGTCCACCGGCGCGATCGTTGTCCACCTCGTACGCCAGCAGCCCACCCTTCGTGCTCGTCGTCGCGGTCGAGCCATCGGCCGATCTGCACGCGGCCCACCTCGTCGAGGAGGTCGCCCGAATTCGGCCGGACGTCCGCTTCGGCGGGTTCGGCGGTGACCACCTCCGGCGCGTGGGTTGCGAGGTGCTGCGCGATCTCACCGCGACGGCGACGATGGTGCTGGGCTTTCTGGGTGGGCTCGGGCGCTACATCGGCCTGCTGCGCGAGTTCGATCGACTGCTGGTGCAGAGGAGGCCGACCGCGGTGCTCCTCGTCGACTCGCCGGCGCTCAACTGTCTACTCGCGAGGCTGGCGCGATGGCGCGGTATCCCGGTTGCCTACTACATACTGCCGCAGGTCTGGGCCTGGGCGCCGTGGCGCCGTCGCAAGGTGCTGAAGTACACCGATCTCTTGATGGCGATCATCCCTTTCGAGGAGGAGCTCTACCGCAACGATCGCGTCCCGGTGAGCTGTGTCGGCCACCCGCTGGGTGACGAGCTCGCCGACCTGCCGCAGCACTGGGGCGAGGAGCTGCGCGAACGGCTCTCGATCGATCCGGGCGTCAAGGTCATCGGTGTCTTTCCCGGCAGCCGTACCCAGGAGGTCGAGGCGCTGGCGCCGGCCTTCGGCAGGATCCTCGCAAAGATGGCGCTCGACCCGGAGCGTCAGCGCGTTGTCGTGTCATGCCTTCGCGAGGAGTTCGAGCAGAGCGTCAACCAGGTGGCGAAGAAGCACGGAATCCGGGTCGATATCGTCACGGGTGACTCTCGCGCGCTGATGCAGGCTTGTGATTTCGCCCTCGTCGCGTCGGGCACGGCCTCGCTGCAGCTGGCGTATTTCCAGAAGCCGATGATCGTTCTTTACCGTACGACGCGGCTCGGCGCGTACGTGTTCGATCGTATCAGCGTCACGCCGTGGATCGCGCTTCCGAATATCGTCGGCAGCGGCCCCAACGGTGGCGAGGCGACAGTGGTCGAGAAGCTCTTCTGGGAGGATCCGTCCGACGAGCTCGCTCCGATCGCTCGCAGCCTCCTTGACGAGGGCGCCGCGCGTGATGACGCGCTGGAGCGACTCGAGCGTCTGAAGGACTCGTGCTTCCGTCGGGGAAGCGGTGCGGCGGCCGCGGAGGTTCTCCTCGCGTTTCTCGAGAGCCGCCCCGAAGCGTCCTCCGGCAAAACCCCGTGGCGATAGCGGAGAATTGCGTCACAATAAGCAAGCTCGTCCGGGTGGCTTTCGGGATCCTGCGCCGATGCTGTTCAAGAACTCACCTTCGGATCGTCAGAGGTCGTCGACACGCGTCAAGCGGCGTCTCGGCATGCAGATGATCTTCCTGGTCGTCATCGTCGGGCTGATGCTCGCCTTCATCTGGCAAGGTGGCAGCGACGAGAACCGCAAGACCCGTGGCGCGGCGGTCGAGGGGCTCTTCGAGGACGGGCTCTTCGACGTTCCGCGACCCTGGGATGGACAGGAGCCGCCCGATCTCGCCGGTGAGACGGGTTCCGAGGACCCGTTTGCAGAGACGGGCTCCGAGGACCCGTTTGCAGAGACGGGCTCCGAGGACCCGTTTGCAGAGACGGGGGGCTCGAAGACGAATCCGGCGGACCCGCCGCAGATCGCTGTCTTCGTCGAGGATCCGGCGCGGCTCATCGAGGCCTCGGCGCGCGATCGCACCCCGGATATCGAGGAGAGCCGGACGATCCGGGAGCCCGCGGTGAGCTACCTGGTTCACAAGATCCTCTCGCGCGGGACGGCGGCCGGGGGCCGCGCGGGAGCGCTGCCGGAGTCGCCGGAGTCGCCGGAGTCGCCGGAGTCGCCGGAGTCGCCGGAGTCGCCGGAGTCG